>JAFTPX010000001.1 GCA_017463065.1 Clostridia bacterium
ACGAGGGTTGAAAGGTGCTGAGCGTTCAGGTAGGGGAAACCCCACTCGTGGTTTCCCCTCTTGGCTTCGCCAATTCACCCTTTCGGACGCTTATGACGATGGGGGATTGCGCCCGTCGCGACGGGCGCCCACGGGCTCCGCGCCCTTGGATGGGCGGTCGCTTTTTGAAAAAAGCGACGCAAAAACTTCCGCGCGTGTGTAGCCGTGAGGCTTGACCGAAAACTTCCGTGCGGGTGGTACAATTATGTGCGAACGGTTTCCCAGACGCAAATGGCTGCTGCCGCGGCGGCGTTCAGGGATTCGTTCCCTTCCCGCATGGGAATGATCGCCGTACCGTTACAAGCGTCAATCGTTTCTTCCGATAATCCGTGCCCCTCGTTTCCGATTACAAAGCAATCGCCCCGTGTCAGCTCAAACGCTCCGATTTCTCTCGCGTCCTCCCGAAGTGCCGCGGCGTATACGCTCCGTCCGCGCTCCCGAAGCAGTCCGATCAGTGCGGGAAGCTCGCCTTCCGTTACCGTCAAGGTTTGCAGGCGGAACAATGCCCCCATCGCGCTTCGGACGGTTTTTCCGTTATAAAGGTCCGCACAATCCTCGGTGAGGATCAAGCAATCGATCCCCAGAGCCGCGCAGCTCCGCATGACCGTTCCCAAGTTTCCCGGATCCCGCAAGGATTCCGCAATCAACAAGCGTTCCTCGTCTCCGATCCGTTTCGCAAGGGCTTCCGCCCTTCCGCGACGATGCAAGCCGTCCAACGTCTTTGCCACGCATAGGACCCCTTCCGGATTCTTTTCCTCGCTGATCTTCTCAAACACCGAGTCACTAACCCATACGATCTCCCGCTCGGTCAGCTTCCCCTCCTCGATCGCCTGTCTCAAAAGGGCATCCGTTGCCTCCGACGCGGGCTCCCGCACAAAGACCGACGTCAGCTTGAGGTCGCGCGACAACGCTTCCCGAAACAGCTTGATGCCGTCAAAGCGGAACTGTCCCGCTTCCCGTCTTTTCTTTTTTTCGGTCAATCCGCAGACCTCCCGCACACGGGGATTCTGTCGGGACGTAATCACTTCTTTCATGTTGTTTTTACTCCATACGATAAATAAAACCCGGTAACTATTTACCGGGTTTTATCGCTCAGATTAAAGAGCAGCCTTTGCCTTCTCTACCAGTGCGGCAAATGCTTCCTTATCGGATACTGCCAGCTCAGAGAGCATCTTGCGGTTCAGGTCGATGCCTGCCAGCTTCAAGCCATGCATAAAGGTGGAATAGTTCATTCCGTTTACCTTTGCCTGCGCGGAAATACGAGCAATCCAAAGCTGACGGAAGTCTCTCTTCTTCATCTTTCTGCCCGCAAACGCATAGTTTCCGCTCTTGAGAACGGCTTGCTTTGCCATCTTGAAATGCTTGGACTTTGCGCCCCAATAGCCCTTTGCCGCCTTCAGTACTTTATTTCTTCTCTTGCGCGTCATCATCGCGCCCTTAATTCTTGCCATTTTCTATGTCCTCCTCTTCTTCCTATTCCGATTATTTCTGGATCAGCGTTCTGATATTTGCGGTCATGGACTCGCTGAGAATTGCGCTGGAGCGCAGATGTCTCTTTCTCTTTGCGGTCTTCAAGCCCGTGTTGTGTCTGTGGTGGCAGTGACCCATTTTTACCTTACCAGAAGCGGTAACAGAAAATCTCTTAGCCGATGCTTTATGTGTCTTGATCTTTCCCATTTTTATAATCTCCTTTTTTCTTTTTCAATTTTTGACGCGGCTTTGTTTGCCGATTTATCTCAAAAGCGGTTCCCCGCGTTTTGATTAACAATTATTTGAGCTTCAGCGGCGAGATCACCATGCTCATGATCCTTCCGTCGAGCGCGGGGGCTTTATCTACGCTGCCCACCTCGCTACAGGTATCACGGAACTTCCGCATGATCTCCTGTCCGATTGAAACGTGGCTCATTTCACGTCCCTTAAAGCGCATGACGACTCTGACCTTATTGCCGCTTTCGAGAAACCGCACCGCATGGCGCGCCTTTGTCTCAAAATCGTGCGTGTCGATTCGGCAGGAAAGCTGAATCTCCTTCAATTCCACCGTCTGCTGTTTCTTTTTGGCTTCCTTTTCCTTCTTATCCCGATCAAAACGGTACTTACCGTAATCCATGATACGGCATACGGGCGGCTGTGCCTGCGGAGCCATCAAAACCAGATCATAGCCCTGATCGTAAGCAATCTTCAAGGCTGCCTCGGGAGACATGATGCCGATGGGATTGCCATCCGCGTCTACAACTCTTACTTCCTTTGCCTTGATCTCCTCATTGATCAACAATTCTTTTGCGCTAATACGAAATACACCTCCAAAGATTGCCATATGGCAAAAAAAATCATGCGAAGAGAGCATCCCCGCACGACACAAATCCTCCCGTACCAAGTCCGAGAGAAAGAATATCAACCGTACGCGCCTTTGCGGCACGGTGAGAACGGAGATCGTTCTGCTTCATTTTCCTATGTATTCTATCACAACTTCTTTCCGCTGTCAAGCCTTTTTTGAAAAATTTTTGAGAAATTTCAAAAGGGATTTGAAATCACCGTCCCGCCGCCTGCTTTCTCTATTAAAAAAGCGCTTCCTAAAAATTTTTATCTTTCATTCTTTTCCGCCGTATCCTACGACAGAACCTACGACATCCATTTTTCCTTTTGTCCTTTCTGCCAAAATTTTTAAGAAAATTCTTATTTTTTTCTAACGTGTATCGTTTTTCACGAAAATTTCGACAAAAAATCGTGTAATTTGAACATTGCCTTTTTCAAAAATTCAAGGTATAATATTAGAGCTGTCGGCGGCACCAACTCCACAGCATCGCGCACAACGGTCAATTGTTCTTGCGGAATATCAAGCTTATGATATCAACGCGCAAGCCTGTCAACGGTTGTGCTTTTTTAACCCCCATTCGGCAATCGCCGAGTGGGGGTTCTCTTTTGGGGAAGGCGAGGGGGTGCGCCAAAGTTCAGCGATAATGATTTATTAACATTATTAATATTTGAATAAAATTTAAAATAATTTTGAAAACAGTAGAAATTTCGGCGGATTTGTGCTATAATATAAAATTGTATTAGTGTACCGCTTTGTACCAACAAAAAAAAGAGCCGTTTTTTCGTCGGTTCTTCCGCTTTTCCCCAATTGAAAGGATACGATTATGCCAAAATACATAGAAAAAATTGAAACGCTTTCTCTCCCCGTTATTGCTCTGAGGGGGGCTGTCGCCTTCCCCGGGGTGTCGTTGAGCTTCGAGCTGACGGACGAGATCTGCATCCGTGCCGCGGAGGCGGCGTTTGCCACCGACTCTCTGGTACTGATCTGCACGGTTACCGCTCCCGACGCGGAGCGGCTCTCCGGTGACGTACTGTTCCGCGTGGGAACCGTTTCCCGCGTCAAGCAGTCCCTCAAAACCCCCGATGGTGGGATGCGGATTCTCACCGAGGGCTATTCCCGCGCCACGGTGTCTTCCTTCCGCGCCTTTGCGGATTATATTTGCGCCGACGCCATTGGCAAGACCCTGACCATGACCGACGAGGACAGCATTCGCTCCCAAGCTTACTGCCGCGCCATGCTCTCCGAGACGGAACGGCTGGTCACCTTCCTTCCGTCGGTCAGCGACGATATTGTGATGACGGCGAAAGCCATCACCAATCCCGCCCTTCTGGCGGACTTTATCGCCTCTAACATTTTAGTGAAGTACGGCGACAAGCAGATGATTCTGGAGTGCTTTGATCCCGTGAAGCGGATCGAGCTTCTGGTCGCCCTTCTAAAGGAGGAGGCTTCCCTTCTGGAATGTGAGCTGGATATCCACAAGAGAGTCCGTGCCAATCTGAACCAGAATCAAAAGGAATATTATCTCAGAGAACAGATCCGCGTGATTCAGGATGAGTTAGGCGAGGGACAGGATCCCGACGAATACTACGAGCGGATCATGGCGGCAAAGCTTCCCGACGAGGCGCGAGAAAAGCTATTGAAGGAAAACGAGCGTTTGGCGAGAACTCCCTTTGGCTCCTCCGAGGCATCGGTTCTCCGTTCCTATCTGGACGTTTGTCTGGAGATCCCGTGGAACGAGGTCACCCGCGACCGTGTGGACATCCAAGCGGCGGAGAAAATTCTGAACGCCGACCACGACGGTCTGGAGAAGGTGAAGGAGCGGATTCTGGAATACCTCGCCGTCAAGCAGCTCAATCCGAACCTTGGCAATCAAATCCTCTGTCTGGTAGGTCCTCCCGGTGTAGGTAAGACGTCCATTGGCGCCTCTATCGCCAAGGCAATGAAGCGGAAATACGTTCGCGTTTCCTTGGGCGGTATTCGGGACGAGGCGGACATCCGCGGTCACAGAAAGACCTATATCGGTTCGATGCCCGGTCGGATCATCAACGCGCTGATCCAAGCCAAGGTCCGCAATCCTCTGATCCTTTTGGATGAGATCGACAAGGTAACGAGAGATGCCCACGGCGACCCTGCCTCCGCCCTTCTGGAGGTATTGGATTCCGAACAAAACAAGAATTTCCGCGATCATTTCGTAGAGCTTCCCTTTGATTTGTCCGACTGTCTCTTTCTTGCCACCGCAAACACCCTCGACACCATTCCCCGTCCTCTTCTGGACCGAATGGAGATCATCGAGTTGAAGACCTACACCAAGAACGAAAAGCTTTCCATTGCCCGTAACCATTTGATCCCAAAACAGATCAAGCGGCACGGTTTAAATCGCAGGATGCTTTCCATCAGCGACGGGGCGGTAGGAGAGATCATCGACTATTACACCCGTGAGGCGGGCGTGAGAAATCTGGAGCGGGCTCTTGCCGACGTCATCCGCAAGGCGGCAAAGCAATTTGCGGAGAACAAAGAGCGGAAGCGGTTGAAAGTGACGGAGGAGAACGTAGCGGATTATCTGGGCGTTCGCAAGATGCTCCCCGACCACATTTCCGAGCGGGATGAGGTTGGTGTGGTCAACGGACTTGCCTATACGCAGGCAGGCGGCGATATGCTCCGCGTGGAGGTTGCCGTTCTGGAGGGCACGGGCAAGATCGAGCTGACGGGCTCCTTGGGCGACGTGATGAAGGAATCGGCGAAGATCGCCGTGAGCATCGTTCGCTCCATGGCGGCAGACCTTGGTATTGCTCCCGATTTCTATCAGAAAAAAGATATTCACATTCATTTCCCCGAGGGCTCGGTTCCCAAGGACGGCCCCTCCGCGGGGGTGACCATGGTCACGGCTCTGGTCAGCGCGCTGAGCGGGCGCAAGGTCCGTCGGGACGTGGCGATGACGGGAGAGGTTTCCCTCCGCGGCAACGTGCTTGCCATCGGCGGTCTGAAGGAAAAGACTATGGCGGCGTACTCCGCGGGTGTGACTACTGTCCTGCTCCCCGAGGACAATATGCGGAATCTGGAGGAGATCGATCCTCTCGCCCGCGACCATTTGCGCTTCCTTCCCTGCCGCAAGGTAGCCGACGTGCTTTCCTACGCTCTGCTTCCCGTTGAGGAATCGGCTGAGGAAGCGGTCACCCGTTCCGCCATTCGCGAGGAAGCCGACTATCCCGAACTGATCCCCACGGGGCGCGGCGGCTCTCGCCCTCTGCCCTTGGGACGGTAAACCAAAAAGCAAGGAGACGACTATGCCTCTGAATACACAAAACGTTCAATTGAAGATCAGCGCGGGACTGCCCAAGCAGTTCCCCTCCGAGCCCATCCCTCAGGTCGCCTTTTCGGGACGCTCCAACGTAGGAAAGAGCTCTCTGATCAACGCATTGTTAAACCGCAAGAATCTTGCCCGTGTCAGCTCGGCTCCCGGTAAGACCATTACCATCAATTTTTACGACGTGGACCGCAAGCTCTATCTGGTAGACCTTCCCGGCTACGGCTTTGCCAAGCGGAGTCCCGCGGACAAGAAAAAGTGGAGCGCGCTGACCGATGGATATTTCACCCAAAACAAAAACATTGACCGACTGTCGCTGGTATTACAGCTCGTTGACAGCAGGATCGGTCCCACGGCGGACGACGAGATGATGCTGGATTTTCTTCGGGCATCGGAGCTTCCCTATGCGGTGGTCGCCACCAAGGTTGACAAGCTGAACGCCACCGAGAGAAAGAACAATCTGGCGGCACTTCGCGCTCATCCGCTGATCGCCGACGCACCGCTGATCCCCTTCTCCGCGCTCAAGGGCGAAGGAAAAGAGGAGCTTTGGAAAACCATTTTCCGTTACACGGAGCTTTAAGAAAGTAAGGAATCATGACACGAATCATACTTGTCCGTCACGGACAAAGCATCGCCAATGAAAAGAATCTGTTTGCGGGACATTCGGACTTTGATCTGTCCGAGCTTGGCAAAAAGCAGGCGCGGGCGGTTGCCAATTATCTGAAAAACAACGAGCGGATCGACGTGATCCGCGCCAGCGATCTGTTACGCGCGTACCACACGGCGACCCCCGTGGGAGAAGCCCTTGGGTTGCCGATCGTCAAGGATCTGAATTTCCGTGAGATCTTTGGCGGCGCGTGGGAAAGCATGCCATTTGAGGAGATCGCAAAGCGGTATCCAGATGCGTTTTCGGTCTGGCGAACCGATTATGCCCATAGCCGACCCGTAGACGGCGAATCCACCAAGGAGGTCTACGAGCGGGTGGTGCCGTATATTTGTCAGTTGGCGAAGAAAAATGACGGAAACTGTCTTCTGATCGCCACCCACGCCACGGTGGTGCGGGCATTTGACGCCTACGCCCACGGTCTGGGATCCGACGAGGTGGGACAGATTCCCTTCGTCCACAACGCCTCCATCAACATCTACACCTATGACGAGGGGACGGTTACGGCGGTAAGAACCAACGTTACCGAGCATCTCCACAATATGGTGACCAAATTACCCGATATTATCAACGCATAAAGCGAAAAAGGAACTACCATGATTCTTCACAAGCATTTTGACACGAATGAAAAAGGACACTTGACCATCGGCGGCATGGATGCCGTCGAGCTGGCAAAGGAATACGGAACTCCCGCCTATATTCTGGACGAGGAGGTCATCCGAGAAAACTGCCGCGCCTATAAGAAGGCGGCGACCGACGCCTTCGGCGAGGACGCCCTTCCTCTGTACGCCTCCAAGGCGCTTTGCTTTACGGGCGTGTACCGCATCGCGGCGGAGGAGGAACTGGGCGTAGACTGCGTCTCGGGCGGCGAGCTTTTCACCGCCAAGAAAGCGGGGTTCCCTGCCGAGCGGATTTATTTCCACGGAAATAATAAAACCGACCGTGACATTGCCGATGCCATGGACATGGGCGTTGGCACCTTTGTGGTGGACAACGAGGACGAGCTGGCGGCGGTATCCGCGGAGGCGATCCGTCGTGGGATTACCCAGCGGATCCTGCTTCGGATCACACCTGGGATCGACCCCCACACCCACCGCGCCGTCATCACGGGAAACGTAGATTCCAAGTTTGGAAGTGCCATCGCGACGGGGCAAGCCATGCGCATCGTCAAGAAAGCCATTGCCGCCCAAGGAATCGAGCTTGCGGGACTTCACTGTCACATCGGCTCTCAGATCTTTGATATCGAGCCCTTTGCCGACGCCGCGGACATTATGATCCGCTTCCTTGCCACCATCAAGGAGGAATGCGGCTACCACATTCGGGAGCTGAATCTTGGCGGAGGTCTTGGGGTACGCTACACCGAATACGATCGCCAGATCGATTACGCCGACGCGATTCACAGAATTGCCGCTGTGGTAAAGGAATTCTGCGGTAAGAGCGGAATTCCCATGCCGAGAGTGATTCTCGAGCCCGGTCGGTCGTTGGTTGCCGCCGCAGGCGCTACTCTGTATACGGTAGGCTCGGTCAAGGAAATCCCCGGCTTCAAAAATTATATTTCGGTGGATGGCGGTATGCCCGACAATCCCCGATACGCCCTTTACCAGTCCCAGTACACCGCTCTCATTGCCAACCGTGCCACCGAGCCCCGTGAGTATCGGGCAACCCTTGCGGGACGGTGCTGTGAGTCAGGCGATCTGCTGGGGGAGAACATGGAGATCCAGAAAGCGCAACGGGGCGACATTCTCGCCGTTCTGGTTACGGGCGCGTACAACCACTCCATGGCATCCAACTACAACCGTTTGCCCCGCCCGCCCGTGATCATGGTCAAAAACGGCGAGGCGAGAGTGGCGGTTCGCCGCGAGACCTACGAGGATCTGGTGGCACTCGACCAACTCTGATCGATCCTCTCCGTTTTTAAAAACACCGCGTTTGCGGTTTAGGAGGAATCTTTATGCTGGAATATCTGCTTCTCGGCGACGGAGACATCCGTTCGTACGTGACGCAATTGCTCTTATCTTTACCGATCATTCTTCTGGCGCTGTCTCTGCACGAGACCGCCCACGGATACGCGGCGCACAAGCTGGGGGATCCCACCGCCTACAGTCTGGGGAGGCTAACGCTGAATCCCGCCAAGCATCTGGATCCCATCGGCTTTGTGTGTATGGTTTTGTTCGGCTTCGGTTGGGCAAAGCCCGTACCCATCACCGCGCGCTATTTTAAAAAACCCAAGCGGGACATGGCGCTGACGGCTCTGGCGGGTCCTGTTTCCAATCTGCTTCTTGCCGCCGTCTTTACCGTTTTGCTCAAGCTTGCGTATTCGGGACTGTTTCATCTGTCCTACCCAAGCGAGTTCTGGGCGCAGATGGCGTTCTATCTGTTGATCTTCCTGTTCTATGGAATCCGTCTGAACGTCACTCTCGCTATTTTCAATCTGATTCCCGTTCCGCCCCTTGACGGTTCGAGAATTCTGCTGGCTGTCCTTCCCCATCCGCTCTATTTCAAGATCATGAAGTACGAAAACATCATTTACATCGTTCTGATGGCTCTGCTGTTCTTCGGTGTGCTGACCCCCGTACTCAATCTTGTAACCGACTTCGTGATGAAGCTGCTCTTTACGGCAGGTCTGATGAAGGACACCTATTTCTGGTATTTTATCTGATCCTTTCACTTTTTTCTCCATGGGGGGTTTATGGACGCCGTTACCTACCGTTTGGATCAGTTTGAGGGTCCCTTGGATCTTCTGCTGACCTTGATTCAAAAAAACAAAGTGAATATTTCCGATATTCCCATCGCCCTGATCTGCGATCAGTACGTGGAATACATTGCCGAAGCCCAGAAGCTGGACATGGACGTCGCCTCGGAATTTCTCGTCATGGCGAGCGAGCTGATGCTGATCAAGAGCAAGATGCTTCTGCCCCGCCCCGAGGAGGAGGAAGAGGATCCCCGTGCCAAGCTGACCGATGCGTTGCTTCGGTATCAGCAAGCCAAGGAAGCGGTGGTCAAGCTCTCCCCTCTGTACGCCTATTACAGCGGACGAATGATCAAGGACACCGATGAGATCTCGGTTGACAAAACCTACGTTCACGATCAAGACGTAACCGCTTTATGCGCGGCGGTGCGCAGGATCATTGCCTACAACAACGCGCTGGAGCGGGCGGCTACCACCACCTTTACTCCCATGATCAGCAAGCCCATCATTCCCGTGGAGATCAAGATCGTCTCGATCCTTCGGACCATTGAAAAGCGGGGAGTGGCAACGCTGGAGGAGCTGATCATTGACGAGGTCACGCTCCCCGATCTGATCGCCTCCTTCCTCGGGGTGTTGGAGCTGATCAAGATTCGCAAGCTCTTGCTTGCCGACGACGTCAACGAGGAGAATGCGCTGCTGAGCGCCACCACCCGACTGATCCTGAACACCGACGACAGCTCGGTGGAGGAAAGCGAATATTTCTCGGCTAACGAATCTGCCGATCAAACGTGAGGTTGAAATGGAAGAACAAATCAATCAACTGAAAAATCTGGAGGGTGCTATCGAGGCAATTCTGTACGCCGCGGGGTATCCCGTGAAATACGCCAAGATTGCCGAGGTGTTGGGGTTGGATCTGCGAAACACCAAAACCATCATCCAACACATGAGCGAGGAATTCAACGGCGAAAAGTCCAAGCGGGGCGTGAATCTGCTTCTCTTTGACGAGACCTGTCAATTCTGCACCAAGGAGCAATATGCTCCCTATATCCGAGAGGCGCTGGGTATTCGCCGCGGCGGCAATCTATCCGCCTCCTCCATGGAGGTCTTGGCGGTGATCGCTTACAATCAGCCTGCCACCCGTTCCTTTGTGGATCAGGTGCGAGGTGTGGACAGCTCCTATGCCTTTAACTCTCTGATCGACAAGGGACTGATCGAGGCATGCGGACGCTTAGACGCCCCTGGCAGACCCATGCTGTACGTCACCACGGAAAAATTCCTCCGTGTATTCGGCATTCAATCCCTCTCCGAGCTTCCCGCCACCGAGACCCTGCTTCCTCCCAAGGAAGAAACGCCCATCGCGGATGAGGACACGGTGGACGAAGCGGGCGGCGAAGGAAGCGCCGAGGAATCAGACGACGCCGCTGTTGAATAATTTTACCCGAATCTTACCAATACTATTTTACCGTGACCATCAATAACCGAAAGAAAGGAGGGACGCTATGACGGGTTGGATCGTACTTGGCTGTATTTTATTCTTCATTCTGTTCATCGGCTCTCTCCGCGCGAGGATCACCATTGCGTACAGCGACGAGCTGTCGCTTTCAGTGAGGGTTCTGTTTCTGAAGATTGGGATCCTTCCCTCCAGGGAAAAAAAAGCGGGTCCTCATTCCATGAGTGCCGCCAAGGCGAAAAAGCTCCGTGAAAAAGCGGCGAAAAAGGAAGCGAAGAAGAGAGAAGCCGCTAAGCTCAAACAGCAAAAGAAGGCGGAAAAGAAGGCGCAAAAGGAAGCCGAAAAAGCAACGAAGCCGAAAAAGAGCATGTCCGAGATTCTGGACATGGTTCACATGATCACCGAGATCGTGGGCATCGTGGTTAAGCGATTCTTCAAGCATTTGCGCATTGAGGTGGCAAGGCTGAAAATCAAGGTTGCCACAGGCGACGCGGCGTCCACCGCCATCGCCTACGGCGCGCTGACCCAGTCACTGAACATTCTTCTCCCCTTGCTGGAATCGGTTCGCACCCTCAAGCTTCCCGACGTGACCGAGCTTGACGTAACGCCCGATTTTGTGGCGGAGTCCCCCGAGGCGGACGTGAAGATCGTCTTTTCCATCCGTGTATGGCACATCTTCCATATCCTGTTCGGCGCTTTGAGAAAGCTTCTGAAGAATCTGTTCCGTATGACGTTCAAAAAGCTTTCCAAATAAAATAACCTTGCAAGTATAAGCTTCGGCTTTCTTGATAGAAGAACCAAGTTTCATAAAAATAAATTGCGAAAGGATTTCAAATTATGGCAAACGAAAACAAAATTCCTGAGATTATCCGCTCCTCTATGGAAAACATCCGCACCATGGTAGACGCCAACACGGTAATCGGCGATCCCATTGCGACCGAGGGCGGCACCACGATCATTCCGATTTCCAAGATTTCCATCGGCATTGCCTCGGGCGGTATTGACTACAATCCCAAGAAGGATGCCCAGCCCCGCCCTCAGAACTTCGGTGGCGGCGGCGGAACAGGTCTGTCCGTTTCTCCCGCGGGCTTTCTGGTAATCGACCGCTACGGCGACGTGGAGTTCATCAACGTCAACCAGAAGGGCAAGCCCGATCCTGTGGATCAGATCGCTGATCTGGTAGAGAGAACCCCCGATATCATCGCGAAGATCAAGGATCTGTTTGCGAAGGAGCCCAAGGAAGAGGAAGTACAGTAATTCTTCTTTCATTCTTTGACTCTTTTTCCGTTTCGTTCATTTTACCTCTGCCCTTTTCCATACAATATACTATATGCAACGAAAAGCAGAGGTAACGTGAATGAAAAACATATGCGCTTTGATTGTCGCCCTTGTTATAGGGTTTTGTTTCTGTGTCTCGGTCTATGCCCAGCCCGCTGCCGAAGACGGGCTCTCCCTGCCCTCGGTGTCTGCCGAGAGCGCTATTCTGATCAATGGGGAGGATGGGGCAGTCTATTTTGAAAAAAACGCCGATGCCCGTTTGGGAATGGCGAGCACTACCAAGCTGATGACTGCCTTGGTTGCCGCCGAATCGGGAGACGTAAACCGTGTGGTAACGATCCCTGCCCAGGCGGTAGGGGTAGAAGGCTCCTCCATCTATTTAGTGGAGGGAGAACGCTTAACCATGCGGGAGTTATTATACGCGCTGTTGCTTTCCTCTGCCAACGACGCGGCGACTGCCATCGCAATCGCCGTGGCGGGAAGCGTAGAGGATTTCTGCGCGAAAATGAACGAGCGAGGCGCTCAAATGGGGTTGACCGACACGCATTTCACCAATCCCCACGGACTATACGATGAGGAGCATTACACCACCGCCCGCGAGCTGGCGAAGATCGCTGCCGAGGTTTTGTGTGAGCCTCTGCTTCGCCAGATCGTTGCCACCGTTCGGGCGACAATTCCTCACGACGGAGAGGAAAACAAGCGGCTCTTGCTCAACCACAACAAGCTCCTTCGGACCTACGAGGGAGCAATTGGGATGAAAACGGGCTTTACGAAAAAAACGGGCAGAACGCTGGTCAGCGCCGCCCAGCGAGACGGTCTTGTGCTGATTGCCGTCACGCTCAACGCGCCCGACGACTGGCGGGATCACGCCGCCATGCTGGACTACGGCTTTTCCCGCTACGAACGAGTTGTTTTTGCTCAGGTAGGATCCTTTTTCGTGGAGCTTCCCGTAACAGGAGGGGTCTGTGAGTCGGTCACGCTGACCAACACGGAGCCTTTGGTATTAACGCTTCCGAAGGGTCACGGGGATGTCTCCTACTCGGTGCAAGGAACCTCCCGTTTTCTATTTGCCCCTGTTTCCTACGGAGACGGGTTCGGCACCGTAACACTGATCTGTCAGGGGCAAGCTGTTTCCTCTCCTTTGATCTTATCCGATTCGGTAGCGGCAAAGGAGCCAGATCTGCCGCCCTTCCTGCGGCGAATCAAAAACTTTTTCAAGACGGAATAAACCAAAAAGGACGAGACGGACATGGATACCATCAAGCTTCAAAAATATTTTACCGACTGCGGTATCCTGTCCCGCCGCGCCGCGGAAGAGGCGATCCGACGAGGTGAGGTTCGGGTCAACGGCGAGATTGCCACGCTGGGAACTCGAATCGACCCAATGCGGGATCGGGTGGAATACGGCAAAACGAGCATTCGCCCCACGGCGGTGGAAAAGATCTGTATTCTGCTGAACAAGCCCCGAGGCTACGTGACCACGCTGTCCGATGAAAGAGGACGGCGAACGGTTGCCGATCTGACGGCGAACGTAGGACGGCGGGTCTATCCCGTGGGACGGTTGGACATGGATTCCGACGGGCTTCTGCTTCTCACCGACGACGGGGCGCTTGCCAACCGTCTGACCCATCCAAAACACGAGATCCCGAAGATCTATCACGTTACTGTCAAGGGGGCGGTTGAGGACGAAATCCTCGCTGCCCTGGGGCAGAAAATGGTCCTTGACGGCTATACGATCCTGCCCGTGAAGGTCCGTCTGCGTTCCTTTGACCGCGCAACGGGGGAAAGCGTTCTGGAAATGCGGTTATTGGAGGGGCGCAATCGGCAGATCCGAAAGATGTGCGCCGCGGTGGGGCTGACGATCACCCGATTGTCCCGCGTTGCCATCGGCGAGCTGACGGTGGACAAGCTCCCGTCGGGAAAATGGAGAAAGCTCAACGCCTCCGAGCTTGCTTATCTGCGAGGCGAAAAACAACATCTAAAAAAATGAAAGGCTTCGAACTATGTTAAAGGTTCTTCCCATTCAATCCAAGCTCCGTCAGGAGGAAATCTGTCTCAAGTGTAAAATCAAATACAATCCCGATCTGCTCGCCTATGCCGCAACGGTAGACGAGGAGCTGGTGGGAATCTGCCAATTCAAGCTGACGGACAAGGGCGGCGTTCTGTACGATCTTGCCAAGGTTCCCGATCGGACGGAAAACAAGGAGTGCAGTGACTTTGAAGCCATGTTTGTCATGGGCAGAGGTACGCTGAACTTTATCGATCTTTGCGGCGTTCATTTCGCTACCTACGAGGGGGAATCCCCCGACGACGGTTTGCTTCGCGCCATTGGCTTTTCCAAAAACGAGGTGGGTGTGTACGAAATCAATCTGGAAGGCTTCTTTACCGACCACTGTCACAACCACTCCACCTGAGCGCTGCCGCCAAAAAGCGAAAACAATAGAAATGTTTTCAAATTTCCTCTTATGTATTGACAAATATCAGCATTTTATGATATAATAAGCTGGTATGCTTGAATCCATATCGTATTACATATGCGCGATCAGGTGATACCGTTTGAGCAAAAAAAGAAAGGATATCCCCATGGAATTTGATATTAGTCTTGAATTTTTAATTAAAATCTTAAAAAAGACCTGGTGGAGGATCGTCATCATTGCCTTGGCTGTTATGCTGTTGGTTGCCGGCTTCACCCATTTCTTCATCGCGAAGAAATACTCCTCTTCCGTGAAGTTTTACGTCGTCAACGTAAACACCTCCATTGACTACACCACCGCCTCGTACCTCAGTGCCTCCGAGTATCTGATTAACGACTACGTATCCATCATCAAGAGTGACTATCTGTTGAATATGGTCTGTGAGAATTTGAAGGAAAAGGGCTATGAGAACGTTACGCCAGACAAGCTTCGTCCCCTGATCCGCAGCTCGGCGGACACCAACAACTCTACCTTCAGTTTGTCCGTGGTTCACACTGACAAACAATTCGCTTACGACGTAACCGTTGCCATCACGGAAATCGCGCCCAATGCGATCACCGCCCTGACCAAGCCCAACAGCAACACCAACGAAAAGCTGGCGAACAAGATCTATGCGGTCATCAATTACTACAACACCCATCCCGAGGCAATGAAAGAGTCGGGTAAGCTTCCCGTTTCTCAGGGCGACATTCAGCAGCTGTTGGCGGACAACGAGCTGGGACTGAGCGATCAGTTGAACTGTCTGGAGATGATAACACCACCCAGAGTTGCCACTACCCACGATTCCCCCAGTCTGCTTACATACACTGCCCTTGGCGGGATCGGTGCTGCCGCTCTGGCATATGTATTTTCCCTGATTTGCAGTCTGGTCAAGATGAACGTTACCACCGAGGAGGACGTGAAAAAGCTTTTGAACCGTCCCCTACTCGGCACCATCCCCAGTTGGGAAACCAATTCTGAAAAAAAGTAAAAGGAGGAGACTGTCATGAAAAAGAAAAAGAAATTGCTTGCGTTGACATCCGCAAAGCTGTTGGATAAAACCACTCCTTTTGCTGTTCGGGAAGCATTTAACCAGCTTCGTACCAATCTGCTGTACACGGTAACCGAAACGGATACCTGCCCCATCTTCGCGATCACCTCTGTGACCGAGGCTTCGGGAAAAAGCACCGTTATTTCCAATTTGGCGCTTTCCTTTGCGCAAATGGGAAAAAAGGTTCTTTTGGTGGACGGCGACATGCGTTGTCCCATGATCTACCGTTTCTTTGACATGAACCAGAAGCAGGCAGGTTTGAGCGAGTTGATCTCAGGTATCTCCTCGGATGTCATTCACAAGGACGTTCGTCCCGGCTTGGATCTGATCACCAGCGGACGAATCCCCCCCAACCCCTCCGAGCTTCTTACCAGTCAACGGCTGAAGGATCTGCTGGCGGATTGGAAGACCCAGTACGACTTTATTTTCTTTGACTTCCCGCCCATCGGCGTGGTTGCCGACGCTCTAACCATTTGTCAGAGTGTCAACGGATATCTCTTTGACGTGCGCTCGGGGTACAACCGAGCCAAGGATGTTCTTGCGATTATGGATGACATGGAGCAGGTAGGCGCCAAGATCGTTGGCGTAGTTCTCAACGATTACAATATCAAGGGATCGGGCGGACATTACGCCTCCCGTTATTCCAAGTATGGAATGCACAGTAAATACAGCCGGTACAATATGCCCCAGTATGAACAAAGCTCTTGGGAGCAGTCTGCGGAAGCCACCAAGAAGAACGCGGATCAATGAACCGTCCGTATCCTCTGATTGACTTTCACTCCCATATTCTCCCCGGTGCCGATCACGGTTCAAGCGGGACCAAGGAATCGCTGAATCAATTGGAGATCATCAAAGCGTTCGGGGTTGACACCGTTGTGGCAACCCCGCATTTTTATCCCAATTCGGCGAACATGGATGAATTTTTACAGTTGGTGGCTTTTTCCGCAGAAAAGCTATCCCGACGTGAAGAACGGAGTCCGAGGATTTGTTTGGGAGCAGAGGTTCTTTATTGCGCGGGTCTGCATCAGATGGACCGTCTGGAGTCCCTTTGTATTCGTGGCACCAACGTCCTATTGTTGGAGCTTCCCATGGATGGGTGGAGCGAGGATCTGTTTTACACCGTGGAGAGTCTGACACGAAGATTCACCGTGGTGCTGGCGCACATTGACCGCTATATTCACACGCAGAAGGCAGAGATCTACGAGTTGTTGAGACTGGGTGCCTTCGCCCAGATCAATGGATACGCTTTCGATTCCTTCGGAAAAAGGCGGAAGCTGGCTCCGATTTTGGAGAGCGACCGTGTGGTAGCGTTAGGGAGCGACCTTCACGGCACGGACAAAAAGACATATCAGAAATTTATCGATTCCAAAAAGCGATTGGGTGACACCTTTGACGTGATCATGGAACGAAGCGCCAAGCTTCTGGAATCTGCCGAGTATCTCGATTAAAAAATACAAACGGGGACAACGAAAACAGAATCCACCGAAGGAATTTTCGGTGGATTCTGTTTTTATTTTATTTACGTTTTCGCGCGGAATCGTCGGACTCCGAGTCCCGAATCACAAAATACCGATACCGCTTCCCTTCCTTTTCCCGTCGCAACAGACCGATGGCGCACAGGAAATTCAGGGCGGAATAGAGCTTTCGTTTTTTTAGTTTAACAAACGCGCCGTACTCGTCGGCAAAAAAGGAATCCCCTTCGGTTGGCAAAAAGCGCCGAAAGCTTGCTCGATCGCAAAAGTCCGCCTCGCCCATCAACGCGCGGGGAAACAGCTCCGAGTCGTACGCCCCTTCCCGTCGATATCGCACTCGCTCGGAAAAGCGAAACTCCTCGGCTTGGATCAGCAACACCCTCACCCGAATCCGAGGATTGGGCAAAAGCTCCGATAATCCGTAGAGCTCAGGCAAAAGGTCCTCCGCGCGACCCTTTTTGGGGGATCGTTTCCGATAAAGCACCTCTCCTGTTTCTCGATCCATGCGGATCAGCGTTTTTTCCGCCAAAATGGGATGGATCACGGTCACGGGCAGATCGGTCTCTTCCAGATAATACCGAAGCTTGGGCAGAAGCAGGCGGAGACTTTTGGTCTGGATCTCCGTAATTCCCTCCGTATTCCGCACGTCAGCAACGTATTTCCCAACGGGAATCTCGTGGGTGTTTTCGTCATCGGAGGCGAATCGCTTGAGAATTCGATGCAGTCGTTTTTCCCGATAGGTCCCGATGCCGTCCGTCTCTCCCTCCAAGCGCTTCCCTTCTTCCTCGCAAATTGCCGCAAAGCGCAGCCGATTGAATTCCATCACGTAGCGATCCCCGCAAACTGATTGCAATACAGGGCGTAATACTCACCCTCCGCCCGCAACAGATCCTCATGGTTGCCCGCTTCCGCCACCACGCCGTCCTTGATCACGACAATGAGATCCGCGTCACGAATGGTAGACAAGCGATGGGCGATAATCAGGGAGGTTCGGTTCCGCATCAGGGCGACCATTGCCTGCTGAACGTGCATTTCGGTTCGGGTATCCACGCTGGAGGTCGCCTCGTCCAGAATCAGGATCTTAGGGTCGGCAAGCACGGCTCTGGCAATGGAGATCAGCTGTCTTTGACCTTGGGACAGATTGCTTCCCGATTCCGAAAGCAGGGTATCGTAGCCCTCAGGCAGGCGTTCGATAAACTCGTCCGCCTTGGCAAGCCTTGCCGCCTCCCTCATTTCCTCATCGGTGGCGTCTGTCCGTCCGTATTTGATATTATTGCGAATGGTATCCGAAAACAGGACTGTATCCTGAAGCACGATAGCGATGGAGCGTCGGAGGGTCTCCTTGGGAAGCTCTGTAATATCCGTGCCGTCCACGGAAATGCTTCCTCCGTCCAGCTCATAGAACCGCGTCAGCAAATTGACGATGGTGGTTTTTCCCGATCCCGTCGCCCCTACGATAGCGATTTTTTGTCCCGCCTTCACAGAGAGGTTCAGTCCTTTGAGGACAGGCTCTCCCTGCTGATAGGAGAATTGAATGGATTGAAACCGAATGTTTCCGTTGATCTCGGACACTTGCAGATCACTCTCTCCCTCGTCGATCTCGTCGGCACTGTCCATGATCTCGAAGATCCGCTCCGCACCTGCCAAGGCGGTGAGGATGGAGGCGTACTGATTGGCAATCTCATTGATGGGACGGGTGAATTTTTTGGAATATTGGAGCATGGACTGAATGTTACCGATGGTAAGAGTTCGCATAAAGGAAACGGGGTTCAGCACGAAGTAGCCTCCGAAGGAGGCGATCAGCACGTACTGCAAATTGCCGAGGAAGTTCATGCAGGGTCCCATCACCGATCCCCATACGCGGGCGCTGATACTGCATCGGCGAAGCTCCTTGCTGGTTTCGGCAAAATCCTCCACCGCCTTTTGCTCTTTGCCGTATGCCACCACGGTCTTATACGAGGTCACCATTTCCTCCACCTGACCGTTCAGCTGTCCGATCAGCTTCTGACGGCGAACGAAATATTTCCGCATAAACTTGGCAAGCTGAGTCGACAGGGTAATGGTAATCGGGATGGTCACGCAAGCGATCAGCGCCATGACCCATCCGTAATACATCATCATGGAGAAGGCACCGATCAGGGTCAGCACGCTGGAGATCAGCGAGGTAATGGATTGCGAGATCGCGTTGGAAACGTTCTCTACGTCATTGGTCATGCGGGACATGATATCGCCATGGCGGTGGGTATCGGTATACCGAATCGGCAGACGGGATATCTTCCGAAACAGATCGTTGCGGAGCATATAAACGGTATTCTGGGAGAGCTTTGCCGCAAGGATTCCTTGCAAAAGCGCCATTCCCGCGCTAATGGCAAACAGGACACCCATTGCCGAAAGATAGCCCACCATGGCTTGCATATCCACCGTCACTCTGCCGTCGACCACACGAATGGTATCGATTGCCTTCCCCTGCAGGGCCGGCCCTGCCAGATCGGCAATGGTGACGATGACCATAATTCCGATGAGCAAAATGATCAGCATGCGGCTTTTGCCAATATATTTGAGCAACCGCCCCAAGGTTTGGGAGGCGTTTTTCGGCTTTTCCGCGTTCATGCGGGCACCCATAGGACCGCCTTGTCTGCCTGCTGGTCCTCCATTCGGTCGGAGGGGAGGCAGATTGGTGTTTCCGAGGGCTGCTTTTTCTCGTTGGTTATTCACGACAAATCACCTCCGTTCTTCATCTGGGACTGATAGATATCCCGATAAGTCTCACTGATCCGCATCAATTCCTCGTGAGGCGCGCAATCGCGAATCGTACCGTTTTCGATGACGGCAATACGGTCAGCTTCACGGACACTGGCAATTCGTTGCGCGATCATGACCACCGTGGTGTCCCTCAATTCTTCTCTCAGTGCCTTCCGCAGCCGCGACTCGGTAGCAAGGTCCAGTGCCGAGGTAGAGTCATCCAGAATCAATATTTCAGGCTTACGAACCAAGGCTCTCGCAATGGACATTCTCTGCTTCTGTCCGCCCGACAGCGAGGCTCCCTTTTCCGCGATAAAAGTATCGTAGCCCTCCACAAAGCGATTGACAAAGTCTTCCGCTTGGGCAATACGCGCCGCGGAGGCGAGCTCCTCTCTTTCGGCATCTTCCTTTCCCACGCGGATATTATATTCGATGGTTCCCGAGAAGAGCTGGCTTTTCTGCATGACGAAGGAGATCTTTTTCCGCAAAGCTTGCAGATCGTATTCCTTGACGGGAACGCCGTCCACCAGCACCTCTCCCTCCGTGGCATCGTAAAACCGCGGAATCAGGTTAACCAGAGAGGTCTTGCCCGATCCGGTCGAACCGATCACGGCAATCGTCTCGCCCCGTTTGACCTCCAAATTGATATCGCGTAGGACGGGTCTGCCTGTAGCGTCGGGATAGCGAAAGCTGACGTTGCGGAAGGAGATGGCGATCTCGTTCTCCGCCTCGGTAACCGCTCCCGAGCGAATCACGGGCTCGGAATCCAACACCTCTCCGATTCGTCGGGAGGACGCCATGGCGCGGGAGACCGACTGGAACATATTGCTGACCATCATCACCGACATCAGCACCTGCGTAATATAAGTAATTGCCGCCATGACCGTGCCTGCGGTCATACCTGTGCCTGCCACGGTATCGATCTGCCAGCCGCCGATATAAATAATCGAGATAATGGCGGCATTCATAACGACAGTGAGAACAGGGTGCATAAATGCCATCATTTTCTGTACGCGGTAATTGGTATCCTTCAGCTCCCCGTTGGCAAGGCGGAAGCGTTCGTTCTCATGCTCCTCCTGCACGTAAGCCTTGATTACGCGGGCACCTGTTACGTTTTCCTGCACCACGCTATTGACCTTATCCAGCTTTTTTTGGATGGTTCCGTAGAGGGGCACTGCCCGACCCAGCACCAGAATCAGCATCAGTGCCATAATAGGCAGGGCGCAGAGCATGACGAAGCCAAAGCGAACGTTAAGGGTCAGCAGCATAAGCAAGCCACCGAGAAAGAACATGGGGGCTCGAACCAGCATCCGAAGCAGCATTTCGCAAAACTCAATGACCATGGTCACGTCGTTGGTCATACGGGTAACAAGCGATCCTGTGGTAAACTGATCGGTCTGCTCAATGGACAGGGACATGACGTGGCGATAGGCATCACACCGCAGATCGTGACCCATGCTCTGGGAGGCGCGGGAGGCGGTATAGGCGCACAGTACGCCGAAAAATCCGCCTACCAGCACCACCGCAAGCATCAGTACGCCGAAGGTAATGATGACCTGCATGGAGGAATACTCGCCCATGCCGTACAGAATTCTCATCACAGTGCTTGCCAGCTTGGACCCAGAAACGTCTCCTTTTCCTACGATGCCGCAGTCCACGATGACGGTCATCAACCGAGGCAGGCAAAGATCCGCCAGCACCTCTCCCATCATCAAAAGAGGGGAAATAATCGCCAGAAACGCATAGGGCTTTAAATAATGAAAAATTCGTTTCATACGCTCTCTTCCCCTTCTCTGTACGCATCCTCGGCAAGCAGATTGTCACGGATCTTAGGCAAAAGTGCCATGAGGCTTCTCTGCTCCTCCTCTGTCAGTCCCTTCAGGGCAATCCCCTCTATTGTTTGAATTCGCTGAATATTTTCACAGTCCAGCAGCCGTCCCTGCTGGGTCAGGTACACCTTCACCGAGCGGAGATCCTCGGGGTTACTTCTTCGCTCCACCAAGCCTTCTGCCTCCATGTTTTTCAGAATCACGCTGACCGTAGGCGCGCGAAGATGGGTGGCGCGCACCAGCTCCAGCTGATTGATCCCATCTTGGACCGCCAGCATGGCCAAAATCAAGTGCGCCCCTTGCTGAGACATGACACCCTCGCGGTGGTCATTCTCGCGGAGGCGATGGCGGAACAGTCTGGCAATCTCGTTGCAAAATTTGATTGGATTATCGCTCAACTCCTTGCGGGCAGGGGGTGGCACAGGAATTTCATTTTTTTGCTTCATAACGGGTTCCTTTTTTATTATAATTAGTTTTCTAACTAATTATATCACAAATTTCGGTGTTGTCAATGGGTTTGACGAATTTTCCAAAAAACGGATGGAAAAGAACGTTTTGTTTTTTTTCGTTTTTTTTCGGACAAATCCACAAGTACGGTGGAAAAAATCACGCCGCAAGCTAAAATATTGCCTTTTGACAACAATATTGTAACGCATGATGTGGCGAAGTTTGCGCAACATAAAGAATGCGGATCAAAAATGAATTCTTGATTTTCGAGCAGATTTCCGTCAAGGAAGGGCAAGAAAAATCACGAAACAATTTCTATTCGCTTTCACCAAGATAAAAAGGAAACAGAATCATGACAAAAAATTGGATCAAACGTCTTTCTCTCTTTCTGATCGTTGTTTTCACTTTCCTTTCTGCTTCTTCCCTTCTTGTCAGCGACGCGGCGGCAAGC
>JAFTPX010000038.1 GCA_017463065.1 Clostridia bacterium
AAGCACTGAATTGGTTCCTTATTTCTTTTTTAGTTTTCCCACAACCCGACCGCAGCAAACCGCCTCTGCATATTCCTTCAGCAAAATGTCACCGTATTCGGGATTCAGGGAGATCAGGCAATCGCCGCCGTATTTCTTGAAGTAGCCGTTGCCGTCCAAAATAAAGATGCCAAGCTCTCCTACCTCTACGGCATCGGTATCCTCAACCAACAGCACGTCCCCGTCGCGGTATTTTGGCTCCATGCTGTTTCCGCTGATACGCAACGCAAAATCTGCCATGCGGGTCTTATCATTATCGGGAATGTGAATTTCCTCCGCCGTACCATCGTCCAGATAAACACCCGGTCCCGCGGAAACGGGAAGATCATACAAAAGCAAGGTGCGCCGTCCGATCCCATTGGAAGCCATGGAAGAGGTGGGTAAGGGAGAAAGAATTTTCGCGCCTTCTGTTGCGGAAGGCTTCTTGGAAGCGGATTGAGCCTTCGCGCGGAAAACCACCTCAGTTGCGGGCGAGGCTTGCACCCGTTCGTTCTCCTTGGAGATCACCATACGAGTCAGCTCCTGTCCGTAGCGATCCAAAGAACGAAACTCCTCTACCAATTGAATTTCTTCCATGCTCAAGGTATAATTATTGGTATTTTGCGGAATTCCGTTGACGATATAGTCCAAGGAGCATCCCAGTGCGTTGGCGATAGACACCACGTTGGCAAGCTTGGGCGAATCGCTGATTCCCGCCAAGATCTTACTTAAGGTTCCCAAGGGAATCCCCGTCAACTCCGACAAGCGTTCATTGGTAATTTTCTGTTCGCTTTTCAACCGCTTGATTCTTTCAATATAGTCCATCCGATGCCTCCTCGTTCCGATTATGGAATAATTATACCATATCACTCGTCGTTTGTAAAGAGGTATTTTAAAATATTTTTCCAATTTGGAATATTTTTTTACAACCTAGGGACAAATTTCGCCAGTGCATCCGCCACGGCAACCGCCGAGCGCTGTGCTTCCTCCAAGCTATTCCCACTCGCCCCCATTTCCAACAGCAAAGAGTACGGTGCCAGCTCTTGATTATACGTAGAGGATCGCAAATAAACGGGACGGCAAAGCTTTTCGTTTGCAGCGTTCAATTCTTCCCGAAGCTGCAGAGCGAGCGCCAGATTCCCTTCCCAATTCGGATTGGCTTCTCCGCCCCAGTCGCTTCCCACCACGCACATCACTTGTGCGGAGGCTTCTCCGTTCACCAGCGTCACGGGGCGAACCAGCTCTCCCGTAGATTTCACCACTGAATCCCGATGCACGTCGATCACCAAACGGATGGACGGATATTGCTTTAGATATTGCTTGATGGTCGCCTCCGCCCTGGCGTAAGAATCCTTATATTGCTCCCGATCGTGCATCACGGTACAGTGAACCGCGGAGATTCCTTGCTTACTCAGTCGGTCAGCAAGAACCTTACCCACCGCCACCACGGTTTGCTCGGCATCATGAGACCGTGCCAATTCCCCACCGTCATCCAGATAGGAGATCGCTCCGTTTTCGCTGTAGCCTTCAGTTCCGTGGGTATGAACGATCAGTACGGTAGGAGCCTCGCCCGCGGCGAGATACTCCACAGACGGATTACGAGCCAGATCCCGTTGCAGTAACGCCTGCGTATCGGGAGTCAGTCCCGTGGTATTATATATGTAAGACGCGCCGTAAGAGGTCAGAGAAAGATCCATGGGAACGATGGGGATTTCTCCTTCGGGAACGGCGCTGTAGTCAAATTGATACAGCTGCTCCATGGTGAGGATATTTTTCTGGTCCTCCCCGCCTTCCGTTTCCTCCGAGGAATCGGTTGTAGGCGAGTCCTTGCGATCCGTATCCTCGGGCTTGAAAAGATCCTCCAATACGTCAAAAATTCCCGAGGGAAGGTCCTCCTTCTCCGAGGAACTCCCTCCCGACAAATTCATAAAATCCAAGGAAGCGATCCCCCTCGCCAAGGATTCAATCAGCGCCCCAGAAAAGCGACCGCTCCCCATGCTTCCGATCACAACGGAAAGCGCGAGAACTATCGCCAGAACCGTCGTCCCCAGATAAATTCGGTACCAGCGTCTGAGCTTTGTTTGTTTGTAAAATTCAAATCCGACCTTTTGTCCTTCTACTTCCTCCAAAAGCGGAATCTCTTGCCGCGGCGGAGGTAATTTTTTCTCTTTTGAAAACATGCTCTTTCATCCTCCTTTGAATCGTTATTCCTTTTAAGCATATTCCCCAATCGGGGCAATTATTCCTCTGCCGTACAAGCTTGATCAATAGCGGATGCCAGCAAGTGGGACACGCTTCGGACGATCAAGTCGGTCTCCTTCGGCGTGACAAAAAAATTCGTTCCGTTTTGAAGAAGCACCTTCATTTCGGGAGGAATTTCGGAAATTCCTCCCGCCGTCAACGCCTGTGCGATCAAGGTAGAGGAGCTCACCACGGTGGGAACTCCCAGCGCAATCACAGGAACGCCTACCGTCTCCCGACGGAGCTCTCGGCGAAGATTGCCGATTCCCGAACCCGGTGACAGCCCCGTATCGCACAGCTGTACCGTGGACGCGATCCGCTCCCATCCCTTCGCAACCAAGGAATCAACCGCAATCAACACATCCGGGTTCACCGTTTCCACTGCGCCCCGAATCAACTCGGCGGTCTCAATGCCCGTGTTGCCGAGAACCCCCGGAATCATGGCGGACACGGCGCATCGCCCCCGTTTCGACCGCATCCCGTACAGATCAAACAAATGACGCGTGACCGTAATTTTCTCCACTGTAGCGGGACCGAGGGCATCCGCTGTGATCCCTGCGTTTCCCAAGCCAGCCACCAGCACGGACACGCTCTCGTTCATTTGATCAATCCCCGTTAGGGCGCGTATCATGTCCCGAAGCTCCCCCGCCAATCGCCCACCAAGCTCAGCGAACGCCGCCTCCTTCATCTGCCAGATGGGAGAGCACAATACTGTTACGTACGTTCCCCGCTTCCGTCTGTAATGTCTTTCCTCCTCTTCCGTTTCAATTTTCGACCGCAAAACCCGAATGGTTTCGGAAGAACGTTCCTCCTCCCAAGCAAGGTCCCCTCCGTCCTCCTGCCCCAGCGGCAATTCGCATGCCAAATCCGTAAATATATACTCTCTCATTGCTCCTCCTAATCAATAAAATATGTAAAAAATGCACAACGAAAGCTTTTCAGGATTGTGCATCTAACCAAAAGTAAAATTCTTTCACGGAATAAGATTGATTTTAATAAAAAAAAATGGTATAATTACATGAGCAAAAAGAGCCTTATGATAGGTTTATTTTCAATTCCGTAGGAGGTTTTCCAAAAATGTTGAAAAGAGTCATTTCCCTTTCCCTTTGTCTCATGATACTTCTGACAGCATTCGTGGGTTGCGCAAAGAAAGAAAAGGATCCCAACGACAAGGGCGCATTTGTAACGATGTACCTGTCCGATCCCGTCTATAACTTCGACCCTGCTCTTGCTTACCAGAACGAGTCCGTTCTGAAAGTCGCCAGCTTGATGTTTGAAACCCTGTTCAAACTGGATGGCAACGGCAAAATAAAGAAGGCTTTGGCAAAGGACTACGATATCATTCGCAACGAAAAAGCGAATGAGTACAAAATGATTATTACTTTGAACACGACCCGTTGGTCCGACGGAACCTCGGTTACCGCCAATGACGTGGTATACGCGTGGAAACGTCTTCTGAACGTATCCAATTCCTTTGATGCCGCCGCTATGCTTTACGACATCAAAAACGCGAGAGAAGCAAAGGCAGGCGATGCTTCCATCGATGACGTATGCGTGTACGCATTAAACGAGTCTCAGGTTGAAATCCAGTTTGTAGGCGACATCGATTACGACCGTTTTCTGTTGAACCTGACAAGCTGTGCGTTGGCTCCTCTTCGTGAGGAGATCGTGACGAGCACCACCGATCCCTTTGACTGGGCTAAGAAATCTTCCATGTTCTTCGCCAGCGGTCCCTTCAGACTGAAGGAAGTATCCTATGCGGAAGAAAGCGCGGGATTGGTTTTGGAAAGAAACTCCTACTATTACCGCAACACCGAGGAAGACTCCATTGACAAGTACGTTACACCCTACAGATTGATCATTGACTATACAAAAACCGACGAAGAGATCATGCAGGAATATCAGAACGGAAACCTGTTCTTCGTAGGCGACATTCCGCTGTCCGTTCGCGGAAACTGGAAGGATACCGCAACCGTTACCGATGCTCTCAGCACGCATACATATATTCTGAACTCCAACGCGATTGTCAGATATTACAATCAGAGAGGATTTGAAAAGCTCTCCTCCAACGAGTCGGTCTTCGACGCGTCTCTGGTAGCGGGGGAGGACGGCGATCAGATCTTTGCCAACGCAAAGGTTCGCGAGGCTCTTTCTCTTGCCCTCGACAGAGAGGCAATTGCCAATGCGATTGTATTTGCGAAAGCCGCTACTGCTCTGGTTCCCTACGGTGTATTTGATTATACCTCTAAGAAAGATATGTTCCGTGAGGTTGGCGGCGACGTTCTCGCAACTACCGCAAATATGGCGGCGGCAAAAGAGGCTCTGACAGCTTCCGGTATTGACGCAAGCAAATATATGTTTGCCATTTCCGTTGCTTCTTATGACGACGTTCATATGGAAATCGCAAAAATGGTACAGACATCTTGGAATCAGCTTGGCTTCCACGTTGCGGTCAACGCCATTGACGAGGTAGAAAACAAGGATAAGGATAAAACCACGAAGGATGCAATTGCGGGTATCCGCGACGATATGTTCGCTGAAAATTACGCCGCGGGCAATTTTGAGGTTGCGGCAATTGATTACACCGCTTTCAGCGCAGATGCCTTCTCTGTTCTGGCTCCCTTCGCAAAGGGATATACCGGTGGCGCGGCGACGGGGGAAAACAGTGTTGAATTCTCTATTCCCGCACACATTGCCGGCTATGACTGCGGTGAATACAACGACCTGATCAACGGCGCGTTCAACGCACCGACCAAGGAAGCAAGAACCGAGATGCTCCATCAGGCTGAATCCGTACTGCTGAGAGATCTCCCCGTGATTCCGATCATCTTCAATCAGAATGCGACCTTGGCTCGTGAGGAAATCTCCAAGTATGATTTCACGTATTACGGAACCCCCGTATTTACGGAAATGAAGCTAAAGGATTATATGAACTATATTCCCGAAGAAGAAAAAGAAAAAATGAAAAAGTAATCGCCTCTATAGCTGTTGCGGATCTTAATATCCGCAACAGCTTTTTGCTTGAAATATTTCTTATCAAAGCCAAAATTATTTTTCAACACAAAACCAAAATTATTTTTCAATATACTCTTGAAAAAAATAGGCGGATATGATATAATATTGAGGATATATTAACTGCCGTGATGAAGACCTGTATGACGTTCCCCCCTGTCCCAGAGAATACCGCCTCGGCTGAAAGCGGTTACAGGACAACGTGATGCGTTTCCCTTCGGAGCAAGCCTGTGAACCTTTCGCAGTAGCAGGGCTCGGCTGACAACCGTTATCGTGTCACTGGAGGTGTTGACCTGTTGGTCAAAAATTAGGTGGTACCGCGGAGTTTTCCCGTCCTATGATTCGGATGGGATTTTTTTATTATTTCAAAAAGATATCACACTCATAAAGAAAGGAATACCAAAAATAACAATGAAAGAAACATTGCAAAAAATTAGAGAAGCCGCCCTCTCTGCCATTCAAGACCCAAGCGCGGATCCTGAGCAGATCCGTATTCAGTATTTGGGCAAAAAAGGCGAGCTGACATCGGTTTTGCGTGGCATGGGCTCGCTTTCTCCCGAAGAAAGACCGATTGTCGGACAAATGGCAAACGAAGTTCGTGCCGCCATTGAAGCGGCGTTGACCGAAAGAGCCTCGACAGAAAAGAAACGCTTGCTGGAGGAAAAGCTGAAAAGCGAAAAAATTGACGTGACACTTCCCTCCGCCGCTCCCCGCATCGGACATCTTCACCCCTTAACGCAGGTTCAGCGCACCATTGAGGATATCTTCATTGGCATGGGCTTCTCCATTGCGGAGGGTCCCGAGGTAGAATACGATTACTATAATTTTCAAGCCTTGAACATTCCCGAAAATCACCCTGCACGCGATACGCAGGACACCTTCTATATCACCGATAACATTTTGCTTCGTTCCCAGACGTCTCCCGTACAGGTACGAACCATGGAAAAGCAAAAGCCTCCCATCCGAGTGATCTCTCCCGGTCGGGTTTACCGTTCTGACGCAGTAGACGCTACCCACTCCCCCCTGTTCCACCAGATTGAGGGACTGGTGGTGGACAAGGGCATCACCATGAGTGATTGGAAGGGCATGATGGAGACCTTTGCCCGCGAATTCTTTGGCAGTGACACCAAGCTTCGGTTCCGCCCCCACCACTTTCCCTTTACCGAGCCTTCCGCCGAAATCGACGTTTCCTGCTTCGTATGCGGTGGAAAGGGCTGTCGTGTCTGCAAAAATGAGGGGTGGATCGAAATTCTGGGTGCGGGAATGGTTCATCCCTTCGTCCTCTCCAACTGCGGAATCGATCCCGAGGTTTATAGCGGATTCGCCTTCGGCATGGGCATTGAACGAATCGCTATGAAGCAATACGGCATCGACGACATGAGACATCTGTATGAAAACGACGTTCGTTTTCTGGAACAATTTTAAAAATATGTAATAAAAAGAGAGGTATTACAAATGAACACTTGGTTGAAGCTCGAAAGCAAAACTGTCATCATCACAGGCGGCGCTTCGGGCATTGGCTATGCAACCGTACAGGAATTTCTTCGTCGCGGCGTAACATTGAACGTTGCGGGCGGTAAAACCAGAAGCTGATTGCTTCAAAGATCACTATCCAAACAGGAGAACCAAAATGAATTTATCAAAAAATTGGTTGGCTGATTTTGTAGACGTTCACGACATTTCCGCCAAGGATTACTGTGATCGCATGACCGACACGGGATCGAAGGTAGAATGCTTCGAAGAGCTTGGAGATGATATTGAAAACGTAATCGTTTCCAGAATTCTCAAAATCACCCCTCATGAAAACAGCGACCATCTGCAGATCTGTCAAGTTGATATCGGAAACGGAAAAACCGTACAGATCGTAACCGGTGCGCAAAACATTTTTGAAGGCGCAATCGTCCCCGCCGCCATTGCCGTTGCCAAGCTCCCCGGTGACGTTGTCATCAAATCGGGCAAGCTTCGCGGTGTGGTATCGGACGGTATGCTCTGCTCCATGGGCGAGCTGAATCTGACGGAGCACGATATGCCCGGTAAGGAGCCGAACGGAATTTTAATTCTGGATGAGAGCTTTGCGGACAAAATCGGAGCCGATGTTCGTGACGCGCTGATGCTTCGCGACACGGTGGTTGAGTTTGAGATCACCTCCAACCGTCCCGACTGTCTGTCCGTTATCGGACTTGCCAGAGAAACCGCGGTTTCCTTTGACCGTCCTCTGACCCTTCACACCCCCGTGGTAAAGGGTGTCACGGACGGAGACAAGATCGGCAATTATCTGTCGGTGAAGATCGACGCCCCCGACCTTTGCTATCGCTACGCCGCGAGAGTGGTCAAAAACGTAAAAATCGAACCCTCTCCTCTGTGGCTTCGCATGAGACTACGCGCCAGCGGTGTCCGTCCCATCAACAACATCGTAGATATTACCAACTACGTCATGCTGGAATACGGTCAGCCGATGCACGCCTTTGATTATTCCTGTCTGAACGGCTCTTCCATTGTGGTGCGCCGCGCGAAGGACGGCGAATGCTTCCGCTCCTTGGACGATCAGGATCATACCTTGGATTCGGATATGCTGGTCATTGCGGACGAAAACCGCGCCGTAGCCCTTGCGGGTGTGATGGGCGGTGCCAACAGCGAGATCAAGGATTCTACCACCACGGTAGTATTTGAGTCCGCTTGCTTCAACGGTGCGTCGGTTCGTGTGACCGCAAAGAAAAACGGAATGCGCACCGAAAGCTCCGCTCGGTTTGAAAAGGGGCTGGATCCCGAAAACTGCTTTGGCGGCTTGGAGCGTGCGTGCGAACTGATTGAGCTTCTTGGTGCGGGTGAGGTCGTCAATGAGATCATTGACGTATATCCCGAGAAAAAGGAAATGGCTGCCATTCCCTTTGATGCTGACAGAATCAACCGATTCCTCGGAACCAATCTTTCTTACGACGAGATGACCAAAATCCTGACGACCTTGGAGGTTAAGGTAGAGGGTGACCGTCTGGTTCCCCCCGCCTTCCGTGCGGATCTTGCTTGTATGAATGATATTGCGGAGGAAATTGCCCGTATTTACGGCTACAACAAGATCCAATCCACCACCATCCGCGCTTCTATGACTCAGGGCGGACGCACTAAGAAACAGCAATTCGAGGTAGATGTAGAAAAGGCGATGTGCGGCATGGGTCTGAATCAGATCCAAACCTTCTCCTTCATCAGCCCCAAGTACTACGACAAGATCGGTCTGCCCGCTGACAGTGCGCTTCGTAATTCCGTCGTGATTTCCAATCCCTTGGGCGAGGATACCAGTGTGATGAGAACCACATCTCTGCCCTCTATGCTGGAAATCATTACCCGCAACTATAACTTTAACAACGCAAACGTTCGTTTGTTTGAGGTCGCAACCGTCTATGTTCCCACGGGAAAGGATACCCTTCCCGAGGAAAACAAGGTTTTGACGGTTGGTATGTACGGGGATTGCGATTTCTTTACGGTCAAGGGTATATGTGAAAACATTCTGAAGCTAGCAGGAATTCAGGGCGTCAAGATCACTTCTGACGACACGAATCCTTCTTATCACCCCGGTCGTTGCGCTCGTATTTATGCGGACAACGAGCTGTTCGGTGTATTGGGACAGATTCATCCCGCCATTGCTCAAAATTACGACGTAAACACCGCCGTATATGCCGCGGAATTGGATTTTGATAAGATTTTCGAGCGAATGATTCCCGAAAAGCTGTATACTCCCCTACCCAAATTCCCCGCTACCACCCGTGACTTCTCCTTTGTTTGCGAGGAGACTCTGGAGGTTGGTGCCATTGCGGAGGAAATGAGCAAGGCGGGCGGAAAGCTGGTAGAATCAGTCGCATTGTTCGACATTTATCGCGGACCGCAGGTTGGTGAGAACAAGAAATCTGTTTCCATGCGTGTTACCCTTCGCGCCGCTGACAGAACCTTGACGGTGGAAGAAGCGGAAAAGACAAGCGCAAAGATTTTGAATGCGTTGAACAAGCAATTCAACATTACCTTGAGAGCGTAAGAAACCATGGAAAAGGAAAAGCTAAATCGAATCAACGAGCTTGCCAGATTTTCGAAGGAACGGGTGCTGACCGAGGAAGAAAAAGCCGAGCAATACGAGCTTCGTCAGGAGTATCTGAAAGAGATCCGTATGTCCTTCGGCGCTATGCTGGACAACACGGTCATTCAGTACCCCGACGGTTCTCGCAAATCGTTGAAAAAAGAAGATCAATAACACAAACGCGTTTCCGAAAGCATTGCTTTCGGAAACGCGTTTGTTTCTTTTTATATATAAGAACCACCGTCTGTTCCGGTTTGGATAAAAAAGCATTAGCTATGCTCGGTTAATTTATCCGAGCGAAGCCAGGAATCAAGTTGTTTTCGAACGTAGGTCGGGACTTAAAAAGAGGCTCCCTCCGATAGGGAGTGTCGAGCGTATGCGAGACGGAAGGAGCCCGCGCGACTCTAAAATTTGCACAAGCCGCATTGTTGCGCAGGCTCCTTTCGTCATTTTCTTGCGAAAATGCCACCTCCCTCTCGGAGGAAGGCTGATATTAGAGCCACGTTCGTGGCGGTAGGACAACCACCGCAAGTGGCGGATCCTTCGACGAGCCTATAGGCTCAGCGTGAGGAATGCAACAAGGGGGCTTGTGCAAGCCATCGGCACGGCTGGGGTCATGACTATTGTTCTTTACCGTCTGCCCCGGGGACGGAAATACTGATAGAGTCGGCAAGGAATCATTCCGTTATAGAGCTTCCGAATCTTATCTGCCCGTCTGCCATAGAGTCTCTCAAAATTCTCTGCCGAGGTCAGCACGTAGATCTGCCACGGATCAAATGTGGCAAAGGTTCGCCCCATTTTACGGTACAACTCCTCCGCCTCCCGAAGAGTCATCAGCCGTTCTCCGTAAGGCGGATTGCAGACAATGCTTCCCTTTCGATCGGGCTTTTGAATGGTTGCGGCATCCTTCAAGAAAAAGCGAATGCGGTCAAACACCCCTGCCCGATCCGCGTTTATCTTTGCCGTTTCCAAAACAACGGGATCGATATCCGATGCCCAAGCCTCAAACGCCGAATCAAATACAATCTCCGACATGGCACGCTCCCTCTCCCGTTTCCAGATTTCGGAAGGCAGAGCCGCAAACTCCTCCCCCGCAAAGTGGCGATCCAATCCGGGAGCTTGACAGGTGGCAATCATGGCTGCCTCGATGGCAACGGTTCCCGAACCGCAGAAGGGATCCCAGAACAGTACGTCCTCGCGGGGACGGGCGATCATTGCCATTGCCGCCGCCAAGGTTTCTCGCAGAGGAGCTTCTCCCGCTACGGGGCGGTATCCTCTTTTATGCAGCGCGATCCCCGAGGTATCGATCATCAGGGTTGCCACGTCCTTGAAAAGAAAGAACTCGATCTGATACTTCACGCCCTCCTCGGCAAACCACCGAAGTCCATACGAATCCGACAGCCGTTCTACCACGGCTTTTTTTACGATACTTTGACAGTCGGGCACCGAAAAAAGCTTACTGCGAATGGCGTGCCCTTTCACGGGAAAGGCATCGTTCTTCCCGATCCACGTCTCCCAAGGCAGTGCCTTCACTCCCTCGAAAAGCATATCGAAGCTTTCGCAAGGAAAAGACCCCATACGGATATACACCCGTTCGGCGCACCGCAGGCGGATATTTGCCGCCGCCAAGGCAGATTCGTCTCCTTCAAAGGTAATTCGACCGTCTATAGTCTCGATCCTTCGACAGCCCAAGGCATCGATCTCCTCGCCAAGGAGCTTTTCCAAGCCAAACAGACAGGTCGCTATCATTTGTAATTTCATCATTCTATCCTCGTTTCTTTCGATCAACAAGGATATTATAAATGAAAAACCCGATTCTGTCAAGGAATTTTTTCCCTCCCACCAAGAATCCGCTATACGGCGGCAATCCTTCCATTCAGACAGGGCTGACAGATCACCTCCCCACCCGCAATTTCAGCTCCGTACATCCCGTCCTGATCCGCTTCGCACGATCGGACGCAGATCCGTTTCTTTATCAGGTCGGCGGGGACAATCTTTTCCGTAACCACCAAGAAACGGGCGCACCCCTCTTTTTCATACAACGGTGGGAGCATGGCACAAAAGCGATCGTTTTTCCGAACGGGTTCCCCCTCCAAGCAAAACCGATACAATGCGCCCCTTCGGGGTTGTCCCGCTCGTCCGGGCAATCCTGTAAAATTTGCCGAAATAACCACTCCCGCGGGGGTGGCATAAAATTCTACCCGTCCGCAGGCGCAGGGATATGCGTGTCCTCCCAACAAGTCCGCCACGGCAAAGGGATATCGTCCCCGACATAATCCCTCCTTGACTCCATTCTTCCTATCCGGCATAATGAATACTCCTTTTTCATAAAAATTGAGAACGGAACTCGCGCCTTTGCTTTCCGTTGTCTCTGTTCTATCTATTATATTCGTTTCCCCTCGCGCTGTTTCCCAAATTTGCTTGACAGAAAGAAAAAAATTTGATATAATAAAAGGTGATTGATAGAAGACCGTCTGGAAAAGGAGGCGTGGATAAGGAGACATGAAAAAGGATATGTTCACGGGTATTGTGGGAAATCATGCTCTCTGTCAGCGTCTCGGCAATGATATTCTTGACAACACGTTGCCTCACGCCATGATTTTTGAGGGTCCTCGCGGTACGGGAAAGCACACCTTAGTTCGTTTGATTGCCGCCGCCTTGGTTTGCGAGAGAAAGAATCAGGCATCCGAGCCCCTTCCCTGCCGGTGCTGTCTTTCCTGTCGAAAGATTCTGGAGGGGAAATCCCCTGATCTGATCACCTTGGGTACGGATGGAAGGGTGACGATCGGTGTAGACACGGTACGGTTTCTCCGAGAGGACGTATCCATCGTTCCCAACGACTCGGACAAAAAAATCTATGTGATTGAGGATGCGGACAAAATGACGGTCCAGGCACAGAATGCTCTGCTGTTGACCTTGGAGGAGCCTCCAAGCTATATTCATTTTTTCCTACTGTGTGAAAATGCGGGCTTTCTACTGGAAACCATTCGCAGCCGCGCCCCCGTTTTGCGAACCGAGCCGATCCCCACTGAGCAGATCGACCGATATCTTTGCGAACAGGACAAGCGTGCCGCCCAAATGAAGCTGAGCGATCCCAAGGGCTATGCCGAGCTTTTAACCTCCGCCCGCTTTGGAATCGGGCAAGCGCTGGACTATCTGGAGCCAAAAATCTTTGCTCCCGTTCGTCAAAAGCGAGGGCTCGCCGCCGACTTCGTCTGCGCTGCGATTAAGGAGGAAGGAGCTTCGGTCATTCTTCCCCTGCTTTCACGGTTTTCTTCCAAGCGCGATCTGTTGCGCGAGCAGCTTCTCACCGTCTCCGACGCGATGCGTGATCTAATCCTTTTGAAGAAAAGCGACGATGCGCCGCTTACGTTCTATTCGGATCGAGAAGAAGCCATCGACCTATGTGACCGTGTCTCGATTCAGTTCTTATATCATTTGAACGATGCCCTTCGTTGCGCAATTGAGGAAAATACAAAAAACGCCAACGTCCGTCTGACGTTGATCAAAATGGCAATCGCCGCCGAGCTGATTTAAAGCTTCCATAAAAAAAATTCAGAAAGGATGCACATGGAAAACGAAAAGAAAAACGACCTCACACATGGAGAGTCTCATCATCATAAAAAGCACCAAGCCCGTCGAAAGGGCTATTTCATTGAACCGTCCGTCAAGGACGCACAAGGGACGCAAGCAATGACGCCTCCTCCCTCCGTAATAAAGGAGGAGCGATCCGAACAGCAGCGCAATGAAAAAAAGCAAGGCAGTCCAAAAAAGCACACGCCTCAGCCAAATAATCAGCAAAAGCCGCCCCAAAAGCGTGAGGGAGAACCAGAACGTGAGCTCCGCCCAAGCAACGGCACGGAGCAGGCAAGCAATCCTTCGGAAACAAGCGGCTCCAATCCCCGCAAAAGACGGCGTAACCGTCACCGCTCCAAGGAGAAAGCACGCGTTTCTCCGGAGAACGCTACCGTTGGAACGGAAGCACCGCAGGGCAATCAGCAAAAGAAAAGCCGTGAGTCCCAAGGAAAATCCGAGGACAGGGGCTCGCAAAAATCTCAACGAGGCAATCGGAACGGAAATCCTCAGCATGATCGCAAGTCGGACCGTCTGGATCGACTGACAGAACGCCCTTCGCAAAAGCCCCTTCCTTTCTCCGATGACGAATACGAAGAGGTACACTTCCCCGCCGAAGAGCCCCTCTCTTCCGTCAACGCGCAGAAGGAGGATAAGGAGGAAAACGTTCCTATGGTGGAGGTCGTCGGAATCCGTTTCAAAAGCACGGGAAAGGTCTATTATTTTGCCCCCGGCGGAAAGCCCGTTAAGCGTGGCGAGCACGCTATCGTAGAAACCGCGCGAGGACAGGAATACGGTGAGGTTGCCATGGGCAATTCTCAAGTCAAGGAAACCGATATTGTTCCGCCTCTGCGCCCCATTCTCCGTATCGCCACCGAAGCGGACCGTCTGCATCACGAAGAAAACAAGGCAAAGGAAGAAGACGCGTTCCGCGTTTGCAATGAACGAATCCTCGCCCATGGCTTGGATATGAAGCTGATCGATGCGCAATATACCTTTGATAACACAAAGCTTCTTTTCTATTTCACCTCTGCGGGCAGAGTGGATTTCCGCGATCTGGTCAAGGATCTGGCATCGGTATTCCGTACCCGCATTGAGCTTCGCCAGATCGGTATCCGAGACGAAGCAAAGCTGATGGGTGGCATGGGTATGTGCGGCAGACCGCTTTGTTGTACACTGTTTCTTTCCGATTTCGGACAGGTCTCCATCAAGATGGCAAAGGAACAGAATCTCTCCCTGAATTCCGCAAAAATCTCGGGAATCTGCGGTAGATTGATGTGTTGCCTCCGTTATGAGCATGAAACCTACGAATACGAAATCAAACGTACGCCTCCCGTAGACTCCGTGGTACGTACAGCTGACGGAAACGGCATCGTAACCGAAATGAATCCCTTGGCAGGAACCGTCAAGGTTCGCCTGCTCTCCTCTCCCGAAACGCCTCCTAAGCTTTACCGTCGGGACGAGGTAACGATGCTTCAAAAAAAGAAATCTCAATAACAAAGCGAAAAGGAAACCGAGCGGAAGGAGCTTCGCAACTGCCGCGTGACAAAAATCTCCCCCTGCTGCGCAGCAGGGGGAGATGAAATAATCTTATTCAATTTGTAAATTCTTTTTTTAGTCTGTCTACTTGACAGGGGGGCACATCAATTTGGGCTTAGCCCATATTTGCGTTTGACCGATCAAACACGATGCTTGCACTTTGCTAAAAATTCAAATTCTCCGCCAAGGACATCTCCCCTTCGCAGTTGAGCCTGTTTTCATGAGAGGATCATTCGCAGATATACGGTGTGGCTTTCATCATTGCGCCCGTGGCACGCTTCTTTCGTGCCGCCAATGTAAACAAAGCATCCGCTTTTTGTGTCAGGAGGAACTGACGGGTGTCGGCGGGGGCATCCGAGGGCTTGGTAACCACCAAAAACGCTCCTTCTTTTCTTTTTTGGGCAAGCAATTCCCTTCCCTTAGTATTTGCGGCAAGAAGGGTGGTATAGGCGGGGAGGGCTTGCAGATCCTCTGCCATAACGCCTGTCATACAATAAAGCAAAACACGGCGGATATGGGAATCGGTATAGCGTTTGGTACGGATCCGCTCCATCATTTCCTCTGCGGAAATCGACTGATGTGCCCCTTCGCAAAACCGATTAACAAGACCGCTTTCCGCTCCCGCAATCATAGACAGAGCCTGCGGATCGCACAGACGGAAAAAGGAAAGGATCGCGCCGTCCAGTTCCTTGGGATCACTGAGGCTTCCGTTTTCCCAAGAGCGGCGAAATACCGCCGCCGATTCTTTGGGAAGATAGGACTCGCCTTGCGCAAACTCGCCTTTCTGCCAGAGGGCTCGGATTGCCAAGGCGGAAGGATAGTCCTCCCCTTCAGTCCGATCGGATCTGTAGTCCGCACCCTGTCTTGGTACCGTGGAGAAGCTTAGGCGGACAGACAATTCTTTTGCGGCTCGCAGATACTCGACTCCCAGCAGATCGTTGGAGGACAGCACTCCCGCACCACCCTTCCGCAACAGCTCATAATAGGTTCCGGCTGCCTGTTTTCCCTCGGAAAGCGCATCTCTGTATTTTTTTCTGAAGTCAGCCGATGCCGCAAGAGTAGCGGCGGCTTGCAACCGTTTCAGATCACCACATTCCGATCCGAAGATTACTCCCTCGCAAACGTGTCGCAAAATAGAGATTCCCGCCCTCGCAAAGGCCTCCGCGCTGGCGGAGCTCCAAGGATACGGAAGCTCCAGAACCAGATCGGCGCCGCACCGTATCAGTGCCTCGGCGCGGGTATATTTATCCGCAACGGCAAGCTCTCCCCGCTGAACAGTATTTCCGCTCATAACGCAAACGATTCGCTCCGCGCCCTGACGGCGGGCTTCCCCAAGCAAATATTGGTGTCCCCGATGGAGGGGATTCATTTCACAAATAATTCCGATATCGGACATATCCGCTCCTTGGAATCGATCCTGTCGATTCATTTCCTGTATTTTTTGAATTTTTTCAGTTTATGCAAAATATCTATTGAAAAAATGGAAAAATGGTAGTATAATAATCATAGATAACTGATTTTATTTGGAGGATAGAAAAATGAACATACTGGTTGTTAACGCAGGCTCCAGTTCCTTGAAGTATCAGCTCATCGACACCGATACCGATACGCTTTACGCAAAGGGTATTTGTGAGCGAATCGGCGGCGAGGGTGCTTTGATCGAGCACAAGCAGATCGTAAAGGGACTGAAGGTCAAAAAGGAAAGCCCCATGCAAAATCACGCAGACGCAATGAAGCTGGTCGTTGCTCATCTAACCGATCCCGAGGTGGGTTGTATTTCCAGCATGGATGAGATTCAGGCGATTGGTCACCGTGTGGTGCATGGCGGCGCTTATTTCTCCGAGTCCATTCTGCTGAACGATGACGTGGTGGAAAAGCTGAAGCTCTGCCGCGATTTCGCTCCCCTTCACACCGATGCGCACCTGATGGGAATCAAGGGTTGTCTGGAGACTATGCCCGGCAAGCCTCAGGTTTTGGTGTTCGATACCGCCTTCCATCAGACCATGGCTCCCGAAGCATACGTTTACGCCCTTCCCTATGAGTATTACGAAAAGTACGGAATTCGCCGTTACGGTATGCACGGAACCTCTCACCGTTATGTCAGCACGGAAATGGCAAAGCTCCTCGACAAGCCTGTTGAGGAAACCAAGATCGTAACCTGCCATATTGGCAACGGTTCTTCTATCAGCGCAATCAAGGGCGGAAAGGTCATGGATACCTCCATGGGCTTCACTCCTTTGGCAGGCGTAGAAATGGGCACCCGTTGCGGAGATATTGACCCCGCCATTGTCCCCTATCTAATGGAGGCTGAAAATCTGACCCCCGCACAAGTCAATGATATCATGAACAAGAAATCGGGCTTCCTCGGCGTTTCGGGATTTTCTTCTGATTCCAGAGATCTGGAGAGTACCATCAACGACGGTCCCTCCAATCCCAAATACGAGCGTGCTTCTCTTGCCGTAAATATTCTGAAGCACAACATAAAGAAGTACATCGGTTCCTACGCCGCTCTGATGAACGGATTGGACGCTGTGGTCTTTACCGCGGGTATTGGTGAAAACAATTCTCACCTCCGTGAGATCGTTTGCGAGAACATGGAATTCTTCGGAATTGAGTTTGACAAGGAAGCCAATGCCGCATCTCCCCACGTTTCGGAAACAACCAAGATCTCTACAACCGCTTCCAAGGTTGCGGTTTACGTCATTCCAACCAACGAGGAATTGGTCATCGCAAAGGATACCGCCGCTTTGGTTGCTGGAAAGTAATTCAATATTGCGTTGATAATTTTGGGCTGTTACCCTGGGGTAACAGCCCTGATTGTTTATGCCCAACTCATGGTAGTGGGCTTGGGCTCCACGATAATAATATCCTTTAAAATTTTATGATAGTCCTCTCATTATGAGGATCCTCTTTAACATTCTTGTTCCATCAATCGTTTATTGAATTCTTCCGCCGTATTATAGCCCATTTTTTTCTGACGGTGATTCATAGCGGCAATTTCCAAAACCACCGCAAGATTTCGACCCGGGTGGACGGGAATGGTAATCGAAGGAATATCAATTCCCAAAATATTGATGTGTTCCTCGTCCAAACCAAAACGATCGTACATTTTTTCAGAATCCCAAGGCTCCAGATTGATCACCAGATCGATTCGTTCCATCTGCTTTACCGAGCCCATGCCGAACAGTCTCCGTACGTCCACGATACCGATGCCGCGAAGCTCAATGTAGTGACGGATCAACTCGGGCGCCGTTCCCAACAGGGTCTTGGAGGACACCCGTTTGATTTCCACCGCGTCATCCGCGATCAGACGATGTCCTCTCTTTACAAGCTCAATGGCGGTCTCGCTCTTACCGATTCCGCTTTCGCCCAGAATCAGCATACCCTCTCCGTAAACCTCAACGAACACGCCGTGACGGGTGATGCGAGGCGCAAGGCTGGTATTCAGCGAGGCAATCAAGGATGCGGTAAAGGGGCTGGTTCGCTCGGAGGTCCGCAAAAGAGGAACGCCGTATTGCTTCGCGCCCAGCAGCATTTCATCGAACACGTCCATATTCGACGTAATGATCACCGCAACGGGATGAAGGGCAAAAAATTTATCCAGATGAGTGCTTTTCTGCGTAGAAGACATCTTGGCAAGATACTGCTGCTCCGCCTTACCCACGATCTGGAGCCGCAACGGATCAAATAACTCAAAGAACCCCGAAAAAGCAAGTCCTGGTCGGCTTAGCTCAGGGCTGGAAACCTTGATTTCCGCCTCGTTTTCGGGCAGATAAATTTCCTCCAGCTGAAATTCCTGAATGACTGCTTTCAAGGGAATACTGTGTTTCGATTGCATAGAAAACCTCCTTCATTCCAAGAGATAATATCTTGCGTTTATTATACCATAAAAATTCTTAAAATGGAAGAGATTTTTCATGATTCCCAAGATTTTTTGTTCAAACTTCCGCAAACCGCGATTTATTCACACTATTGACATAAAATTGATGTATAATATAAAATTGATATAAACTTCCGAAACGAGGTATCGCTATGAAATATAAAACCGCTCTAAGGGTTCTTTGCGCTATAGTATCCGTCCTTTTGCTCCTTCCCTCTTTCATTGCCTGCGGCAAGGAGGAGACTCTCGCCGTGGATCAAAACCAAGTAGTTGGAACGGTAAACGGAAAAGACGTCTACTATGACGAGCTGTATTTTCTGGTCCAATACTACTATGACTCGGTAAAGGAAAACTGCGGTGGGGATTCCGTTCAGATGCAAGCGGAGCTGGACCGTCTGGTCAAGGAAAACATTACTGCCAACTATGCCATTCTGGCGCTTTGCGAGAATCTGGGTCTGACCTATCGGGAAAAAGATTGGAAGGATGAAATCGATGCGGAGCTGGAGCAGATCATTGATGATTCTTATGGTGGAGACGAGGAAGCTTATCTCGCCGATATGAAAGAGGTGGGGCTGACCGAACGATATCTTCGGTATACCACGGGACTGGATCTGCTGTATAACAGTCTTTTGACCGAATACCCTCAGCGTGGCTTGGTAGCGACCAAGGATACGGAGATTTTGAATTATATCAAGCAAAACTTTCTTCACGTCTATCATCTGGCTCTGTTCAACGACAGTGATGAGGAAAAAGAAGCCAACTACCGCAAGCTATCCGAGGCAGCGGAAAAACTGCAATCGGGTGAGGCAACCATATATGAGCTGATCAAAAAGGGCTACACCGAGGACTTTTCCGATCCTTCCGCCAGCGGCTACTACATTACCAAGGATACAATGGAAAAGACTTATGAGGAAGCCGCCTTTGATCTTGAGATCAACGAGGTCAGCAACGTAGTAATATCCATGGGTGAAAACAACGATGGTCGCTGGGTTTCTTGCTACTACGTCATTCAACGGGTCGCCATTGATGAGGATTACATCCAATCTCATCTGACCGCTCTGCAAACCCAATATTACGGAAGTGTAATTGCGGCGGATTTGGAGAAAATTGAACAAACCCTCTCCTTTATCCCCAATGAATTTTACGCTTCTCTGAATCTTTGTGAGCTTTTGTCCCCCGAAGAGCCTGACACCACGTGGATCGTCATCCTTTGCGTGGCGGGTGGTGTTCTCCTGATAGCGGCAATTGCGGTTCCTGTTATTCTCTTGAAGAAAAGCCACGCCAAGAAAAATCTGAGACAGTCCCATCCCAAGGATTTGTCCCGTCAGCGGAGGAAGGAATGAACGGAAGAAACCGTCATATTCAATATCGAAAAAGCGTCTATCGAAGAAGAAAAATTCGCACGGTGATCATCACGCTGTCCATTGCGCTCGCCGTACTGATTGTCTCATTTTTCATCATTGGTTTCTTATTAAATAAGCAAAGCGAGAAACGAAACAGCAAGGAAGATTCCATGCAAACAACGGAAATCAATACTCTCGCGCAAAAGCTTCCCCTTGCCGCCGTACAAGCCTATCCCGTTTTGTTAGAGACCGCCGATTCCTCTACCTTTGCTTCTCGACTGGAAGGATTGCAAGCATCCGGCATCACCTGTGCCAGCGTTCCGCTGAATACAGCAGATGGGGCATTGCTCTATCGATCCCCCGTTGCCATCGGACTTGGTCTGCAAGTGGCGCAAGCGCAATCGGTCAGCATCGCAAATGCTGTAGCGCATGCCGAGGACATTCCCGTCTCCTTAAGCGGCGTTTATTACGTAACTGCTTTTACAGAGGAGGACGATTTGCTCCGCTCGGTTCGTCTCTCTCATGATGCCGCCATTCTTGCCGAGGCGTTGAGAGACGGAATCGACAACGTATTGCTGATCGTTCCCGCCATGACCGAAGCAAATGTGGCAGAAATTCTTCGGCTATTGGATCAGGTACGTGCGCTTTGCGCCCATGCGGTTCTGGGTGTAACGGTTCCTACGTCTGTCGCCTACTCGGAAAGCGGTGCTAAAACCATTGACACGTTATACGAGAGTGCCGATTTTTTGGCGCTGAACGCCTTCGAATACGGGGATGCCGATCCTGTAACCTACATCAGTGACACCATTGCCGAAAGTGGCATGCGCTATTATCTGCTTCGCTACGGCATGCGAGTTCTGATTCCCGCAGGTACGGAAGCGATTCCTCAGGAATCCTTAATTAATGCCGTAACCAACGGCGGAAGTCAAAACTACCAAATCATCCCTTGATTCTAATCAATCAACACCAGTCATGCCCCCGTCGTGCCGATGGCTTGCAATAGCCCCCTTGGGGCATTTCACACGCGGAGCCCATAGGCTCGTCGAATGATCCGCCACTTGCGGTAGTTGCCCTACCGCCACGAACGTGGCTCTAACATCAGCCTCCCTCCGAGAGGAAGGTGGCATTTTCCCAAGAAAATGACGAAAGGAGCCTGCGCAACAATGCGGCTTGCGCAAATTTTAGAGTCGCGCGGGCTCCTTCCGTCTCGCATACGCTCGACAGCTCCCTCCGAGAGGGAGCCTCTTTTTAAGTCCCGACCTACGTTCGAAAACAACTTGATTCCTCGCTTCGCTCGGATAAATG
>JAFTPX010000004.1 GCA_017463065.1 Clostridia bacterium
AACCATTTGGCAGTGTTTTCTTTTGCCTACTTTCTCTTTTGTGCAAACATTAAGAAACCATTTGGCAGTGTTTTCTTTTGCCTACTTTCTCTTTTGTGCAAACATTAAGAAACCATTTGGCAGTGTTTTCTTTTGCCTACTTTTCTTTTTTAAAAGAAAAGTAGGTGCCAGTGTTTTCTTTTGCTTACTTTTCTTTTTTAAAAGAAAAGTAAGGCGCGTCCTTTATTTCTTAATAATATCCACGCCAACGTATTTGCGGAGAACCTCGGGGACGACAACGGATCCGTCAGCCAGCTGATTCTGCTCTACGAGTGCGGGGAGGATACGGGAGGTAGCCAGCCCCGAGCCGTTCAAGGTGTGAACGAATTCGGTCTTGCCGTTTTCCCGTCTGACACGCATCATACCGCGGCGCGCCTGATAGTCGCGGGCGTTAGATACGGAGGAAACCTCCTTATAGCCGTTCATGGAGGGGATATTGATCTCAATATCGTAGGTTCTTGCCATGGAAGCGGAGCAGTCCTCTGCCGCCAGCTTCACGGTACGGAAGTGGAAGCCCAGACCCTTTACCAGATTTTCCGCATTGGCAACCAGCTCGTCAAACGCCTCGTCGCTCTTTTCGGGGAGGGTGTACTGCACCATTTCCACCTTGTTGAACTGGTGCCCTCTGACCATTCCTCTCTCGTCGGCACGGTAGCTACCTGCCTCACGGCGGAAACAGGGGGTATAGCTGATATACTTACGGGGCAGATCCGCCTCGGTCAGAATCTCGTCGCGGTGGAGAGACACCAGAGCGGTCTCAGCAGTAGGCAGCATAAAACGGCGGCGCTCGTCCTCGGCGGTCTCCAGCCAGTACACGTCATCGGCAAACTTTGGAAACTGACCCGCGGTCAGACCGCACTCGTAGCCCAGCATATGGGGAACGAGAACCAGCTCGTAGCCGTTGCCCAGATGGGTGTCCACAAAATAGTTGAGCAGAGCCCATTCCAGTCTCGCGCCCATACCACGGTAGATCCAGAAGCCAGCGCCCGAAAGCTTGGTACCTCTCTTATAGTCGATCAAGCCGAGGTCGGTGCAAAGATCCACGTGATTTTTCGGCTCAAAATCGAAGGTCTTGGGCTCACCGAAAAAGCGCAGGGGCTGGTTGTTCTCCTTGCCGCCTTCCAGCAGATCCTCGTCGGGCAGATTGGGCAGACCCAGCATCACCGAGGAGAACTGTGTCTCGACCTCCTTCAGACGCTCGTCAATCGCCTTGGTCTTGGCAGACATCTCCTTCATCTGCGCGAAAATCGCGGATACGTCCTTCCCTTCCTTCTTGTAAACGGGAATCAGCTTATTGATCTTGTTCTGCTCCGCCTTGATCGACTCGGTCTCAGCGATCAGCGTTCTTCTTTCCGCATCCAACGACAAAATCTGACCAATTTCATCCTTGGCATCCTTTCCCTTCTTCGCCAGTCTGGCAATAACCTCATCGGGGTTTTCCTTGATATATCGAATGTCTAACATTTGCTTTTACCTCATTCCTTTGTTTGTCTGTGATTTCCAATTATTTCCAATTATTCGACCGTTTCGTCAAAAATCGTTTCTCCGCAGAGAGAGCGAAGCAATGCTTCCAAATCCTCGTCGTTGTCGTAGGTCAGCTCGACCACCTTTTTGCGGGAGGAACGGGAAATCCGTACCTTTCTGCCCAGCGTGGACATGGCGCGGCGCTCCAGCTCCTTCATGTGAACCTTGATCTGGGGATGAACCTTTTCCTCCTCGTGCTCCTCGGTAGCGGCATTGATCCGCTTCACCAGAGCCTCTACCTCACGGACAGACAAACTCTTGGCAAGAATACGATTGGCAACCTCCAGCATATCCTCCTTGGTCTGAAGCGCCAACAGCGCTCTGGCGTGTCCCGCGGAAAGATCGCCTACGCGAAGCATCTCCAATACCTCGTCGGGCAGATCCAATAAACGGAGCATGTTCGCCACAGTAGAGCGGTTCTTGCCCACCTGCTTGGCAACCTGATCCTGCGTCAGCCCGAATTTATCAATCAACGCGCCGTAGCCCATAGCTTCTTCCACAGGATTCAGATCCTCGCGCTGAATATTTTCAATCAGGGCGACCTGCGCTGCCTTCAGCTCGTCACCATCAAAGACGATTGCGGGAATCTCGCTCAGACCCGCCATTTTTGCGGCACGCCAACGACGCTCGCCCGCGATAATTTCATAGGTTCCCTCCATCCCCTCGTTCTCTCGAACGATGATGGGCTGCAGGACACCGTAAGTGGCAATGGAATCGGCAAGAAGCTCCAACGCCTCTCGCTCAAAGGTTTTTCTGGGCTGATCCCGTCTTGGCTCAATGTCGGAGATCCGCAGGTTCTCCCCTGCCCCCGATTTGGCATCCAGCACGTTATCCCCCATAATGTCGTAGAAGGACCGTCCCAGTCCTCTTCCCTCAATTTTTTTAGCCATGTTCTTTCCAACCTTCGTTTTATTATCGTTTTTGATTCATTTTATCGGTTAAAATTCTTAAAATTCGCCTTGATACTGCGATTTTTGGGCAGATCGTCGTATAATCCCTTGGGCTTCGACGACACGGTAGGTGACGGCGGCGTAATATGGATCGCGCCATTCTCGCTTTTCTTGATCACGGTTCCCCCACTTCTCACCTCGGGCGTATTATCCTCCAGCAGATCCCCCAGCCCTCTGCCGAGTCCTGACGGTTTCTTAGCCATATCTCTCTCCTCTTTTGTTCTTCTTTCGATCCGCGCCCAAGGGCTGTCAGATTCTGGTAGCCAGTTCTTTGGCAACCTCGATGTACTCCTTGGCGCCCTTGGAATTCTTGTCGTGATAGTACGCAGGCTTACCAAAGCCGGGTGCCTCGGTCAGCTTCACGTTTCGGGAGATCTTCGTCTCAAACAGCTTATCCGCGTAATGCTTTTCCAGCTCCGCAATGACCTGCATGGACAGCAACAGTCTGCCGTTATACATGGTAATCAGGATTCCGCTGACGGTCAGATCGGGATTGTACAGCCGTTTGATTCGGTTGATGGTGATCATCAGCTGAGACAAGCCCTCCAAAGCGTAAAATTCGCACTGCATCGGCACAATTACGCCGTCACTTGCCGCAAAGGAGTTGATGGTCAGCATGCCGAGAGACGGCGGACAGTCGATGAGAATATAGTCGTATTCATCCTTTACCTCCGCCAAAGCGGTCTTCATGCGATATTCGCTTTCCTCGAAATCGTAAAGCTCAAATTCCGCACCCGCCAAAGAGGTGTTGGTGGGGACAACGGAAAGATTTTGATACGGCGTCTCTAAAATAATGTCTTTTGCGGCTTTTTCTCCCGTAAGAAGCTCCTTGGTAGATGCCTTCAAGCCTTTTTTGGTCACGCCCACGCCACTGGTGGTATTTCCCTGAGGGTCAAGATCCACAATCAGCACCTTGTGTCCCAACATCCCGAGAGAGGCGGCAATATTGACGCAAGAGGTCGTTTTACCCACGCCGCCCTTCTGGTTCGCAAACGATATGATTTTTCCCATAATCGTTCCCTTCCTTCTATAGTTTTGTTCTTATCGTTCTTGTTATTCTTGTTTTTTCTATTTTTATCCGTTTTTACGGTTTTTTTGATCCCTTCCTGTTCCCCGCCCTTTCACAAGAAAGCAGAAGGTTTCACGGTACTAAAATTATATCATAAATAGCTATAAATTGCAAGGGCTTCCGAGCATTTTTGAAAGATTTTTTTACAAAAAGGAACAAGGCAACCCGCCTTGTTCCTTTTTGTTTCACGTGAAACACCGCTTATTTATCAAAGCGAATCGTAACCTCCACCGCCCGCAAGCCATTAGCAACGGTCATCACGGCGCTCTTTCCGCCCTTATTCCACGCATCCACCTTGTGCCGCAAGGCTTGCACCATATCCATCAGCTCTTTTTCATCCGCAAACGCATCCGCTACCCGTTCGCGGCGTCGGGAAGACTCCGCGTTGCCGTGCCCGGAGGACGTCTCAGTTGTCACAAGCTCCTCGATGTAATGCTCCGCTGCTTGCACGTTCCATTTATTCTCCGCGATTTCCCGAATGGCGTTTATTCGCCGCTTGGGATCATCCAGGCGCAAGGTGGCACGGGCGTGGCGTTCGGTCAGACCCGACTCCAGAATCAAGCGCTGCTCCTCATAGGATAGGCGCAACAGCCGAAGCTTGTTCGCTACCGCTGATTGACTGAGAGACATCCGGCGAGCAACCTCTTCCTGCGTCAAATTGTGATTTTCGATGAGTTTTCGGAAGCCGTACGCCTGCTCGAACATATTGAGATCTTCTCGCAGGAGATTTTCAATAATCGCCAATTCCGCGGAAACCTGCTCACTCACCTCCATGATTACGCAAGGAACCGTCAGATAACCCAACATTTTTGCCGCCCGAAGCCGCCGTTCACCCGCAATCAACTCATACCCATAGATATCGTCAGGATCGGATTGCCGCACCGTCAGTGGCTGAAGAATTCCATATCGTCGGATAGAATCCGCCAATCGAATAATGGCGTTTTGGTCAAAATCCGCTCTTGGTTGCGCTCGATTGGGTCGAATGTCGTCGGTTTTAACCTGAACTACACGATCGCATGGCTCCTCCTCGGATGGTTTTAGCTTTTTGAAATACCGTAACTCTGTCATTTTTCTTCTTCCTTTCTTTTTTGTTTCACGTGAAACACAAATTTTGCGCAAGCCTCACGGCGACTGCCCGCGTGGAAGTTTTTGACCGACCTTTTTTCAAAAAGGTCGCGGTTTCCAAAGGCAGCGCCTTTGGTCGCCCGTCGCGACGGGCGAAACTCTCCTGAACGGCGTTTTCTTTTTGGTTCTTTTTCTTTTGCGCTTTTTTGCGTCAAAAGAAAAAGAATGAGGGTTGAAAGTTACTGAGCGTTCAGACAGGGGAAACCCCACTTGTGGTTTCCCCTCTTGGCTTCGCCAATTCACCCTTTCGGGCGCTTTTTTGACGATGGGGGATTTCGTCGCCTGCGGGCGACGACCGGAGGCGCCGCCTCTGGACACCGCAAGCCTTTTGAAAAAGGCTTGACCGAAAACTTTCCGAAGGTGTAGCCATGAGGTTTTATAAAATCATTATACCACTCGGGAAATAAAAAACCAATCGAAGCTCGTCTGTAAGAAAATGGGAATTATTCGGTAAAAAAAGAGAAAAACCGACCCGATTGACGCATCGGGTCGGTTGCTTTTATGGGAAATATCTATTTAAAGAGGTTTCTTTGATATTTTGGAGAAATGTCTCGGATAATTTTTCGGTGTACGCGCGATCTTGGGAATGAAAATCAGCTTCCGTTCCTCATTCTCCTCGCCATCCGCTGTCAATCGACAATCCAGTAGGGAAGCCGTTCCTCCGCCGCAAAGGGCAATACAATGCGCCGCATTCTTCAATTCCTCCTCGGCTTGTTTGGATTTCATAGCAATCATCTGTCCTCCTACCTTGACAAAAGGCAGACAAAGCTCCCCAAGAACCGACAAATTCGCCACCGCACGGGCGGTAACTACGTCAAATTGCTCCCGATAGGCGGAATTCAATCCGTATTCCTCGGCGCGCCCCGCAATCGCCGCCACGTTGGAAAGCCCCAGTACCTTGGCAGTCTCCGCTACGTAAGTAATTCGCTTGGCGGTGCCATCCAGCGACGTGATCCTCAGATCAGGACGAAAAATCGCCAAAGGCAGGGAAGGAAAGCCCGCTCCACAACCCACGTCAATCAAGGACGCCCCTTCGGGAATCCACGAGGAAATGGTGATAGAATCCACGTAATGCCGCAAAATAATTGCCTTTTCGTCGGTAATTGCCGTCAAATTCATGCTTTTATTCACTTCCAACATCCGTTCGGTCAGCTCACAGAGCCGATCCGCTTGTTCATCGGAGCAGGGAAGCTCATTCAAAGCAAAGATCCGTTTGCATTCAGATCGAAAGTCTTCGCGCGTCATAAAAAACTCCTTTCAGGAGGGAACTTTTCAATTGTTTCACGTGAAACGTCAATAAAGCCCCAAATAAATCAGTAAAACCGAAATATCGGCAGGATTCACGCCGCTAATACGGGAGGCTTGTCCTACGGTCAAGGGCTTGACCTTCTCCAGCTTTTGTGCCGCCTCCAGCCGCAGTCCCCGTATGGCGGAATAATCCAGATTCAAGGGAAGCCGTTTCGCTTCCAAGCGTTCATGCCGTTGCACCTCGCTGAGCTGTCTCTTGATATAGCCCTCATATTTGATGCTCACCTCCGCGGTGGTAACCACCCGAAGGGGCAGGGAAGGGCGATCGGGGTCAATTTCCGCCAGCATTTCGTAGGTCAGATTTGGTCGGCGAAGCAGATCTGCCAAAGAAACACCGCTTGCCACAGGAGTCATCCCGTGGGCGGTTAAAAATCCGTTGCAATGCTCGGGAGAATAGTGGGTATTCCGCAGTCGTGCCATTTCCTTCTCGGTCAACCGCTGTTTTTCCAGAAACGCAGCGTAACGCTCCTCGGAGATCAAGCCCGCGGCATATCCCTTGGGGGTCAGCCGAAGATCCGCGTTATCCTGCCGCAACAGCAGACGGTACTCCGAGCGGGAGGTCATCATACGGTAGGGTTCGTTGGTTCCCTTGGTCACCAGATCGTCGATCAGGGTTCCGATATAGCTCTCGGAGCGGGCAAGAACCAGCGGTTCCTTCCCTTGGAGCTTCAAGGATGCGTTGAGTCCCGCAATCAAGCCCTGTGCCGCCGCCTCCTCGTACCCCGAGGTTCCGTTAAATTGTCCCGCACCGTACAGTCCCTCCACGGTTTTACACTCCAAAGAAGCGTAAAGCTGGGTGGGATCGATACAATCGTACTCGATGGCATAGGCGTATCGCATGACCTCTGCCTTGGAAAAGCCCTTTAGGGAATGAAGCATTTCGTGCTGAACGTCCACGGGAAGGGAAGTAGAGAAGCCCTGAATATACATTTCCTCGGTATCCGCGCCCACGGGCTCCACAAAGAGCTGATGCCGCTCCTTATCGGCGAATCGAACCAGCTTATCCTCAATGGAGGGGCAATATCGGGGTCCCGTGCCGTGGATTTGTCCCGAATACATGGCGGATCGGGTGATATTGTCGCGAATGATCCGATGGGTCTCCCCATTGGTATATACGATATGGCAGGGAAGCTGCTCCTTGCCGTCAAGGAAGCCTTCCTCGGTAAGAATCGAATAGGGAATCACGGGAGTCTCACCCTCCTGACGCTCCAGCTCGGAAAAATCAATGGAGCGGCGGTTCACTCTGGCGGGCGTTCCCGTCTTGAATCGCATGAGGCGCAAACCAAGATCCCGCAAGGATTGAGACAATCCCGCGGAAGCGGCAAGAAATCCATCGGGACCGCTTTCGTAATTCACGTCTCCTACGAAAATGCGGCTATCCAGATAGGTTCCCGTGCAAATAACGGCGCATTGACACCGCCAGACCTCTCCTAAGCGGGTGGTGACCGAGGTCACCCGTCCGTTTTCCGTGTTTACGGCAACAATTTCCGCTTGCACCAGCCTCAAATTGTCAGTATTTTCCAGTACCTCTTTCATGATACGGTGGTATGCCTTTCGGTCCGCCTGCACCCGTTTGGAATGGACCGCCGCGCCCTTACCCAGATTCAGGGTACGGGATTGTAGCGTAACCAGATCGGAAACCCGACCCATTTCTCCGCCCAAGGCATCGATCTCGTAAACCAGATGCCCCTTGCCCGTTCCTCCGATAGAGGGATTACAAGGCATATTTGCGATGGATTCCAATGACATGGTGAAAAGCACCGTATCCGCGCCCGTTCTCGCCGCCGCCAATGCGGCTTCGATCCCCGCATGACCCGCACCAATAATAGCAATATCTGTAAATTTTGACATATTTCGCCTTTCCGTTTTGTCGTTTCCCGTCGAACGGGCAAATGCGCGCCCAACGGATATATTATACCAAATTTATCGAGAGATTGCAACTGTTTTTGATGGGATGCGCCTTACTTTTTCTTTTAAAAAAGAAAAAGTAAGCAAAAAGAAAACACTGACACCTAGAAAAAAATATCGAGTGTTCATTTTTTGTGTTATGAACACTCGATATGTGAGTAATCCAAAATTTTGATACCATTTTAAAATGGGTGCAAAATTTATAGTTATGGGTGCATTTCCGTAAAAGGTTTGCACCCATTTAAGTTCGCGAGCTACAAATTGTCAGTCTTCTAAAATCGAGATTCTAATATCTCCCGTGCCGGTGGTAATTTCGCATTTTCCTCCAGTAATAGAACCTGGAACATCGATGCGACCTGTGTCGGTTTTTGAGATAAATACTTTATCAGTAAGCAAATTTCCTTCAACTTTACCGGTAGTTGTCGTTATAAAAAGCTCTGTAGCATCCGAGCGGTCAAGCATTACATCGCCCGTGCTTCTTTCAATAGAGATCTTTTCTGTGGAAATAACATTTTTCAGCGATATATCTCCGGTGCGTCCCGATGAGATAAGATTTTTACACACAATATCGGTAAGATAAGCTTTTCCCGTTGACACACCGATTGTCATATCTGCATCGCATGTCACATTGGAAACAGTTACCTTGCCTGTGGAAACCGTAATATCAAGCGAGCTTGCAGATATACTCTCCACATAAATATCACCGGTACTTGCTGCTATTTTAATAGTCTCCGAGGCGGTCGCATAACACTTAACATCGCCTGTACTAAGGGAAATGTCAATGTTCTTAAATCCAAAATCCTTCGATATCTCGATATCGCCCGTGCTTTCTTCTATAATAAGCGAAGAATATTCTGCTTCGGGAAGATAAACCGTAATCTTCGGCGAGTCGATATTAACCCCGATATAGTCATACCAATTTTTATTGTTAACCACATTAACCGTAAGAGTACCATCTTGAACTTCAACGGAATGGCTAATCTTTGCTTTCTCATAACAAGCTACTCTGCACATTCCGTCATTAGACGGAGCAAAAGCAATATCCGCTGTATCTGTTTTTATAGATATATTGTCGAATTCTTCATTGATTTTGTGGATGTTGGTTTCATAGTCACTTAAAGAGCAGGCTGTCAATGTTAATAGTCCCATACTAAAAACGATAAACAAAAGCAATCGAAATAAAACTGAGCGGCGCATTGACTTTCTCCTTTTGATAAATTCGTATTTTTAAGTGAGTTTATTATATAACAAAAATCAACAAAAATCAAGTGATTTTAATAAATTAACAAATGAACAAGACCCCATAAATTGAACGATAGGGGTATAAAGTGAACGATTTGTATTTTACGGCTAAATTCAAAAAAGCTTGCAAGGAGGAAAAACATCCAAACAAGCCAACATTTTTGCTATAAAACCTATGAAAAAGGGAAAAATACCCCTATTTAGGCAATAAAAAAGCCATAATACCGATATTTTTCGTATCAATATTATGGTTTCTTCATGGTGCGGGTGACAGGACTTGAACCTGCACGAATGAACACAAGATCCTAAATCTTGCGCGTCTGCCAATTCCGCCACACCCGCATATTCATTTTTAATACGGGCAGCCGCGCCCGCGATACCTGTATATCTTACCACAAAATCAGGCAAATGTCAAGTGCTTTGATTCAATAAATTACTTCTCCGCCGGATACCAATCAAAAATCTTTTCCCCCAACGGATTGACTCGTTGGGGGATATTGCTTCTTCAATACGTCGCGCTATCCAGCATCCATACGCCGTCCTGAAGGATCATCGACAGACGGACGTTCAGAATTTCGTCAGGCTTGCTGGGCAGGTAAGAATCCACGGTAATATTCACGTATTTTCCGTTACTGGGTCGAACTATCTTTGCGGTGGAAAAGTCATACACCCGAGTCTCTGTGATCAAGGGCTTTACCGTATTGGATTTTCTGAGGCTGATGGCTCCGTCCTCGTCGGCGTATTCGATATAGCGGGCGGTCTGACCCCTGACACTACTGTCAGCCGCCGCGGTTCCCACGAACATGGTTTCGTAAATCGATTCCAGATACTCGGCGGAATACACCTTCGCCGCCGCCTCCTTGATCTCCTCTACGGAACGGTATTTTTCATCCAATCGCACGTAATCGTAATCGGAGAGATCGTCCTCATCATAGAAGGACTCATAGGTGGGTTCGGTATAGTCGCTGAGCAAATAATAATACCGTCCCTTCGCCTCGTTCCGATAATAGGGCTCCGCTCCCGCTCTGGGCTCGTTCTCTGCCTCTACGTATGCGTATTCGTCTTTTTGGTAAGAAAAGTTTTCCAACAAATAGCCGTACCACCCGTCCTCGCTATGGGTGTAATAGGGCTCCACATCCTCCTTGGGGGCGGTCAGAATTTGCAGGCAAATATCCTCCGCCGTATCCACAGAGTTGATCACGAGTATTTTACCGTAGGTAGGATCGAGTGCCTCATAGTAAAAATATTTGTTGGTACCTTCCTCGTGAATTTTGGTGGTATAGGCTTGGCGGAAGGCGATGATCTCGCCCTTTTCGCTATCCTCAATCTGATAATAGTGGTACTGCGCACCCGTTTTCTCGTCGGTAAAGAGCTTGGTAGAGGAACGGGGGTCCACCACTCTCTCATAGGTCGCCAGACCCGTACCGAACAGGATATGATTGATCTCGGCAGACGCCTCCACCAGCTCGCGGAAGCGACCTTCAATCTCCGCATATTCGGGAGCCTTGGAGCAAGACGCCAGTACGGGAACCAGCATCATACAACAAAGAAGCAGACAAAGAAATTTTTTCATAATCATTCCTTTCTTTTGTCAGGACGTTTTTGAAATTCTTAAAAACTTTTTTCAAAAAGTTTTTAAGTGGGGTTTGGGGCAACGCCCCAAGAAATATAATCAATCATACCACAGGGGCTTGCGCAGGATATTACACAAGCCCCTTGATGTCAATTAATTCTGCTCGGGTGCGGCTTCGGTGGATTCCACAGCCACTGCCTCTTGAATTGCTTCGGTTACTTCGGTTGCCTCGGCACCATCCGCCACCCGGTCAAGCTCCTCCTCAGGCTCCTCGTGCGCAACAGCGGTAAAGTTCACCAGAGTCTGTCCCTGCGCAAGGCGCATCAGAATCACGCCGCCCGCGGTTCTGGAATACCTAGGAATCTCCGCCACGGGGGTACGAACGATGGTACCGCTATCGGTGATCATCATCAGGTCGTCCTCGTCGCTGACGGAACGGATCCCGCAAAGTCTTCCCGTCTTGTCGGTCAGATTATGGCAGGTCACGCCAAGACCGCCACGGTTCTTCATCACACGGAAATCGTCAAAGGGCGTGCGCTTGCCGTAGCCCTTTTCGGTTACGGTAATCAGGCTCTTGCCCTCCTCTACGATGGCAACACCCGTTACGTAGTCGCCCTCGCGGAGGCTGATACCCTTCACACCGCGAGCGGTTCTGCCCATAGGACGGACGTTCGCCTCGGTATACCGAACGGCACAGCCATCCTTGGTGGCAAGAATAATATCACACTCGCCATGGGTGTGCATCACGAATACCAGCTCGTCGTCCTCGTCCAGATGGAGGGCGATCTTACCGCCCTTGCGCTGATACTCGTACTCGGTCAGCAGGGTTCGCTTGATGACACCGTTCTTGGTGACCATGGTCAGATATTCACCCTCGTTAAATCCCTCCACGCTGATCATAGCGGTGATCTTCTCCTCGGGAAGCATCTCGATCACGTTGACGATATTGGTTCCCTTGGCGGTTCTGGATGCCTCGGGAATCTGGTATGCCTTACGGGTATGCACCTTCCCCTTATTGGTAAACATCATCAGATAGGAGTGGCTGTGAAGTGCCATCACCGTTTCAATGAAGTCGTCCTCCTTGGTAGACATACCGATAATGCCCTTACCGCCTCGTCTCTGGGCGGAATAAGTGTCGGCAGGGAGACGCTTGATATAGCCCGCGTGAGTCATGGTAATCACACAGTTGTGCTTCTCGATCAGATCCTCCAGCTCGATGTCGTCGGTGGCGGCAACGATCTCGGTTCTTCTGTCGTCGGAATACTTCCGCTTGATCTCATTCATCTCGTCCTTGATGATCTGAAGGATCTTGCCCTCGTCGGCAAGGATGCCCTCCAGCTCGATGATGAGGGCGTGCAATCTCGCCAGCTCCTCCTCGATCTTGTCCCGCTCCATGCCCGTGAGCTTACCGAGGGTCATTTCCACGATTGCCTGCGCTTGCGCCTCGGAGAGCTGACGGATATTGCCCAATCCGTTCTCGTAGCCGTCCTTATAGGACACGGTAAAGAACTCCGACATCAGGCGTTCCTTTGCCTCGGGAATGGACTTGGATGTCTTCATAATCTCCACGATGCGGTCAATGTTATCAATGGCAATGTGGTAGCCCTCAAAGATATGGGCTCTTGCCTTCGCCTTTTCCAGCTCGTACTTCACACGGCGGTAAATAACCGATTTCTGGTGATCGATGTATACGTCGAGAATCTGGGGTAGGGAAAGAATTTTAGGCTCGTTGTTCACGAGTGCCAGCATATTGATGGCGCAGGTATCCTCTAGCTGAGAATATTTATAAAGCTGATTCAGAATGACCTGACCGTTGGCGTCTCTGCGGTATTCGATGACAATCCGCATACCGTCTCTGCCGCTTTCGTCCCGCAGATCGGTGATTCCCTCTACCCGCTTTTCCTTCGCCAAGGTGGCAATGGATTCGCAAAGCAGACTCTTGTTGACCTGATAGGGGATCTCGGTGACGATAATACGGTGCTTGTCCTCCTCGATGGTCGCCTTGGCACGAACCTTCAGGTGTCCCTTACCCGTGGTATATGCCTGAATGATCCCGTTGATACCGTAGATCGTGGCATAGGTGGGGAAGTCGGGCCCCTTTACGTAATTCATCAGATCCAAAACCGAGCACTCGGGATTATCCATACGGTAAATGGTGGCGTCAATGACCTCCCCCAGATTGTGGGGAGGAATATAGGTCGCCATACCCACGGCAATACCAACCGAGCCGTTTACCAACAGGTTGGGGAATCGGGCGGGAAGAACCTTAGGCTCCTTCAGACGGTTATCGAAGTTGGGTTGGAAATCCACCACGTCCTTTTCGATATCGCTCATGAGCTCGTCAGCGATCTTGGACATTCTCGCCTCAGTATAACGGTATGCGGCGGCACCGTCTCCATCCACCGAGCCGAAGTTTCCGTGACCCTCTACCAGAGGGTAACGGAGAGAAAAATCCTGCGCCATACGAACCATGGTACCGTAAACGGCGGCGTCGCCGTGAGGGTGATACCGACCCAGCACGTTACCGACCGTGGTCGCCGACTTGCGGAAGGGCTTGTCGTTGGTCAGATGATCCTCGTACATGGCGTACATGATCCGTCTCTGACCGGGCTTCATACCATCCCGTACGTCGGGAAGGGCACGGGCGGCGATGACGGACATGGAGTACTCAATGAAGGACTTTTTGACCTCCTTCTCCATCTCCACCGCGACGATTTTTTGATCCTTAAATTCTATGTTTTCGTGTTCCAATGCTCTTTTACCTGCCTGTTTGTTTTATTTTTGGAAAATGGAATATTCCTTGATTGCCTTCTCGGCGATCCGCTTCGCGAACAGAATCTCGTCCTCGGAAAGGGAACCGTCAAAATCACAAAAGCTGTTTTCGGTTAAATCCTTGCCCGTCAGTACGCCGTACCATACCAAGCCCACGATATATCTGCCCAAAGACAGAGACAAATGGATCTCGTCTCGGTGAAGCTCCATCCCCTCGGTCTTTTCCTTCATGGCAAGACAAACCGCCTCGCCCGAAGGAAGGATCTTCTTGGCGCCAATAGCGTCCGCCGCTTGAAAATACGCGGCTTTCGCTCCGAGAAACATTTCCTCGTGAGAGGAAGCTCCCAGCTTTTCCAACCGAGGAGAGCCTTCTCGGTATCCCCAAGTCTGATGGATCAAAAGCTTCGCCTTGGGCACCATCTGCCGAACATAGGCAGCAAGACTGTCCATATAGGGCTGATAGGTTTCGTAATTTGTACTCAAAGGGCTTGCCTGCTGGAGGGTTACGTAATCCCAGTCGTCGGATAGAAGCGCGTCTTTTATGGAGATTTTGATACCCGTTGCGGTGATTCCGTTGATTTCAAAATCATAAGCGGCAACCTCGCCCATCATATTGCGATAGTGGCGCGCCAGACTGCAGCCACCGATGAAAAGATTGACGACCTTCATGGCAACGCCGCCCGCCCGTGCGATTCCGTATACATATCGGGTGGCATCGGTGGAATAGCTGTTCCCGATGGAAAGAATTTTGATCATAGTCCTTTTCCTCAGATTTTTGTTTTTTGATTTGGGTCGAACCGTTTTATATATCTAAGTTTTCCGCAAATTTTGCGTTTTCTTCGATAAAGATACGGCGGGGCTCTACCTTATCACCCATGAGAAGGGAGAACATTTCGTCGCAGGCAACCGCATCCTCGGTGGTTACCTTGAGAAGGGTACGAGTAGTGGGATCCATGGTCGTTTCCCAGAGCTGCTCCGCATCCATCTCACCAAGACCCTTATAGCGATCGGCTTCCACGTTGGTGCCTCCAAGCTCCGCAATATATTTATCTCTTTCCGCATCGGAGAAGGCGTAATATTCCTTGGATTTACCCGTCCGCTTATACACACGGTAAAGAGGCGGCTGTGCCAGATATACGTGGCCGTCGTCGATGAGCTGTCTCATATGACGGAAGAAGAAGGTCAGAAGCAGGATTCGGATATGAGAACCGTCCACGTCCGCATCCGCCATAATAATGATCTTACCGTAGCGAAGCTTGGAAATATCGAAATCCTCACCGATACCGCAACCGAGTGCCTGAATGATCGGGATTAGAGAGGGATTGCCGTAAACCTTGTCCAAACGGCTCTTTTCCACGTTCAATACCTTACCGCGAAGGGGAAGGATGGCTTGGAAACGGGAATTTCTTCCCTGTGTAGCGGAACCGCCCGCGGAATCTCCCTCTACCAGATACAGCTCGGTGAGCTCGGCGTTTCTCTCGTTGCAGTCACGGAGCTTGCCCGGGAGAGAGGATCCCTCAAGAAGTCCCTTTCTCCGAGTCAGCTCTCTTGCCTTCCGTGCCGCCTCTCTTGCTCTGGATGCCGCCAATGCCTTATCCAGAATCGCGCGGGCGGTGGCGGGGTTTTCTTCAAAATACTCACCCAGCTTGGTCACCATGGTGTTTTCCACCAAGGTACGGATATCCGAGTTACCCAGCTTCGCTTTGGTCTGGCTTTCAAACTGCGCGTTTTCCAGCTTGACGCTGACGATGGCGCAAAGTCCCTCTCGAACGTCCTCGCCCGACAGATTCTTATCGCTGTCCTTGAGGATTCCCGCCTTACGGGCATAATCGTTGAGTACCTTGGTCAGACCCGACTTAAAGCCCGTTTCGTGGGTACCTCCCTCAATGGTGTTCATGTTATTCGCAAAGGTCATGAGAAGCTCGTTGTAGCTATCGTTATACTGCAACGCGATCTCCGCCACGCTGGATCCCTTTTCGGCTCTCATATAGATCACGTCTTGGTGGATCAATTCGCAGTGCTTATGCTCGTTGAGATAGCTGACGAAGCTTCGGATACCACCCTCAAAGTGATATTCGTTTTCAATGGGCTCCTCGCCTCTGATATCCCGCAACACAATGCGGATTCCACCGTTCAGGAACGCCTGCTCCCGCATACGGTTGGCAAGGATCTCGTATTCAAACACGGTTTCCTCAAAAATGGTGGGATCGGGCTTGAATGTCACCTTCACACCGTGAGGACGCTGGGGATATTCTCCCTCTTCACGGAAGGCTCTGGCGACCCGTCCTCGCTCAAACCGCTCGGTATACCGTTTGCCCTCATAGCAGTCGTCCAGCTCTACCCATTCGGAGAGCGCGTTTACTACCGACGCGCCTACGCCGTGAAGTCCGCCCGCAATCTTATAGCCTTCTCCGCCGAACTTACCACCCGCGTGAAGGATGGTATAAACCACCTCGGGCGTGGGAATGCCTTGCTTGGGATGGATGGCAGCGGGAATACCCCGTCCGTTATCCTCCACGGTTACGCTGTTGTCGGGATTAATGGTTATGATAATTCTGTCACAGTATCCCGCTAATGCCTCGTCGATCGAGTTGTCCACGATCTCATACACCAAATGATGAAGACCTCGAATCGACGTGGTACCGATGTACATACCCGGACGCTTTCTGACCGCCTCCAGACCCTCCAATACCTGTATTTGGTTTTCATCATATACCTGATGCGTGTTGTTGTCCATTCTTTTTTAACCCATGCCTTTCAAAGATTACGTGTATTCATTCTTCCTCTGAGCGCAGAGGAGGAAAGTGGGGAAAAGCAGATTTTGGTCAATCCGTTCTCGAAAAAGAGAACGAAGGATTTGGGAATTTCCACAGCCGCAATTTCCACCAATAATTGTTTTTGCTTATGATTCAGAAAGCGTCGCGTAACCGACGATACGGTAGTGTTGTCCATATCGAAAATGCCGATCACGTCCCGACTTCTGATGATTTTACCGTTTCCTACGTGGAGGTACATCGTTTTCATCGTAGCCTGATATCCACACTTTTCTTTTTTGTTTCATTCTTACGGACCGTCGAGGACGCCGGTCCCTACAAAATTCAAAAGAATCCTTGACTCTGTTCTTTTGAAACAAGAGATAACCTTGATTATTACGGCTACCGAAAAACGATATTTTTCAAGAAACCGTAGGGACCGACGTCCTCGACGGTCCGTAAAATAAACAATTTTTTTAAACAAATGGCTAATTTACTTACTTTTCTTTTATACAAACATTAAGAAACAAATTGCCAGTGTTTTCTTTTGCTCGCTTTATCTTTTTCGCAAACATTAAGAAACCATTTGCCAGTGTTTTCTTTTGCCTGCTTTATCTTTTGTACAGACATTAAGAAACAAATTGCCAGTTTTTTCTTTTGCTCGCTTTATCTTTTTAGCAAACATTAAAAAACCATTTGCCAGTGTTTTCTTTTGCCTGCTTTATCTTTTGTACAGACATTAAGAAACAAATTGCCAGTGTTTTCTTTTGCCTACTTTTCTTTTTTAAAAGAAAAGTAGGAGCCGTTCTCTACTAATATTCTCCGTACATTTTTCATATCGGAGAGCAAATCGGGCTCACAGCTGGTGAGGATCACCTGCTTTCCTCGGATTTTATGGATCAGATAGTCCCGACGGGAGGCATCCAGCTCCGAGAGAACGTCATCAAAGAGAAAAACGGGATAATCTCCGAATTCCTCTCGGCAAATTTCTCCTTCCGCCAGCTTCATAGCAAGCGCCAAGGATCTTTGTTGACCCTGAGAACCGTAAATTCTCGCGCTCTTGCCGTTCAGACAAATATCCAAATCATCCTTGTGAATTCCCCACAACGTAGCTCCGGCGGCAATTTCTCGGTCGTGAGAGGACATCAAAAGGGAATAATACTTTTTTTCCGTTAATTCTCTGTCAGCGTATTCCTCTGCCTTTTGCCCCGAGGATCCGTCATAGACCAGAGTGGGTATTTCCCGCTCTCCCATCATTTCGCCAAAGCATTCGGCAACGTAACGGGAGGCGCGCCTCACAAATTGCAGGCGCATATCGGAGATGACCGCCGCCTCGTGAGCAAGCTTTTCACTCCACAGCTCGACGGTGGCATCAAAAGTCGCCCGATCGTTCCACGCCGATTTCAAAAGAGCGTTTCTTTGGCGAAGCAGATAGCTGTAGGTTTGCAGGGAATACAGATACATGGGATACATCCGACTGATCGCCATATCCATATATCCCCGCCGCTCGGAGGGTCCGTCCTTGATCATAGACAGGTGCTCGGGACAAAAGAGCACTGCCCGAAAGGACCCAACCAGATCCGAAAGCTTATCCAGCCGCAGACCGTTTTTCTCGATCTGCCTCTGCTTGTCCCGAAAAATCTTGACACCAATGGATTGATCCCGCTTGGCATCTCGAAAATCCATACGGATCTCGGCGGATTTTTCTCCGAATCGAATGATCTCGGGAGTATGAGCGCCACGAAAGCTTCGTCCCACGGAGGGATAAAAGATCGCTTCCAGCAAATTGGTCTTTCCTTGGGCGTTTTCCCCCGCGAGAATATTCACACCTTCGGAAAATTCCACCTCAGCCCGCTCGATATTCCGAAAATTGAGAACCGAAATTTTTTTACAGTACATAGAGATGAAAGATTATTCCTTCATTCTGACGGGCAGAAGCATGAAGATCTCCTCCTCACCTTCTTTTCTCTCCTCGGAGGGCTCGATGTTCATGCTGGTCAAAGGAGAGGACATGGACAGCGTCAGCTTATCTTCGCTGCAGGAGCGGATGCTGTCAATCAGATATCGGTTATTAAAGGCGATCAGAATATCGTCTCCCGTATGCTCGATGGTAAGCTCGTCGTAGGTGCTTCCCGCGGAGGAAACGGCGGAAATCTTCAATAGCTCGCCAACAGCCTCCAGCTTCACGTGAGAGCGAACGCTTCCCGCGATTCTTTCCTCGGTAACGAGAGCCGCTCTTTCCAGCGCGGAAACCAGCTCCCTCTTATCCGCCTTGACATGAATCCGATGAGAGGTGACGATAATACGGTCGTAATCGATATATTCGCCATCCACCAGACGGGAGAAGAAGGTCAGCTCACCGATGAGAAATACGATATGCTTTCTGGTCACGTAGATCTGCATGAGAGCATCCTCGTCGTCACTGATGAGACGGTTTAGCTCGTTCATGGTTTTTACGGGAACGATAAACTTATATTCCAGATGGGCATTTCCGTTGGTATTTTTATTGACAAGCTCTGCTTTTTTCTTGACCTTTGCCAGCTTAAAGCTATCACAGGCAACCATCATAATGGAGTCGTCGGCGATCTTCATAAAGGTACCGTTGAGCACGTTTCTTTGATCGTTGATTCCCATAGCGAAGGAGACTTGATTCATCATCTTCTTGACCACAGACTGCCCGACGATAAAGCTTCTGTCGCTGACCAGATCGGGAATATTGGGGAAGTCCTCACCGGAAAGGGCGCTCATTTTATGAGAGGATTTTCCGCTGAAGATACAAGCGACCAGCTTATGATCCACCGTCAGTGTGACCTCGTCGCCCTCCATAACCCGAAGGGTCTGGTTAAACTTTTGGGCGTTAATAATATAGCTACCCTCTTCGATGACCTTTGCCTCCACAGTAATACGAACACCCTTTTCCAGATCAAAGGTCGTCATCACACAGGTATCGGGAAATTTTGCCTCAATGAGAATTCCTTCGATGGTAGTCAAGGTAGATTTTCCCGAGACGGCGCACATCAGGGGTGCGACGGCGGCGCTGATTTCAGAGCGGTTGAAAATAACTTTCATAACAAATCCTTTCTTGGGAGCTTATCCCAAAGACGCGGCAAATCCTATGCGGGATTTTTTATTGCGTCGTTATCATAAAAAATAAATAAAATACTTAAAAATATTAGCAATAGTATTATTAGGGAGCATGGAAACTATGGAGAACTCGATTTTTCGTTGACAGGACAAGGGATTTTGCAACTTTGAAATTGGGAAAACGCCCTGTATCGGTTCGGGAGAAGCTATGAGAGGTTTTATGGAAAACCTCGGTTGAACCGACAAAAGGGGAAATTTTTCTAAGCTTTGAAGGGAAGACAGCGTTTTCGGATTTTCACAGTCGGGGTATGGGAAAATTTTTCTCAATGGTTTCTATGGAAAAGAAGAAGGATGTCGTAGAGGGATGAATAAATTTTCCACAGGGTTTGGAAAAGTTTTTTTTACTTTTACGAGGTAGGGATATATTGAGGTTTTGCGGTGTATTTTTTATTTTTTCCACAAGAAGGATATGGAGAAAATTTTTTTTTTTGGTCGTATGGAAAAGAAATGGAAACGTCGCGGAGATCCTCAAGGAAAAACCGAGAGCAAGTTTTCGGACAAGCCTTTTTTAAAAGGCTTGTCGGATCCGCCGCGATCGGCGGTCGCCCGTCGCGACGGGCGAAATCCCTCTCTTTTTCGGTGGTCTCTTTTTGAAAAAGCGACACAAAAACTTTTCTCGCAGGTAGTAGCCGTGAGGATTGATCAGCCTGTTACGTCCTTAATGAGCTCGTCCAGCTCAATCTTGAACATGGAATCGGACGTGTACTTCCGATCCATTTGCTCAAAGGACGCGTGAATCGTCGCATAATCCCGATCAAAAATTTTCGCAATGCTGGGATAGGACATGTCCGTAATCTCCCGAATCAAAAATACCGCAATGTGTCTGGCAGAGGCAATCTCTTTGTTTCGCTTCTTGCCAACCAGCTCCGCCTTCGATACGTTATATTTTGCCTGTACCGCTCCAAATATCTTTTCTACCGTGACGTTTACAGGCTCCGCGCCTCCCAAAAGCTCCGAAAGACAACCCTTCGCAAGCTCCATGGAAATTCTCTGCCCCGAAAGAAAGCTCAAAGCACTCAGCTTCTTGATCGCTCCCTCGATCTGTCGGATGTTGGAACGAAGATTTTCCGCCAGAAAGGTCAGTACCTCGTCGGGAATATCAATGGAAACCTGCTCCGCCTTCTTCTTGATGATGGCAATCCGAAGCTCTAAGTCAGGGGGCTGAATGTCTGCCAATAAGCCCCACTCAAATCGGGTCTTTAATCGGTCCTCTAAGGTCGGAATGTCCTTCGGCGGTCGGTCCGAGGTAAGAATGATCTGCTTGTGCTCCTCGTATAACGTGTTAAAGGTGTGGAAAAACTCCTCTTGGGTGGAGTTTTTTCCCGCAATGAATTGAATGTCGTCAATCAGAAGAATGTCACAGTTGCGGTATCGGTCGTGAAATTTATACATCTCCTGCTTTGCCAGACTCTCGATCATCTGATTGGTGAATTCGTCACCCTTGATGTAAAGAACTCTGGTGTTGGGCTTTTTTCGCTTGATCTCGTTGACCACCGCATTCATCAGGTGGGTTTTTCCAAGACCGCTGGGACCGTAAATGAATAAAGGATTGTAGTCCGTGGCAGGACGGTCCGCTACCGCGCGGCAAGCCGCGTGGGCAAACTTGTTGGAGTTTCCTACGATAAAGTTTTCAAAATTGTATTCAAATTGAACGTTGGGCGGAACCAAGCTTCCCGACTTGTCCTCTCCTTGCTCTTGCGTAGCCTGTCGGCTTGCTTCCTTGCCCGTGATCTGATTCATGATCTTTTCGGGAGAGGTGGGAACACCGTTAAAGAGGAGCTTGATCTCTGCCTCAAAGCCAAGCAGAGCGGCAAAACCGTCGCGGATCATATCCATATATTTTTCGCTGACGATTTTATGCTTGAATTCCGAAACGGTGGAAAGGGTGATCACGTTATTTTCATAGGAATGAACCTTCAAATCACCAAACCACAGATCCATGATGGATTGCGCATATCCGTTTTGTTCCTTGATATGGACTTTTACCGCTTCCCAAATGTCGGAAAGGTCGTCGAGATAGGACATGAATAAACTCCGTTCTTTGATAAAAATTTTTCGACAAACGCCATAAAAATGGCAAAAGTATTCTAGGTAATATTATAACACAAATTCTCCTTTTTTGCAAGGATTTTCTTCAAATAATTTAATATTTATATAAATAATATAATATTATTATATATAAGGGATTTTTGATGAAAGTTTGGAAAAGAAAAATCGGCAGAGAATTGCTCCTCTGCCGATTTTTCTGTATTGGCGTTTTTCTCAAAGAATCCGATAGCCTGCCTTGGTGACGGCATCCTTGAGAGTGGATTCCTCCACGGATTCCTTGGCGACGACGGTTACGGATTTGGCGTCCGGATCGGCAACGGCGGATTTGACGCCCTTGATCTCGGACAGAGCCTTTTCCACGTGAGCCTTGCAATTGTTACACATCATTCCTTCCACGCCGAAGGTAACGGTTTTCATTTTTCCAAACATTTCGGTGTTCTCCTTTTCTGATTTTTTCTCTATTTCTTTTGTTTTTTGTTCTTTTTCTCGTAGCTTTCGTTTTCTTCTTTCTTTTTTGCCGTCTCCGTAGATGTTGACGGTACGCAGGCGCAGGGAATTGAGTACCACACAGACCGAGGATACACTCATGGCGGCAGAGGCGATCATGGGGGATAGAGTGATTCCAAAGGCGGGATACAGGACTCCCGCCGCAACGGGAATACAGATGGAGTTGTAGATCAGTGCCCAGAACAGATTTTGCTTGATGCAGGTGATGGTGGCTCTGGACAGATCGATCGCCGTTACCGCGTCCGCTAAGGAGTTTTTCGACAAAACCACGTCCGCGCAGTCCACGGCTACCTCCGTACCTGCCCCGATGGCAATGCCGATGTCTGCCGCCGCAAGAGCTGGGGTATCGTTGATCCCGTCTCCGGCCATGGCGCAACGTCCCATAGCGGAATAGTCCCGAATTTTCTTTTCCTTGTCCTCGGGAAGCATGCGGGCGTAATAATCGATTTCACATTCCTCGGCAATGGCGCGTGCGGTCCGCTCGTTGTCTCCCGTGAGCATGACGGGGGTGATCCCCATCTTCTTCATAGCACCCAACGCCTGCACGCTGTCTGCCCGTAAATGATCGGCAATTCCCAAAATTCCTTTGAGCTCGAACTCCACAGCCACGCAGATTGCCGTTTTTCCACGCTCCTCCAGTCGTTTCATCTCTTTTTCGAGGAAAGACCCCTCTGAAGCGTTTACGCCGTTTTGACGCAAAAATTCGGGGGTTCCGACGACACATCGTTTTCCGTCCACCGTTGCCTGTATTCCCATTCCCACACAAGAGAGATAGTCGGTGGCTTGGGGACGTTCGATTCCTCTTGCCTCCGCTTCTCGACAGACAGCCGCCGCCAGAGGGTGAGTGGACATTGCTTCGGCACCGTAGGCGTAGCGCAACAGATCTTCCTTGTTACCCGAAAAGCAGATCACGTCGGTGACAGAGGGCTTTCCCTCGGTCAGCGTTCCCGTTTTATCGGTGAGAAAATAGCGGACGGAATGAAGATTTTCCAAGGATTCGGAGCTTTTGATCAGAATACCCAGACCCGCTCCGCGGGAAATTCCCACCATAACGGCGGTGGGAGTTGCCAGACCGAGGGCGCAGGGGCAGGAGATCACCAAAACCGAGACGGCGCACTCAAAGGCGCGGGCAACGTCCCTTGTGACAATCAGCCAGACGGCGGCAGTCAGAACCGCGATGGCAATGACCGCGGGCACGAAAATACCGCTGACCTTGTCCGCGATACGGGCAATGGGGGCTTTGGATGCGGCGGCATCCTCCAAAAGACCGATGATACGGGAAAGAACCGTATCCGAGCCGATTTTCTCGGCGCGGATCTTCAGGTGACCGCCCGTCAGCGTACAGACAGCGGTAACCTCGTTTCCTTCTCCTTTTTCCACGGGAATACTTTCTCCGCTGATGGCGGATTCGTCTACCGATCCCACACCCTCCAGAACCACGCCGTCCACGGGGATCGTCTCTCCCTCGCGGACCAGAAGAACGTCGCCCACCTCAATCTCGGACAGAGGGAGCTCCTCCACCGTGCCGTTTCGTTCCCGACGGGCAGTTTGGGGCATCAAGGCGGCGAGCTTCGTCACCGCCTTCGCGGCGTTGGATTTTGCCCGACCCTCCAGCGTTTTGCCAAGAGAGACCAGTGTCAGGATCATTGCGGCGGACTCAAAATACAGATTGTGATAGTAGCTGTGAACCAGCCCGTGATCGCCTACTCCATAGCCGTACGCCATGATCCCCACGGCAACCAGACCGTACAGAAGGGAAGCGGAGGAGCCGATGGCAATCAGGGAATCCATGTTCGGCGCGCCGTGAAAGAGGGCGAAAAAGCCGTTTCGGTAAAATTTGAAATTGAGAAGAATCACGGGAAGAGCCAGCGCCAGCTGACACAAACCGAAGATCACACCGTTTTGGGTGAGGACGGCGGGGACGGGAAGTCCCATCATGCTGCCCATGGCAATATACATGAGAAGGACGGTCAATATCCCCGAGGCGACCAGCTTGCGAATGCCTTTTTTGAAGTCCTCCTCCGCTTGATTCTTTTTGCGCTCGTTCTCGTTTTCCAGTCCGTAACCAGCGGAGGATAGAGCTTTTTTCAGAGTTGAAAATACCTTCTCCTCATTTACGTCGTCCTCCACCAGAACCGTGATGGAGTTGGTCAGCAGACTGACGTTGACGGTTTCTTTACCGCATACCTTTGTGGCGGCGTGCTCCACGTGTGCTACGCAAGCGGCACAGCTCATGCCCTTGACGCTAAATCGTAATTTTTTCATAGTTTTTCCTTGTTTGATCGTGATACCATTATTATAACACCTTATACGCCAAAAAGTCAAGGACGCGTCTTACTTTTCTTTCGCGAAAGAAAAGTAAGCAAAAGAAAGCACTGGCAAATGGTTTTTTAACGTTTGCACAAAGGATAAAGTAAGCAAAAGAAAGCACTGGCAAATGTTTTTTTAGCGTTTGCACAAAGGATAAAGTAGGCAAAAGAAAGCACTGGCAAA
>JAFTPX010000005.1 GCA_017463065.1 Clostridia bacterium
GAGAATCGAACTCCCGTTACCGCCGTGAAAGGGCGGTGTCTTAGCCGCTTGACCAACGGGCCTGGTAGCGGGAATTGGACTTGAACCCATGACCTACCGGGTATGAACCGGTTGCTCTAGCCAACTGAGCTATCCCGCCATGCGAAATCGGAATTTTTCCGAACGCTTAAATATTATATCACACCAAGACCCGCTTGTCAACACTTTTTTAGAATTTTTTAAAAATATTTTTTCGAATCCTCTTTGAGTAACGGAACGAAGCCACTCCGCTCCGAGGCGGTTTCCTTGATTTCCGTTCCATCCGTGGGAGAAAAGAAATATTGATAGCTGAAATAGGCGACCCCGTTGCCATTCGTCAGCTCCTCGGCATAGAAAAAACAGCGCCGCAGAACGTCCGTATGCTCGATCCATTCCGTTTTTCCGCTTCCCGCGTAAGAATCCTCCTTGCCGTAATATCCATCGTATGCCTTTCCCAAGGTCATGCCGATGATCAGGCGAATGGAGGTATTTGCCGTTAGGGCGGAAAAACGCTCACAGGCCTTTGCGAAGGGAATGGTATCGTGTTCCCATCCAAAATAAATTTGCGGGCAAAGATAGTCTACGTAGCCGTCCTTGGCGCACCATGCGGCAACGTCGGCGTAAAGCTCGTTGTAATTCCGCTCCAGATTCCCACCGGGGCTGACCCCGAATAAACGGTTTCCCCCTGCCGCCCTTACCGTTTCCCATAACTCCTTAACCAAGCAATTGATGGCTTCACGGCGAAATGCCCCAAGGGAATCGGTGCCGTCCCGAGAGCGATAAGCGGCGAATGCCACAGCGTCAAAGCTCTGTTCGGTGGTGGGATAAAAATAATCGTCGATATGGATGCCGTCCACGTTGTATCGGGAGAGAATTTCCGCAACCCCCTCGCAGACAAGTCCTCGGGTTTCTTTGTAGGCGGGGTTCAGATACCAGATCCCGTTTACGGGCTGAATATAATCGTCATAGAGACTGCGGTTGCTCCAAAGAAGTGCCCGATATGCTTCCGAGGATTTTGCCTCGTTCAACGTGGCTCGGTCCCCTTCGGAAAAGCAACGCAGAGGATTGATCCATGCGTGCACCGAAAGCTCCGCCTTGTGGGCAAGCTCCAACAGAATCGAGAAGGGATCGTATTCAAAAGAGCTACCGATCCGTCCTGTCGCGTAACGGGACGAGGGAAACAGCTCGGAAGGATAAAAGCTGTCGCCGTTGGGGCGCACCTGCACGAAAACGGTATTGATGCCGAGAGAGGCGGCGTTGTCGATCATCTGTTGCGCCCGACGGGTGTAGTCTGCTTCCTTTCGTTGCTTCTCACCGTCTACGCAAATGGGGAACAAATCAAATTGGGAAATCCAAAGCCCGCGGACGATCTCATAGTTCTTCGCTTCGTAAGTCACCGCCTCCTGCCATGCTTTTCGTGGCGGCTCGGAGAAGCTTGGCTCCGAATCGATTTCCCCAAAGGAAATGGGCTGGCAGGCGGAGAGGAAAAGAATCATTATCGGAAGGAATGCAAACCTGCGAATCCAAGACGAATGCAAAAAAATCACCCCCCGACCATTTTATGGTCAGGGGGTGGGCAATATGAACAAAAGGGATTCTTTTGGATTCCATTTCGCTCCTATTGCCTGAAGCTTTTACGGAGTTACCCTTGGGAACGTATTAAAAATACGTGTCAGAGATCGATTCCAATGTAGCGGGAATATCGGAACGAATTCCGGACATGATATCGCAATACCGCTCGTACAGCTTGTCGGACAGATCGCCATCCTCATCCAGAATGAGCATAGCCGCCACGTACAGACAAGCGACGGGAGCCAAACGGTCCAGCAGAGGAAAATCCGCTTCTAAGGCAAGCCACACCTTTTCAAACGTTGCCGCTACCGCCTCGCCGAGGGCGAGACGGAGAAAGCGGTCGGTATCCTCCGCCTCGGTGCAAAAGGAGGCAATTAGATAGGGTGCTCGTTCCTCGTAATCCTCATTTTCTCCCGAAGTGGTATTTTGAGCGAGAATACGAAGCGCGTTTTCATAAATTTCCCGATTCTTCATTGTTAGTTTTCTACTCCCAGATCCAGCAGAACCAGCTCCTCGGGGTAAACGAGGGCGGCGCCGTACAGGTGCAGTCCCTTTACCGCATCGGCAAATCGCTTTTCGGGACGGTAAGCATCGATTTCGGAAAGCTGTTCCGCAAAGGCAATGGAGCGCTTGGTGCGCATCATGCACTTGTAGTAGACGGTGCTGCCTTCCGATTCATTTTCGATGTTGTTGGATACGAAGATTTTGCATCCGCCAAGGCTGCCGATGCAGCCACTTTCCAGCGTTTCCGCATTGTCGGAGGAAAGATTAAGCTTTGCCTTGTAAATCAGAGACGCGATTGCGGGAGAAATCTCCAGTACCACGGACGAGGAATCGGAAACGTTTCTCTCGTACAGCCGCTGACGTGCCTGGATGATGGTATCCATGATGTTGTTGACGGTGGTGGCATCGTTGACAATGGTGTTTGCCGCCTGCGTGGCAAAGGAGAATACGTATTTGTCTGCGGCGTCTGCCAACGTGTTAGCGGCATTTGCCATAGCGGCATCCAGAAGCTTGGGCATACTCTGTACCTTGTCTACGTCGTCGATTTGAAAATTGAAATATTTTGCCTGATCGATGGTCAGCTCCTTTACGGTATCGGAAAGCGACTGGGGCGTACTCATATCAGTGTTCTTGGTGTAATCCCCGACAGTAATATTACCTACGCCGCAGATCTTGACCACGGAACCGCAATTGCGGATCTCACCCTCGTAGTCGCGGTTGCAGTTGGCAACGGCAACGTACTTTTTGTTCAGTGCGGAAGAAAGATTTTCACTCCAAATAGTAGGGATAAAATTAGAAATAGCCATAGTTTTTAAATTCCTTTCTTGATTAAAAAATTAAATTTGAATAATGATTGTTGTTTTAATGCCAGCGTTTCATGGATTCCACAATGATGGCATAGTTTTCATGAACCTGTTTTTGCGACATGGCGCGTACCTCGTCAGGAGAGAAATATTCGGCGGGAGTGTTTTTACCCGCTTTTCCCGAAGAAAGCGCTGCGTTGCGACGGTTGATTTCATCGGCGCGAACGGTGGAGAGAAGGGTCTCCCGCTCATATAACGCGTAAGCGGCACTGAGGGGAAGACCGCCTTCTACCTGCTTCCATACGCTGTTAGGGATCTGCTTGACCGAGGTTTCGGGAAACAAACGGTTGAATTCCTTCAGCTCGCGGAGCACGTGCTCCTTTTCCTGCTCCTGTTGGGACAGAGCGGAGCGAAGCTGAGCGATCTCATCCCGCAAGCGGGTGATTTCTTCCTCGGAGTTGATTTCCGCCTTTGTTTCTTCCGCGATAGGGAGCTCCTCTTGGCTCTCCTCTTCGCTTGCGGACGGTAGGGTTTCTTCGGGGAGCAGTTCCGTGGAAAGCGTCATTTCAGTTTCATTCATTGGTTGAATCCTCCATTTTCATAGATTCGTGTTGAGAGGGCTTCTCTGTGGGGATCAGCTCCTCCAAAAGGGCTTGGCGGTCACATAACAGTCCCGAGGGCAGACGACGAATGTAGGCGGCGGGAGAAATATACCCCTCATCCAAGAGCTTGTCCAGCAAATTTTGCGCGCCGGATGCCGAATAACGGGAAATTTCCGCTACGTCGATCTTGGCGCACAGAAATCCTTTTTTCAGCTCGGGAAAATTTACCTCCGCGGCGGTAATGCCGTTACGAGTACGGTAGGGAAGCAGACGTTCCGCGGGGTAGTAAGCGCACATCATATCTGCCCAGATGTTTGCCATATCCTCCACGCAACGGTAATAGGAGCTTCGGATTTGTTCCAAGGGAATGCGGGAGGTCTCTTGAAGCGCTAAAATCGCGCTGGTATTGGTTGCCTCCATGTTTCCGAGAGCGGACTCGGTTGCCCCCATCAGCTCCTTCGTTGTGGTAATGGCACTTTCGATGAGCTCCAGATAGCCGCTTTGCATCTCGCCCACACCAACCACAGATACCGCGTCGGCGATGTTGCCACCGCCGACGGCGGCAATGGCTTGACCTACCTCGTTGGACCACTCGGGGATTTTGGATTTGTCGTAGATGACCTTGGAGAACGCCGTGTCGGTCATGTGCTTCATTGCCATGGCGTAGGCGCGGTTAATAAACTTCTGATTGGGGATCAGCCCCGTGATGGGGGAGGTGCCGTGAAAGCTGTTTTTGGAGGGGATCCAGTTCATGTATGCTACGGGATACAGGCGGCAATCGGTTTTTGCCCGCCGAATGGAGCAATCCTTGGTGGATTTTTCAAACACCACCTTTCCGTCCTCCTTCCAGAATTTCACCAGATAGGTGGCTTTGGCTTCCTCGTCTCCCTCCAGCTCATATTTTGCCAGATCGCCGCTTTGATGGGACACGTCGTTGTCAGGACAGATTTTCCGAAGCTCCTCCTCGGAAGCACCTGCTTGTGCCGCCTCGGCACGCAGAGAAGCAACCGAGGCTCGTCCTGCCAGAATGATATAATCCTGAGACTGAATATCGGCGCGGTTGACGTCTGCAACGAACAGATTCACGTTGTCAACGACCTCGGTTACGATATCGCCCTGAAACAGCTGAGGGCTTCTGATGGAGGGATCCCAGTAGCAGTATAGCACGCCGTCTCCCGTGATAGCGGCATCGGTCAGCAACCTCAGAAGCTGCTTGTCGATGGCGCATCGTTCCCAACGGTACGCCGCATTGGCGGAAAGCACCTCCAGTCCCTCCTTGAGAGAGTTCGCTTCCCGCCCTTCCTTCAGGAAGGGCAGGTTTTCGTCGGTAAATCGGACCGAAAGATCGGTGGCAGCGACCGAACAGACCAAATAATCCATGATCCGACGAATGATGTTGAACACAGGCTTGGGCAGATCTGCTCCCTCGCCGTTTTGCCACTGTTCTCCGCGGTAAAAGCGCTCGTTTCGGCGAATGGTTTCGTAAAGCCCGATGCGGCGTTTATAGTTTTTTCCTGCCTCATATTGCTGCCAGGCTTTTTTGATTGAATGATTCATAGGTAAATTCCTTTCTTATTATCGCGTGTGAAGCTCCAGACGGTGAATGACCTGCCGAGGGCTGTCAGGAGCAGTCAAGGTAAGGGAAGCGTGACGGAATCTTCCCGAATGCAGTCTGCGGATGAGAATCGAATGGGGCTCGTTCTCCTTTGCCGATAGCTGGCAATCGGTCTGGGCACACTCGTCAGGGGAGATTTGCAGTGTGACCGTACCGCCGTCCAGATCACCGAACAGGATCAGCTTGCAAAGATTTTTTCGCTTTTCCGTTCCGAAATCAAGAATTCCGCTACGGTAGATTGCCTGTATGGGACGGATAGAGCCATCCTTTTCATGATCCTCGGTGAGAGTAGGATCAAAGAGGAACAGGGACTCGCCGCGAAGAAATCCTATGGATTCCTTTCCGTCAAAGAAGCGATCGGCGACAACTCCCTGAAAACGATACCAGTTTCCTGACGGCAAATGACAGATGCGGACATCGCCATTGTCTGGATGGAAAAGCCAAAGCTCATTTTTATGGAAATCGTAAAAGAGTCCGAGATGGGAAAATTCCTCGGATCCGATGGTCGGATCAATCGGTTCGGATAGACTGATGGCGCGATAGCCGCCCGTATGGTTGGCATCCTTTTCCCAGTGCCATACCGTGGTGTCTCCTACGGAAACAGCATCGTTTCCTGCCAGAACCATCCCCTTTGGGGTTGGGCATCCGATGGCAGGATGCACGCTGACGGTAGGAAATTCCTCCATACCAGACGCATCCGCTTTGGACATCCACACCTCTCCTTCGGTGAAGAAGAGCAGACGGTCCTGTTGCTTGACCGCACCCTGAAGCTTGTGCTGTCCATTTCCCACGATGAACTCAAAATCCTTTGGGAAATAGATGCGGTCGCTATAGGGATAATGCTTGCGGGATTCCTCCAGACTGCGTTCCGATACGTGGACAGAGCGGAAAACAGTGCTGGGATGATCTTCCATCCCCCAAAGGAATAGGCGGTGGTTGTCGGCGTCTCCGAATAGGAGCCCGTCGGTTGCCTGACAGAGAATGTTTTTGTGTGAGCTTAGGCAGGTTTGAAGAGTCAGATAAACCGTTAAGCGGTCGCCCACAGCAGGGAAAGTAGACACATTGACCGACTGATATTGGTTGTCAATGTAGTATTCTTCTTCTGAAAGAAGAATTCCGTTGTGATAAACTGCCTCAACCGATTCTATGGGTTCTCCCACACAAAGAAACCCCGAGGGAGGATCGGCGATTTTATAGGTGATTCTCACTTGTTGATTCAAAATGTTTTTCGGTTCGAAGATTTCACCGACCTCGTTGTTTTTCCAGTCTTTTCCGAAAAGAGGGACGTATCCCTTGCAGGGGGTGAAGGTGGAGTTCGCGTAGCGGTATAGCTCCTGTCCGTCGGTTAGATAAAGATCTCCGTGATAAAAGAAGAAGCATGCGGGACCCGTGCTTGTGCCGATTTTGCCCAGCGTGGTGATCGTTCCCGAAGAAAGATTTACCTTCTTAATGTTGTTGTATACCAACGCGTACCCCGATGGCGTTCCGTTTGGTGATCCCACGATCCACGCGCGAGGCGTGCCTCCCAGCTCGGCAAGGTGACGGTAGCCACATCGCTTTTCCAGAGAGCCGTCGGTTCGGATTCGAAAGTTCACGATATCGGCGGCATGGGTAGCATCCCGACGGCAGATTGCCGAATCCATACCGCCAAACCCATTCAGCGTTACGGTATGTTTGGTTTGTTTGTTTTGATTGGACATAATTTTTTGCCTTTCTGTTTTTTCGTTTTTCGATGGCACAGACGTGTTGATCAGTCGAAAAACAAAGAGTCGGAGCGGTTGGAAAATCGGAAGGGAAGCTCCGATTCCACCACGGGGGGCGGACAACGGCTCATAACGGCGTAGCGCAATGCCTCGGGGGCGTGGGTGATCCCGTGGGGCTCGGAGGACGCATCCTCAGGTCGATCCGCATGGCAAAGCAACGCGAGCAGACAGCGGATCAGCTCATGGCAATTGGAGGAGATCCGCAGTCGAGGTGTGTTTGCCGACTCGGAAAGATATTCTCGCAGAATCCGCCAACCGGGGATCCGTCGGTTGTCAGCGGGGAGCATGGGAGGCATCCCTCGGATTGCCTGCATCAGCTCAAAACCGCTTCTTCCGCTGTCTTGACGGCGATTCCACAAATCGGGGGATGCTACCGCGAATTCCACGGGTGTGCCGCGGCAAAGTGCCGCAACCGCCTCCGCCGCCTCTGTCAATGTCAGATCGGACTGGCAATGCTCTCGCAGACAGTAAAGATTTCCTTCCTCGTCGATTCCAACGAGAAGTGCCGCCAGCATATCAAATCCGTAATCCAAAGCCACAAAGTACTTGAATCCCCGCCCGTAGGGAATGGTGTGTGGGGCGCATACGTGTATCGATTCATCAAATTCCGGAAAGAATTGTCCCTCGAATACGTCCCACCGCCCGTATAGCCAAGCGTCCCGAAGGCGGGGAGGCAGGGATTCCAGCGAGCGGACGTAATCGGGATCCGCATCTAAAAGCGCTTGATTGTCATAGACCAACGCGGGAATAAACGCGTAATCCTCAGGTCGTTCTCCCACGCGAAAATTACGATCCACAAAGAGCCGCTTGACCCATGCGTGCCCAATTCCACCGGGGTTGCAGGTCAAATACATTCGTCTCGGATAATTTTTTACGCCTCGCAGACAGGCCTTAAAAATAGAAAATCTGTATTCGCTCAGATGCGTAGCCTCGTCGATGGCGATGATGTCGTATTCTTGACCCTGATAGCGGAGTACGTCACGGTCGGAGGAGCAGTACCCCAAATCAATGCGACTGCCGTTTGGAAAGAGAAGTGCCTTTGCCGATTCCGAATAGGAAACCAGCGCGCCGTATTCTCTGAGAAAGGGAAGTACGTGGTTGGCTTTCAGCTCGTCAAAGCTTCTTCGGACCAAAAGACATCGAATTTCGGGATAGCGAAGGCACATGGCGCAGAGCTTGCGCCGCAGTGCCCATGACTTTCCTCCGCCGCGGGCACCCCCGTAAGCGGTAAAACGTGCTCGGGAGTCGAAGAAGGCTTGCTGCCGTTGGGTTGGAATCCCGAGAACGGTTAGCTCGGTTGCTTCTTTTTTTCGTCTTTTCCTCATTCGCCGTCACGGAAAATATCGTGCTCGAAGCGAATGTTCAATCCAACGTTCTCCTGCTCACCGCGATCCTCGTCTCGGTCGTAGCCCAACCGTTTTTTCAGATAGATCGAAAGAAGAGCGGGAGGCAGAGAAGAATTCAAAGCCTCGTCCTCCAGAATTGCCAACAGCCGATCCACCTCCTCGGGGAATTCCTCGGAGAGCGATAATAGCTCCTCGGTTCCTACGTGGGCAAAACGGCAAAAGCCCGCAAGATTGGGAAAGCTTGTGCCGAGTTTCGGCACGGACCGTTTTGAGACACCTTGCGTAACGGTGTCATTTGTCGATTGATGACAGAGCTGTAAGTATTTCTCCAGCATCCGTCTCAAGGTTCCTTTGCGGCATGCGTCCCGAACGGGGAGAATGCCGCGTTTCTGATTCATCCGTTTGACCTCCTTTCCGTCTGTGCACCCATATTGTACCGCAGGATTTCGTGTCAAATGGTTACCCTGAGTCTCACTTAGTCTCAATTTTTAAAAAAATTGATAAAAAAAAGAGCAGGGCACCTCAAACAATTTCGTTTGAGGCACCCATTCTATTGTATATAAGAACCATCGGCTGTGCCGATGTGGATAAAAAGCATTAGCTATGCTCGGTTCATTTATCCGAGCGAAGCGAGGAATCAAGTTGTTTTCGAACGTAGGTCGGGACTTAAAAAGAGGCTCCCTCTCGGAGGGAGCTGTCGAGCGTATGCGAGAC
>JAFTPX010000039.1 GCA_017463065.1 Clostridia bacterium
AGGGATTGTAAAAAAAGCAATTTTTTTACCGAAAAACAATCCCTCAGTCGCTTTGCGACAGCTCCCTTTACACAAGGGAGCCTTTTGTTTTGTGCAAATCGACAAATCAATTTCTCAAAATAGGGTTTGTCAGTAAACTGAGCCAACGCAAACGTTCGCGTTGGCTCTCAGTCTGTCGAAAAAGTCAATTTTCCTCGCCCGAAACCCACAGGGGGCGGCGGGTAAACTTTGTGAAACCATAAAAGCGTGTCAATGCGTGATCGGTGCGCTGAGAGCAAGAATAGAAGGCGTTCTTCTCTTACTCTTACTCTTGCTCTTTTTTACAAAAACCAAAACCGCTCCCCGTGGAAGACCACGAAGAAACAATTGAGTAAAAAATCCGCGCCGATCAGAACCGTCATCCCAATCGCCGCCACCCTTTGTACCCGCACTGGAATTTTTGCGACCTCTGAACAAAGCCGATCCCAAAGTAACCCCATCAAAACCGTCAAAAGAATTCCCCAGAGCAGACTAAAGGACGGACAAATTACCCCCATGAAATTGCCCACTCGCTCCGAATAATCCCAAAGCGGAATCCCCAATTGTTGAAAGAGCAGACCCACTACAAGCTCCACCGCCGTTGACAATCCCGTCACGGCAAGAAAATAAAGAAGCCATCGGCATACCGCGCCCCAACGGGAGGGAAATGATCCCAAAGGACGGCACAAACGGGAAAAAAGACGGGAGGGCGCTTGGGGAGAGCCAAACAGAATCCCGATCAATAATACACAGGTTCCGTAAATGGGGCAAAGCGGAAGCGTCAGAAAGCCGCGATCGTCCGTGCTGCCATATAGAACGTATCGCCCAATTTTCTCAAAGCTCCAGCCACCAAGAGAGATCAGAACAAACAGTAACGTAGCACCCCATACCGATAACGGTGTCGGGCTTTTTTTCGTTCGCAAAGAAAGACGATCCATAAAACCTCCTGCAGGTTTCCATCGGTTTCCCTTTATCATTGAGCATGCCGACGGTTTTTTATTCATATAGTTTACATAGAAAAATAAACAAAACGAAACGGAAGGGATCAACGGTATGAAAATCGAGGAAACAACGAGAAGACGAGCCGATGGGAGCGGCGAGGGACTAACGGAGGAGGAGGTCCTTGCCTCCCGTGAACAACACGGAGCGAATACGCTGACAGCCCAAAAGGGACGGAGCTTTCTTTGCCATTTTTTCAGCAATTTAGGGGACCCGATCATTCGAATCCTTCTTTGCGCCTTGGGGGTCAACCTGATCGTCGTTTTTCGTGGCGGCGATTGGATGGAAACCGTGGGGATTGCCGTGTCCGTCTTTCTCGCCGCCTTGATTTCCACCCTGTCGGAGCGGGGAAGCGAGGCGGCGTTTCGCAGACTCTCCGAGGAGTGTGACCGCTCCACCGTTCGGGTTCGTCGGGACGGTCGGGTGCGGGAGCTTCCCTCGGAGGAGCTGGTGGTGGGAGATCGGGTTTTCGTGGGGGCGGGAGAGCAGATTCCTGCCGACGGCTTTGTGGTCAGCGGCTCCCTTCGGGTGGATCAATCCGCCATGACAGGGGAAAATCGGGAGGTGGAAAAAGAGAAGGGACGGGATCGTACCCCCGACCCGAGTGCCAAGAATGCGGTCTTTCGCGGTTGTCCCGTGCTCAGCGGAGAAGCCGAGCTGGAGCTGTTCGCCGTGGGAGACCGTACCTTTCTTGGGCAGATTTCTAAGGAGGTGCAGATCGAAACCCGCCAAAGCCCGTTGAAGCTGCGCCTGACCAAGCTGGCAAAGCAGATCAGCAGACTTGGATATTTTGCCGCCTTTTTGGTGGCGTTTGCCTATCTGTTTAATACCTTTTTGATCGATAGCGGCTTTCAGTGGCAGCTGGTCGCCATGAAATGCAAGGATCTGCCCTATCTTCTCCACCACCTGCTTCATGCCTTTATGCTGGGGCTGACTGTAATCGTTGTGGCAGTTCCCGAGGGACTTCCGATGATGATTGCCGTGGTGCTGTCCTCCAATATCCGCCGCATGATCAAGGATCAGGTGCTGGTGAGAAAGCCCGTGGGCATCGAGGCGGCAGGGAGCATGAACCTGCTGTTTACCGATAAAACGGGAACGCTGACTGAGGGGAAAATGAGCGTGGGCAAATTGCTGACGGCAGATGGGGCGGAGTTCGGTTCTTATCAGCATATGCGCAAGCAGACGAAATCGATTGCGGAGCTGTATGCCCTTTCCTGCCGATATAATACCTCCGCCCTTTGGTCGGATGGGAAGGCTCTCGGCGGCAACGCGACCGACCGCGCCCTGTTGGAGTCCACGGAGGGCGGGGGAGCGGATCTGGGCGGGCGGATTCTCGGAAAGCTTCCCTTTGACAGCGCTCGTAAATTTTCGGCGGTGTCCTTGGGGGGAGTCGCTCCGAGAGTGCTGATCAAGGGCGCCCCCGAACGGCTGATCCCCTATCTGGAATGGACTTATGACAAAGGGGGACGAAGGATCCCCTTTGCCACGGTTTCCTATGAGTTCCTTCGTCGAGTGGGTGAGCTGACCGCCTCGGGCGGACGGGTGCTCTTTCTCGCCGAGGGAGATACTCTGCCCGCCGACGGCAGATTCGACCGCCTGACCCTCATCTGCGCCGTCCTCTTGGAGGACCGTTTGCGCCCCGAGGCGAAACGGTCGGTGCGGGAATTGCAGGGTGCGGGGATTCAAGTCGTCATGATGACGGGAGATAATCGGGATACCGCTCGGAGTATCGCCGAACGGGTGGGGATCCTTTCCGCAAGGAACGACCTGATCTTCACCAGCGATGAGCTGGCAAGACTGTCCGACGAGGAGCTGAAAAAGCTGTTGCCAAGACTTGCGGTGGTGGCAAGAGCCCTTCCCACCGATAAAAGCCGTCTGGTTCGGATCGCGCAGGAGACCGAACGGGTGGTGGGCATGACGGGGGATGGCATCAACGACGCCCCTGCCCTGAAACGGGCGGACGTGGGCTTCGCCATGGGAACGGGAACTCACGTGGCAAGAGATGCGGGGGATATTATCATTCTGGATAATAACCTTGCTTCCATCGCCAAGGCGGTGCTGTACGGACGGAACATCTTTAAGAGCATTCGTAAATTTATTACCCTCCAGCTTACCATGAATTTCTGCGCCGTGGGGGTTTCCATGATCGGTCCCTTCGTGGGGATCGATGCCCCCGTTACCGTGGTGCAGATGCTTTGGATCAATATCATTATGGACACGCTGGGCGGATTGGCGTTCGCGGGAGAAGCACCCTTGCCCTCCTGCATGAAGGAAAAACCCAAACGGCGGGACGAGGCGATCCTGAACCGATATATGGTCAATCAGATTGTCTTTCTCGGCGGCTTTACCGTCGCCCTCTGCCTGTTTTTCTTGCTTCACCCTACCGTTATTGCGGGATTCCGTACCGTGCCCGACCGACTTTGTCATCTGACCGCCTTTTTCGCTCTGTTTATTTTCACCTCGGTGTTTAACTGCTTCAACGCCAGAACCGATCGGCTTCGGCTATTTGCGGGAATTGGGCGGAATCGGGCGTTTCTGTTGATTATGACCCTGATCGGAACCGTCCAGATTCTGTTCGTGTATCTGGGAGGGAGCGTGCTCCGAACCATGCCCCTGACCGCCTCGGAGCTGAGGCTAACCCTTCTGCTTTCCCTGACGGTTTTTCCCGCGGAATGGCTTCGGAAGCTATGGTGGCGACTGCGAGGAAAAAAAGAGGGATTTTGAGGAAAAGACCCTCTCGAAATATGAATAAACAGTTACGGCGGTGCGAATTCCGCCGTAACTGTTTTTGTACGAGGTGTTACAATTTGAATCGGTTCTTGACAAACGGAGAAAAAAAGATTATAATGAAAGATAATCAAACGAGTCTATCGCCCCAAACCATAGGGGCGTGCTCCGAAACGGAGGGAAATCACTTGAAAAAGAAGCGTTTTTGGGGATGGTCGACAATCCTTGCGCTGTTGCTTTGCGGCACGCTGTTGCTTGCGTCCTGTAACCGAGACGGAAGCAAAGAGGACACCGCTCCCATCCTGTATACCATAACCTTTGATTCCAACGGCGGAAGTTCCGTGGATGCGAAGCAGGTCGCCGCTGGCGCTACAATTCCCAAGCCAACCGATCCCGAGAAGGAAGGCTATCTCTTCGGTGGCTGGCTGAAGGAAAGTGGATACGAATGGAATTTTGGCTATGAAACGGTCAATCAGAATCTGACCCTAAAAGCGAATTGGGTATCCGCGGAATCCGTGTTTTCTTACCGAAAGCTTGAGGGCGCGGATGCGGCTGTGATTACCGAGCTGAAGAATCAACAGCTGTCCGTCATTCATATTCCGTCCGTGATTGCGGGCTGGTCGGTGGTTGGGATCGACGGGGAGGCACTGTCCAACTTGTCGGAGGAATCCGTCAGGGAGGTCGTCCTGCCCAAGTCGATCACCACCGTGGGAGATTACGCTTTCGCAAACAGCGATGGTATTTCCATTTTGTTCGAGGACGGATGTGCCCTAACCGAGATCGGAGAGCGGGCGTTCCAGAATTGCGACGGTCTTACGAGGATTCCTCTGGGCGAGGGGCTGGAAACGATTCCCTTTGAAGCATTTTACGGATGCGGCGGGCTGTCGGAGATTCGGATTCCCAAAAGCGTGACGGCGATTGAGGAGAACGCGTTTGCCAAGTGCTCCTCCCTTAAGGCAGTGATGCTGTACGCCGATCTTGCCGAGGTACAGAACATGACGTTTGATGATTGCGATGCCCTTCGGACGGTTTTCTTCTACGGAAGCGCGGACGAGGCGGATGCGCTGCTGGAGCAAAAGGTAGACAGAACCAACGAGGCGCTGATTGAGGCGGCGGTATATCTGTATGCCCCTCAAAAGCCTGCCGAGACAGGAAAATACGGCTACTGGTATTTGGCGGACAACGGCACGGCGAAGGTTTGGCAATAATAGATCGGACAGAGTCCGACGGGAGGGTTAGCTTTGAGTAAAATATGTAAGGAAAATCAATGCGGAAAAAAAACGTCGATTGGCGGTCAGGCGTTGATCGAGGGAATTATGATGCGGGGCCCCAAGGTCACGGCAATGGCGGTGCGCAATCCCCAGGGGGAGATCGTACTGGAAAAATGGGAAACGCAGGCGGTCAGCAAATCCAAGCTTGCTCGCTTGCCCCTCATTCGGGGCGTGTTTGGCTTTATCAATTCCATGGTATTTGGCTATAAATGTCTGATGCGTTCGGCGGAGATCGCGGGCTTGGAGGAGGTAGATTCCAAACCGAAGAACAAGGAGCAGACGGTGACGGACGAGTCGGCGGATGTCGTGACGGAAACGGCGGATGCGGCGTCCGACGGAGAGGAGAAGCCTGATGCGGTATGCGAGGAGAAGGATGCGTCGGAGAAGCCCGAAAAGAAGGAGAAAAAAGAGGAAAGCTCTGCGCTGATGACGGGGATCATGATCGTTGCCACGGTTCTCGGTGTGGCGCTTGCCGTGGGGCTGTTTGTGTTGCTTCCCACGTATATATACAAGTGGTGCGCCTCTGTGATGCCCTTCCTGTCTTCCTCCAATACGGCACTGAATTCTTTGATCAAGTCGGTATTTGAGGGCGTTTTGAGAATTGCGGTTCTGGTGGCGTATATGTCGCTGGTGTCCCTGATGAAGGATATTCGGAGAACCTTCCAATACCACGGCGCGGAGCACAAGACCATCTTTTGCTACGAGCACAATCAAGAGCTGACGGTGGAAAACGTGCGGAAGGAGGGACGGTTCCATCCTCGGTGCGGCACGTCGTTTTTGATTTTGATGCTTTTGGTTGGAATTTTTATTTCCTTCTTTATCGATCCGCTGTTTATCGCACTGACGGGAGATGTGCCCTCCACGCTGATCAGAGGGCTTTTGAAGCTGGTGTTGGTCCCGCTGACCATGGGAATCGGCTATGAGCTCATCAAGTTTGCGGGCAGACACGACAATCTGTTTACACGGATCATTTCCGCCCCAGGTCGGTGGTTGCAGCGCATTACCGTACGGGAGCCTACGGACGACATGATCGAGTGCGCGATTGCCGCGTTCAAGGAGGTCATTCCCGAGGACGAGAGTGACCGTTATTGAGAAAAAATAATAAAAAACGAATTAGGAAAGCTTTGTAAAAAAAGCTTTCCTAATTTTTTTCTTCGTCGGAATGTGACAAGTTTTTTGGAGCGGGTGTGATACAATGAAGGAAAGAAAAAAAATGCGGAGGTTGAAATGATCAAACAGAATTGTACCTTTGACGCGGACAAGCAAGGAACGGTACTGGAAATCGCGTTGCGGGGAGAAATTGACCATCACAGTGCCGTTCAGATCCGAACCGAAATGGATGAGTTGATCTACGAGGAAAGACCGAGTAAGACGGTGTTGGATTTGTCGGCGATCGAATTTATGGATAGCTCGGGACTGGGGCTGATCATGGGGCGGTATGCGCTGATGAAGAAGCTTGGGGGCGAGTTGACCTTGCGGAATCCCAACCCGAGGATCGTACAGATCTTTGCGCTGGCGGGGATGGAGCGAATGGTGAAGATCGAAGAGGACGGAAAGGAGGGACGGCAATGAAATCTCAAATGCGGTCCGCAAAAAGGAAAGTGGAGAAGATCAATGAAATGAAGCTGCAAATGCCCTCGTTATCGGTAAATGAATCGATGGCGAGAGCTGCTGTGGCGGCGTTTTGCGCCCAGATGGATCCTGAGGCGACGGAGCTTGCCGATATCAAATGCGCGGTGTCGGAGGCGGTGACCAACTGTATCGTACACGGCTATCGGGACACGGTAGGGATTCTTTACATAACCGTACGGCTCTATGAGGATCGGACGGTACGGATCGAGATCAAGGATCGGGGCTGTGGGATTGAGGACGTTCGCGTAGCGCGGCAACCGCTGTATACCACGGATGCGGCGGGCGAGAGAAGCGGCATGGGCTTTACGGTTATGGAAAGTTTTTGTGATAAGGTCAAGGTGTTGTCCAAATGCGGAAAGGGAACGACGGTAACGCTATACAAATGTCTGCGCAAGCGTTGACGGTTGAGCGGGAACGCTCAATGAGCGCGGGGGCGGAGAAGGATTTTTCGGAGAATCGCCGACTCATCGGGATTGCTCAATCGGGGAGCGAGAGGGAAGCGGAGGAGGCGACTGCTGAGCTGATTCGGCTGAATACGGGGCTTGTGCGGAGCATTGCTTTGCGGTTTCGGGATCGAGGGGTAGACTTTGAGGATCTGATGCAGATTGGAACCATCGGGATCATCAAAGCGATCCGAAGCTTTGATCTGGAGCGGGGCACCTGCTTTTCCACCTATGCGGTTCCGCTGATTTTCGGGGAGCTTCGCCGTCACATGAGAGACGAGGGACCCATGAAGGTGGGACGGTATTACAAGAAATTGGGGGTTGCCCTGATGAACATGAAAAATCGGATTTTGATCGAGGAGGGGCGAGAGCCTCGCATCGGAGAGCTGGCAACCCTTTGCGGTGTGAGCGCCGAGGAGGCGGCAATGGCATTGGACGCCATGTCGCCGATGATCTCGCTGTCCGATAGCGCTTACGGCGACGAGGAGGGCGTGGAGCTGGGTGCGATTTTGCCCGATGAGGAAAGCTCTTCCCAGATCGAGCGGCTGTGTGATCGGATCGCTCTCGGGCAAGCGGTTGCCAAAATGCCGCCTCAATGGCAAAAGATCGTAATGCTTCGGTTTTATCGGAATATGACTCAACAGCAGACAGCCGATCAGCTTGGAATCACCCAAGTCAAGGTCTCTCGGGAAGAAAAAAAGATCCTCGAATTTCTCCGCGGCGAAATGGTATGAATGGATGAGTGGGGATACGTTAGGGGGAATCTTCTTTCGAGAAGGTTCCCCTCTAACCCTTTTTTGAATATGGCGCCGTCATATTCAAAAAGGAAACTTTGATTCTTCGGCAACGCCGCAGCTTTGCTTTCGCAAAGACATCCAATTCACCCTTCCAAGAACTTGCCGGCAGCTTTCTTGGGGGGGATTGTAGCTTCTGCGCGGATGCCTTTCCGATTCGTATCATTTTGCTCTGTACAATCGGCGATCTTCTCATCCGTCACTTGAAAGCTCGTGCCACCTAGAGAAGGCTACCAGGGAAGTGCGAACATTGATTTTTTGTCTGATTGAACTCATTTTGGATATACTTTATATCTATATAAAACATAGATCAAAACGGGAAAACGATAAAAAACAGGTTGCGTAACACCCCCCCTGTGGCGATTTTCTTTCTTGCGCATATGCTGATACTATCCAAAGAAAAAAGGAGCGAGTATCATGTACAGAAGCAAAGGCTATCACAAAATGCCGACGGTATTTCGGGAGTGCTTTCGAAACGATCCCGATGCGATGGCAACGGTGACAGGAAGCGAGGACTATCCAGAGCTTGGCGGACGGGTCTGGTTTTACGGCACGGAGGACGGTGTACTGGTGGTTTCCGAGCTATGGGGGCTGCCCGTTTGGGAATCGGCTTGCGGCAATTCGGTATTTGGATTCCATATTCACGAGGGGGCTTGTTGCGGAGGAAACGGGGAAGATCCCTTTGCAGACGTTGGCGGTCACTACAATCCCGATGGCTGTGAGCATCCACAGCATGCGGGGGATTTGCCGCCTTTGTTCGGCAATAACGGCTACGCCTTATCGGCGGTATTGACCGATCGAGTTCAGCTTCGCGATATCCTTGGCAGAACCGTGATCGTGCATTCCTCTGCCGACGATTTTCATACCCAGCCGTCGGGAAATTCGGGTGCCAAGATCGCTTGCGGAGAGATCCGCCCATATCGAAGATAACGCTGAGACAGGAGAACCTTGGAAGAGGTTCTCCTGTCCTTTTTGGTCTAAAGCACGGAAATCGTAAAAAAACTCCTTGAAAATGAAAAAGTTTTTGACTTTTACAAAAAAATGTGTCAAAAAAAAGTATATTTCGATTTTTTTGCGTACATTATACTTTAGATATAAGATTTTTGTTGGGAAAGGAGGAGAAAATGGAAGATTTCAGATGTGTCAGAGACCGTTTCGCGGAAAATGAAAGAGAAACGCTCTCTGTATATGCTTGTCTGACCTCTGCCTCGCGGGGGAGAGAGCGCCCTGAGGTTCCTTGCAGTATTCGAACCGATTTTCAGCGGGATCGGGACAGGATTCTTCATTCTCAATCCTTTCGCCGTTTGATGAACAAGACGCAGGTCTTTCTGGCACCTGCGGGGGATCATTACCGTACCCGTATGACCCATACGCTGGAGGTGACCCAGATTGCGCGGATCATTGCCCGAGCCCTTGGGCTCAACGAGGATCTGACTGAGGCTGCGGCGTTGGGGCACGATATCGGGCACACGCCCTTCGGTCACGCGGGAGAGTACGCCATGCAAAAGTGCTTCGATCCCGAGTTTACCCATTACAAGCAAAGTCTGCGTGTGGTGGAACGGCTGGAAAATGACGGAGCGGGCTTGAATCTGACCTGGGAGGTTCGCGACGGGATTGTGAACCACACGGGCAAGCATATGGCGTCTACGCTGGAGGGTGTGATCGTCAAATTTGCCGATCGCATTGCCTATATCAATCACGACATTGACGATGCCTGTCGGGCGGGGATCTTATCCGTGTCCGATATCCCGAGGGAGCTGAGGGACATTCTGGGCGAGGGACATTCCCAGCGGATCAACACCATGGTAACCTCCATCATTCGGGCAAGCACGGGCAAGCCCTATATTCAGATGGAGCCCGAGATTCAGGTAGCGGCAGACCGCTTGCGGGAGTTTTTGTTTGCCAACGTATACCGCAACCCCATTGCCAAGTCGGAGGAAAGCAAGGCGCAGGAAATGCTGCTTCGTTTGTTTGAGCATTTCGTTCGCCATCCCGAGCGGATGCCTGCCCTCTATCGGCGAAACTGCGCGGAGGAATCCGTGGAGCGTTGCGTATGCGATTTCATTTCGGGTATGACCGACCGATACGCCATTGAGGTCTATTCGGGTCTCTACATTCCGAAGGTATGGAGGGGACCGAACGTATGATACCAAGAGAAATTATTGATGAAATCGTTTATCGGAACGAGATCGATCAGGTGATCGGAAGCTACGTGACGCTGAAGCGCGCGGGCTCTAATTACAACGGTCTTTGTCCCTTTCACAACGAGAAAACTCCCTCCTTTACTGTCTTTCCCGCCACGAAAAGCTTTTATTGCTTTGGTTGCGGTGCGGGCGGCGACGTGATCAGCTTTATCATGCGGGAGGAAAATCTGGATTACGTTGGCGCCGTGGAGCATTTGGCGGCGCGGGCGGGAATTTCGATTCCCGTTGAGGATGCCCCTCGTGAGGAGGGAATGATCCCACGGAAGCGGATCTATGAAATCAATCTGGCGGCGGCACGCTTCTTTCGGGAATGTCTGATGGACGAGCGGTACGGCAAAGAGGCGCTGGAGTATCTGACCGAAAAGCGGCGGCTGAGTACGGCGACGATCCGTCGGTTCGGGCTGGGCTTCGCTCCCAACGACTGGAACCGCCTGACCTATTATTTGAAAAACCTCGGCTTCAGCGAGGAGGAGATCATTAGGGGCTTCCTTGGCAAGCGAAGCGAGAAAAGCGGAAAGGTCTTTGACCTGTTCCGCAATCGGGTAATCTTTCCCGTTATCGATACTACGGGGAACATAGTCGCCTTCGGCGGACGGGTGATGGATGATTCCAAGCCCAAATATCTGAACACCTCGGACACTCCCGCCTTCAAGAAAAGCCGACATCTGTTTGCCCTGAATTTTGCCAGACGGCAGGCGGAGGAGCGGATGCTGTTGTGTGAGGGCTATATGGACGTGATCGCGCTTCACGCGGCGGGCTTTGAGAACGCTGTGGCGACGCTGGGTACGGCTATCACCTCGGAGCAGGCGCGGATCTTTGCCAAGTACACGAAGCAGGTGGTGATCTGCTACGATTCCGACACGGCGGGGCAGACTGCCGCAAACAAGGCAATGCGATTGCTGGGGGACGTAGGAGTAGACGTGCGGGTGCTGACCTTAGAGGGGGCGAAGGACCCTGACGAGTATATCAAGAAATACGGATCGGATGCGTTTCGCCGCGTGCTGGACGGCAGTATGACGGGCTTTGATTTTCGGTTGAAAAACATTCTGGCGGAGTACAATCTGGCACTTCCCGACGAGAAGATCAAGGCGTCGGCGTCGGTTTGCGATATGATCTCCGATTCGCCGTCGGAGGTGGAGCGGGATATTTGCGTTCGCAAGGCGGCAGAGCGGATGAAGGTTTCTGTCGACGCTATGAAGGCGGACGTGGAGCGGATCCGAAAGAACCGTATTCGCCAACAAAAACGGAAGGAAGGGCAGGATGCTCAGCTTTCTTTGAAAAATATCGGAGATCGGGTGAACCCGGACGCCGCAAAGAATATTCGCGCCAATCGGGCGGAGGAGACCTTGCTTGGATTGATGCTGATTTACGAGGAGTTTCGCCGCGAGGCGACCTCGGAATCCGCGGAGATTCGGGCGGAGCACTTTGTGACCGACTTCGGGCGGAGGGTCTTTTCGGTGATCTGTGAGCTGGAACGGAGTGAGCTTGGCTTTTCCAAGGCGATGCTGGGACAGTATTTCAACGCCGACGAGCTGGGCAGGATCGAAAAGATCGAGCTGGAGCGCCGCAATCTGGCGCGGAACGACAGGGCGGTATTCCTTGGCGCCATTGAGGCGATCCGCAAGGAGAGTGAGGTCGTTACGGAGGAGGATCCCTTTGCCGATCTGAGGCGGAAACAGGCGCAAAATAAACAGGCAAAAGAAAACAAGAATACATAAAGCGGAAGGAAAAAACAATGACGGAACACGAAATTAAGTTGGACAATGAAAAATCGATCGACCTTGGCAATCTGATTGAAAAGGGAAAGCAGGGAACGCTTTCCAATGACGATCTGGAGGAAGTGGTCGAGGAGATGGATTTTGATATCGACAGCTTGGATAAGCTGTACGATACCTTGGAAAACAACGGAATCACGCTCCCCGGAGAGCTTTCCAACACCGAGCTGACCGAGATCGAATCCGAGGTGGAGGCGTTCGGTACCAGTGAAAACATGGAGCGGATCCTTGAGCAGGAGGGTCTTGCCATCGACGACCCTGTGCGGATGTACCTGAAGGAGATCGGACGGGTACCCCTTCTGACCGCGGAACGGGAGCGCCAGCTTGCGGAGATCATGACCGACAGTGAGAACGAGGCGCGGAAGGAGATGGCAAAGCAGGAGCTGGTGGAGGCAAACCTGCGACTGGTGGTCAGCATTGCCAAGCGCTACGTGGGCAAGGGAATGTTCTTCCTTGATCTCATTCAGGAGGGTAACCTTGGACTGATGAAGGCAGTGGACAAGTTCGATTACAGCAAGGGCTACAAGTTCTCTACCTATGCGACCTGGTGGATCCGTCAGGCGATCACCAGAGCCATTGCCGATCAGGCGAGAACCATCCGAATTCCCGTGCATATGGTGGAGACGATTCACAAGGTGTCTCGTTATTCCCGTCAGATGCTGCAGGAGCTTGGAAGAGAAGCGACCGCGGATGAGATCGGTGAAAAGATGGGTATGAGCCCCGAGAAGGTCAGAGAGATCATGAAGATCGCGCAGGATCCCGTTTCCTTGGAAACTCCCATCGGTGAGGAGGAGGACAGCCACCTTGGCGATTTCATCCCCGATGAGGACACCCCCGCTCCCTCGGACGCGGCGGCATCCACGATCCTTCGTGAGGTGATCGAAAAGGAACTGCACACCTTGACGCCCCGTGAGGAGCACGTGATCAAGCTTCGCTTCGGCTTATACGACGGAAGAACCAGAACGCTGGAGGAAGTAGGTAAGGAATTTGACATTACCCGTGAGCGTATTCGCCAGATCGAGGCGAAGGCTCTGCGAAAGCTCAGACACCCCAGTCGCGCCAGACATCTTCGCGGATTTTTGGAATAATCAAAAAACGAAAAAATCGTTACTATGTCCAAAAAGCAGAAGGGTTATTTGTAAAAGCCGACAGTCGGAATGTCAAAGGGTAAAAAAATATTGTTTGAAAACTGTGCAAAGTGTAGATTTTTTTGAAAAGTTTTAAAAAAAACAAAAAAGAAAAAGCGAAGCTTGATGTTTGATTACAAAAAAATCACTTGACATTTTTGGAAATTCGGTGTAAAATAATATAGTATCTGGTATTGTCTTTATTGATAGAATAACGGAATTGATATAAGGGGGAAATAGTTATGAGCAAAAAACTCATTTGTTTGCTTTTGAGTTTGATCATGGTATTGAGCGTTTGCCTGGCGGGATGCTCGAAAAAGTCTGACGACGAGGTGGAAAAGGATATTGCTGACAAAGCATCTGCCTCGGCAATGACTCTTTCGATGTGGTTGATGAGTGAGGAGCCCGTCAGCGATGAGACTGCCGCGATGATTGAAGACGCGGTAAACGCATTGACCGAAAAGAAATTCAAGACGCGGTTGGAGCTGCACTACGCTACACCCGGCGAGTATTACAATAAGCTGGACGCCGCATTCGCGGAAAGAGAAACGGTTCCCGGTGTAATCAGCACGCCTACCGTCTCCGAGGATGGAGCGGAGGAGACCGTGGTCAACGAATGGGGCTTGATCGAGATCAAATATCCCACTATTTCCAGCTGTCAGGTAGACCTGTTCTATCTGGGTGGATTGGATAATTATAATAAGTACATGGAGCAGGGCTTGCTGACGAACATGCTTTCCGAGCTCTCGGGTACGGCTGAGGAAATTACAAAATACGTTCCCGCCGCGTTTCTGGACAGCATGAACTCTTACAACAAGAGCCAAACGGGTAAGGCGGGTACCTATGCGATTCCCAATAGCACGGCAATCGGCGAGTATACGTATATGCTGTTGAGCAAGGAAGCACTGTCTGCCGCGTACCGTTTGACAGGGAACTATTCCGCTTATACGTCCTTGACCTGCGAAAACGTACAGGATTTTATTCAGTTTGTTTGCAACGAAAAGAACGGTCTGAGCTCTCGCTATTATCCCATTTACACCAACATGGAGGAGTATGAGCTGTTAGCGACCAATCTCCAGTATTGGGGGGTGGATGCCGCGGGCGAGCTGTCTGACGCATTCTCGGTTTTGGGCGGCTATTTCAATAGCTCCGCAAATTATCTGGATACCAACGCATATGCGAGAATTACCAATTTGTTTGAAAACGAGACTTACATTGCCGAAATGGAAGCGCTGTTGCAGTACAAGATGAATTCCTACTTCGGAAGCGCAGAGGATCAGGCAAACAAGAAGTTCGCTGTTGGTTACATACAAGATACTCTGGCAAACGCAACCGATAAGTACGGTGATGAGTACGTGATTCTTCCCATGGCGGCACCTCGCTTGACAGAAGAAGATCTGTTCGCGAATATGTTTGCGGTTTCCACCTATACCAGCAGTACCCCCAGATCCATGGAGATTCTGACCTATCTGAACACCAATGTTGAGTTCCGTAATTTAATTCTGTATGGAATTGAGGGTGAGCATTACGATTTGGTTGAGAGCGACGTGGAGAACAGACTGGGTCAGAGCTATCAGGTTGCGAAACGCCGTAACGAGTCTTACAAATTGGCGGCGGAGAAGACGGGTAACACCTCTATTGCGTATCCTTTGGACACCGACGTCGTTACCATCAGAGACAATATGGTTTCCCAGAATCTGGATGCTAAGGTTTCCCTGTCTCTTGGATTTAATCACAATTATGACGGATTCGTGATCGATGCGGCATCCATGCAAGCGGTGAGAGCGTTGTCTGATCAGATCTGGCAGCAATATCTTGCTTGTCAGTCGTTGGAGGAATTCAACACCTTTGTTGCCAACGCAAAGGCGGCAATCGCGGAATCCTTGGACGTACAGAAGCACATAGATCACGATCACGGTATCGATTCCGTGACTCAGAAGGAGCTGGAATGTGACAAGACTTGCGGATCCTTGAAGTGCGTATATGATGCTTGGTTGATTAAGATGGAAATCGTTTCGAAATAAGACGAAATAGAAAATCAAAGAATGGCAGGTCATTTTCAGGTGACCTGCCTGCTTTTTAAGGATTAATGGATATGAAAAATACAAACGTTACCTTGCCTCAATACTGTATTTGGGATTTTAACGGAACAATTTTGGATGACGTGGAAACGGGCATTCGCTCCGTAAACGTGTTGCTGGCTCAGCGTGGCTTGCGTACGCTGGCGGGAAAGGAGGAGTACCGCAAGGTTTTTTGCTTTCCAATTCGTCGGTATTACGAGCGCTTGGGCTTTGATTTTGATAAGGAATCCTATGAAACGATAGCCCCCTTGTGGGTGGAGCAATATTTGCGGTACGTGAAGGAGGCTCCTCTGTTTGAGGACGTAAAGGAGACGCTGGATCGCTTCCAACAAGCGGGAATCCGTCAGGTGGTGCTTTCCGCTACCGAGTTGGATATGCTTTGCGGGCAACTGCGGTTCCTTGGTATTGACGGGTATTTTGACGAGGTTTTGGGGTTGGACAATATTCACGCCGCTTCCAAGCGTTCATTGGCGACGGAGTGGCGGGAGCGGCACCCCGACGCGACGGCAATCTTTCTTGGTGACACGGATCACGATTGCGACGCCGCGGATGCTTTAGGCGCGCCTTGCCTACTGGTGAGCAGGGGACATCAATCGGAGGCATATTTGCGAGGGATGGGAGTTCCCGTATTTACGTCCTTGCGAGAGCTTTGTCGGAAGCTTTTTGAAGGAAGCCTTTGAATAAAATCATCGCCGAGAGCTACAACCGCTCTCGGCAATGATTTTTAGGATTTGTGTCTTTGAGATACAGATTCGTTTTTGGCTTTTCTTGGATGCTTTATTCGAAATCAATTGCTACGATCTGATTGGCAAAAAACAATTTCCCGAATAAGTATTTGTTGCATGCGCTTTCGGTCAGTGTGATAATTTGCCCGTTGTAGTAGTCTACGTCCTCGCCCATAGCGGGGCCCTTGATTTGTTGAACGGAATCGGAAAGATAATATACCGGAGCGCCGTCCAGCGTATTTCCCGAATCGATCGCCTCCGCTTCACGGTAAACATAATAGACCGTGTCGTCGATCCCGTAAGAGGTGGAAAGAACCACCTTCCCATCAGGGGTGAAGCAAATTCCTTGCGCATTGTTCCTGATCGAATAAATCTTGTTTGGCGTTAGGGTCGGGTTGTTTTTTTTGTGGTAGCTTTCGATATCCGCGGAAGAATAACGGGATACGATAGCGTGATAGCTGCCGTCGGGCGTATCATACAGATGATCGGTGAAGATTGCTTTGCCGTCGTGATATTCTCCGACGTAGATATACGTTTCATCCGCGTAAATAAATGACGCTTCGTTATTGACGGGTATAATTTTGGATATGCTCACAGAATCGCCGTTGCTTGCGGTGAGCAAGGATATCAAGGAAATGGCGTATATTTTATCGCCGCTGGCAAGATAGGCGTAGTCGCCGCTGATGGCGATTCCTCCCGCATGTCCTGTGAAATCCTTTCCGCTTCCGTAGACGACGGAAACGTAATAGGAACGATTTTCGGTGTCGGTTACGTAGATTCTGCTGGGGCTTTGATCTGCCATGTATCCCGATACGAGTATTTTCCCTTCTTTTTCGTAAGCGCAAATGCCTTGGCAAACAAATCCGTCCGAAAGCCCCGGGTTTTTACAAACGGTTGTTCTGCGCTTATAATATTCAGGATATATGGCGAATTTTGCAAGATTGAGTACACCGATCGCCAATAAGGCAAGCGCTAAAATGGCGAAAAGCGTCAGCATGCCTATTTTGCCTGCGGTTTTTAAAAGCTTTTTCATCATTCCTCCTACTTTTGAAAAAAGGCGAGTTGTTTTTTCTGCGATTGTAATACGGGGGGACTCAACTGTCCCCCGCCCTTTTGGTTTTGCCTTTGATGGAAATTCTGTACGGTTATCGATTGTTAATCAGGTCCGACATATTATAAAGTCCGGGGGCTTTTTGGACAATGTACTCTGCCGCTCTCAGGGCACCGTTGGCGAAAATTTCACGGGAGGTGGCGGTATGCGTCAAGGTGATCATTTCGTTGTTTCCCGCGAACAGAACCTCATGCTCTCCCACGATGGTTCCGCCACGAATGGAGTGGATGCCGATTTCCTCCTTGCCGCGTGCCTGACGGACCGTGTGGCGGTCGTAGACGTACTCGGTATTCTTACGTTCTTCCTTCAAGGCGTCGGCAATCATCAGTGCCGTTCCGCTGGGAGCATCCAGCTTTTGGTTGTGGTGCTTCTCGATGATCTCCACGTCAAAGGTTTCTCCAAGTGTCCGAGAGGCGGTTTTAGCCAGCTCGATGAGCAGATTGATGCCGATGGACATATTGCCCGAGAAGAACACGGGGGAGGTTTTCGATCCTTCCCGCATCAGCTCCTTTTCTGCCTCGGTATGTCCTGTGGTGGCGATCACGAGAGGGGTTTGATGGAGTTGAGAGTAGTGGATCAGTGCGGGGAGGGCGGTGTGGTGGGAGAAGTCGATGATGACGTCGGCTTTGCCCGGAAAATCCGAAATGGTTGGATAGATGGGGAAGCTGCACGCGGGGAGAACCGAGTCCGCGTTTGCGTCAATGCCCGCCACGATCTGATAGCGGTCACTTTGCGCCGCTGTACGGACGATGGTCTGTCCCATTTTTCCGCCGCAACCGCAGAGGATGATATTGGTCATGGTGATAGATCCTTTCTTTTATCGGTCTTTGGGGGCTTTGGTGATCAGAGCAATCCGTAGTCCTTCATAATTGCCAGAAGCTTTGCTTGATTGGCGTCTTCCATTTCGCAAAGGGGCAGGCGCATTTCGTCCGAGCACCAGCCAAGCTGCGCCATGGCGGTTTTAACGGGAACGGGGTTGACCTCGCAGAACAGGGCGTTGATGAGCTTCAGATATTTGAGCTGAAGCTCCGTGCCGCCGTGGAAGTTGTTGTCCAGACACATCTGTGCCATGTCGTGGGTCTCCTTGGGCAGGATGTTGGACAGAACCGAAATTACGCCCTTGCCGCCAAGGGACATAATGGGGACGATCTGGTCGTCGTTGCCCGAGTAGATATCCAGTGAGTCGCCACATTCCGCAATCAATTCGGCAATGGTACTGATATTGCCCGATGCTTCCTTGACGGCAACGATGCGCTCGTGCTTTGCCAGCTCACGGTAGACGGGCAGGGAAATGTTACAGCCCGTACGGGAGGGAACGTTATAAAGAATGATGGGCTTATTCGTCTTATCGGCGGTTTCCATGAAGTTGCGGATCATTCCCTTGGTGGTTGTCTTGTTATAGTAGGGGGTAACCAGCAGGAGCGCATCCGCGCCCACCTCGCAGGCGTATTGGGACAGCTCGATGCCGTAGGCGGTATCGTTGGAGCCCGTGCCCGCAACGACGGGAACTCTGCCCGCAACGGTTTCTACCACGTAGCGGATACAGTCGCAATGCTCCTCGTGAGTCAGGGTTGCCGCTTCTCCCGTGGTTCCTGCCACCACGATGGCGTCAATGTTGTTTTTAATCTGGTCCTCTATGATTTTTCCGAAATTTTCATAATCAATCTTGCCGTTGGCAAAGGGGGTGATAATGGCGGTTGCCGCACCTGTGAAAATCGTTTGCTTTTGCTTACTCATGATCCAAAAATCCTTTCTTTCCGTTAAAATACTGTAAAATTCTGAAAGATTTCCATATAAAAAACAAAAAACCGGTTGAAAACCAGCTGTAATTGTACTATAATATAAGAAGACAAAGATTGCCCTTTATCACGTCACAATAACAGATAGCTCTCCATCAAAGCTGATGACAGTCTGCCGACTTTGAATCGGACAGCCCAGTTCATACGCCCGCCGTTTGCGTATGCCTTCGGCATCGTACCCTCGCGGTTCGTCTCAAACGGTTCGGCGACCTTGACGGAGCGCGGTGATACCATGCACCTCTACCCAAATTATATGTATCTTTGACATAATGATAGCATATCTTTTTCTTTCTGTCAATAACTTTCTGAAAATTTTTTGTATCTTTTTGGCGCAAATTTGTATCCGCCGAGGAAGAAGGGAACGAGAATGATGATTACCAATGAAAAAAAGCCAACCGACTTGAAAACCTCCGATTTTTTCTATGAGCTTCCGCCTCAACGGATCGCTCAGCATCCCGAGGAGAAGCGGGATCATTCCCGCCTGATGGTCTTGGATCGGAGCACGGGAAGCGTGGCTCACCGTCATTTTTATGATATCTTGGAGTATCTGAGACCCGAGGATGTCTTGGTAATCAACGATTCTAAGGTGATTCCCGCCCGACTGTACGGGCACGTAGAGGGGCGCGAGGAGGCGGCTTTGGAGCTGTTACTGCTTCGCCAGCGGGGCAGTGACGTATGGGAGAGTCTGGTCAAGCCCGGAAAACGGGCGCGGATCGGTTTCCGCGCGGTGTTTGGCGGCGGTTTGCTGATCGGAGAAGTGGTGGATATTGTGGAAGAGGGAAACCGTCTGATCCGATTTGAATACGACAAGACGAAATACACCAATATTTACGAGGTTCTGTCTCTAATCGGGTTGATGCCGCTTCCGCCCTATATTACCGAGCAATTGGGAGACAATTCCCGTTATCAGACGGTATACGCCAAAGAGGAAGGGTCGGCGGCGGCGCCCACTGCCGGGTTACATTTCACTCCCGAGCTATTGGAGCGGATCCGCGAAAAGGGCGTTGCCATCGCACCCGTGATGCTTCACGTGGGGCTTGGTACCTTCCGTCCCGTGAAGGCGGATCGGATCGACGAGCACGTGATGCACACTGAATTTTTCTCGGTTCCCGAGGCGAGCGCGCGGATCATCAACGAGCGAAAGGCGAGAGGGGGACGGTTGATCTGTGTGGGAACGACCTCCTGTCGGACGATTGAAAGCGTAGCCCAGGAGGACGGACACATTCCCGCTCTTTCGGGGGATACGGGGATCTTTATTTACCCCGGTTATCGGTTCAAGGCGGTGGACGCGCTGATCACCAACTTCCATCTTCCCGAGAGTACGCTGTTGATGCTGGTTTCCGCGTTTTATGACCGCGAAAAGGTGATGGACGCGTATCGAATGGCGGTGGAGGAGGAGTATCGGTTTTTTTCCTTTGGCGACGCGATGCTGATA
>JAFTPX010000040.1 GCA_017463065.1 Clostridia bacterium
CCAAACAGCTTTTCATAATTTTCGTATAGTAAAAAGCTTCTTTTTTCGTTTTTCATCGAGACCTCCCCCTTTTTTTCTTTATTCTACCCGAAAACAAAGTCTCAAATGGTTACCGAGAGTCTCATTCTGTCTCACTTTTGGCGGATTTTTGGGCGAAAAAGCTTCTCCCACAAATAAAAACGCTTATGACCTACGAATAACCGTATGTCATAAGCGTTATTTGCTTGTAGCCTATCCACCAAAAATCAGCGCGGAAACTACAATCCCAATCAAGCCCCCCTGCCGGCAAGTTCTTGGAAGGGGTTATAGGGGGAACCTTTTCGAAAGAAGGTTCCTCCTAACGCATCCTAACGTATTCTAATTCCTATTTGTTTTTATCGTTACGCAGGAGCTTACGGATTCGCTCCGCTTGCTCCGCGCGACTGCGCTCCAACAGCTCGTATTGCTTCTGCTCCGCCTCGGTTTGGAACACGGGGGTCTCCTCCGCCTCCGCCTCGTCCTCTTCGATCCCGATCTGCCGACGGCGTTTTCGGTACGGATTCATGTTCGCCACCGTTTCCATGGGGGAGAACACCGCCACAAGGACGAGCTCGGCGAGGAACAGGATTCCGCCGAAAATAATCGGCTCCGGGAAGGTCAGGTTCAGAAGAACCGTATAGTGCAGGATATTCTCGTAAAACAGCACGAGAATTCTGGGGAAGAGAAGCAAGGGAAGGGTCAGCCCACGGTACACACAGGCGACAATACGGTTGGGGAACACCGTTCGAAAGAGGATGCGGTCGGTGCCGCTTCCCTCGGGGTCGGAAAAATGCCGAAATGCCCCTATGGTGACCCAGACGGTTGCCGCCGTTCCCAGAAGAAACAGAAGCCAAAGAACGATCAGGGTGATCAGAACGGATTGAGAGAAGGCAACGGTGGCTTCCTGCTGCTCCGCTGTGGCAAAGAGATAGGTCCGAACCTGATCCCACGCGTTTTTCATGAGCTCGGCGACCGAGATCGCCTCTCCCGTTCCCGTGTCGGCGGTGGTAAAGCGCAGGCAGGGAATGAATAAGGTCGCCGCCGTCAGCAGGATTGCGGCGAGGGGGAAGAGATAGCGAAAGCGGATCCAGCCGCGGCGGACACGTTGCTTGCGTTCTTTCTGTTTCATGGGGATATTCTCCGTTTCATGTGGTTTCTCAGGATATCAGGACAGATGAAAGCGGTGGGGCAAAAGCGCACCGAGGGTCAAGACCGTGGCGCCCTCCCCGCCGTCCGCAAGGATCACCGAAAGCTCCTCGGGGCAGAATTCGCTCAAGACCTGTCGGCAAACGCCGCAGGGAGGACACGCCGCCGCGGGCTCGTTCTTCTTGCCACCCGCAATGGCAATGGCGACAAACTCGGACTCTCCCTCGCTGACCGCCTTGAAAATCGCCACACGCTCGGCGCAGCAGGTGGGGCTGAAGGAGGCGTTCTCCACGTTACAGCCCGTATAGACTTTTCCGCTTTTTCCAAGCAGGGCGGCGCCCACGGTAAATCCCGAATAGGGGGCGTAGGCGTTGGTTTGCGCTTCCTTTGCGCGTTGTAATAACTCTGTGGGATTCATAGGCTCTCCTTCGGTTGATATCTTATAGCATCGTCTGTCCGTCGCAGGGGAAGGGGATTCCGAGAAGCGTGGCGACGGTGGCGGCAACGTCGGAAAAGGTCTGCCGTGTGCCCAGATTGATCGGTGGGATCGGCTTGCCCCAGATCAGCAGGGGCACGTATTCTCTGGTGTGATCGGTGGTTTTCGGGAAGCTGGGGTCACAGCCGTGGTCGGCGGTGATGATTACCACGTCCGTCTCGTTAAGGGTGGGCAGAAAGCCGCCCAGCCACCCGTCGAAGGCAGACAGCCCCTCGGCGTATCGGATGGGATCTCTCCGATGCCCCCAAAGGGTATCGAAATCCACCAGATTGACAAAGCACAGTCCGTGGAAGTCCTCGCCCGCAAGCTTTGCCGTGATCGTCATCCCCTCCTCGTTGGAGTGGGTGCGCAGGGTACGGGTCAAGCCTCGTCCCGCAAAAATGTCGTGGATCTTGCCTACGGCGATGGAGTCCAGTCCCGCCTCCCGTACCGCATCGGGCAAGAGCCTGACGGGAGGCTCCAGAGAGAAATCCCTCCGATCCGCCGTGCGGACGAAATCGGGTGCCTTCCCCGTGAAGGGTCTGGCAATGACCCGACCCACCCCAAGGTCGCCTGTGAGCATGGCTCTCGCCGTCTCGCAAACGGCGTAAAGCTCCTCCAAGGGAACCACGTCGGTATGCGCCGCAATTTGAAACACGCTGTCCGCCGAGGTGTAGACGATCAGCTTCCCCGTGCTCAGATGCTCCTCGCCGAAGGCACGGATGACGGCAGTTCCCGAATAGGGGCGGTTGCAAAGCACGCCGCGACCTATGGCGGCGGAAAATTCATGGAGAAAGGAGGGTGGAAAGCCCTCGGGAAAGGTAGGGAGAGGGGAGGGAGAAATATGTCCCGCCAGCTCCCAGTGCCCGATGGTGGTGTCCTTGCCCATGGAGGCTTCCCGCAGTCTTGCCACCGTGGCGGTGGGGGAGTCGGTTCTGCCAAGGAAGGACAGCCCCTCAATATTGCCGATGCCCATCTGCCGCAGGGTATCAAGCGTGAGCTTGCCCGTTTCGTGAGCGCTTCGCAGCGTGTGAGCGCCAACGTCGCCGAACGCCGCCGCGTCGGGGGCTTCCCCCGCGCCCACGCTGTCAAGAACGATCAAAAATACCCGATTTGCCTGTGCCACGTCAAGCTCCCTCTGACTCTGCCGCCAGATCCAACGCCAGCGTGATCATATCGGTAAAGGAGGTCTGCCGCTCCTGCGCGGAGGTTGCCTCCCCCGTGACCAGAGAATCCGAGACGGTACAGATGGCAAGTGCTCTCTTACCTGTCCGCATGGCGTTCAGATAGAGTGCCGCCGCTTCCATTTCCACGGCGAGAACGCCCAGCTTGCTCCACCGAAGGGTGGCGTCGCCGTCGTCGTCGTAGAAGGTGTCGGAGGACAGCAAATTGCCCACACGGAAGGGAAGCTCCTTTTGACGAGCCAAGGTCACGGCTCGCTCCAGAAGCTCGTAGGAGCAGATGGGCGCGATGGTGCCGCGGACCCCAAACTGGGACCCGTAGGCGGAGTTGGTGCAAGCGCCCATGCCAAGGATCAGGTCTCTGAGCTTGACCTCCGAGGTCAGGGCACCTGCCGATCCGATCCGCAAAATGTTTTCCACGCCAAAGCCGCGGAAGAGCTCATAGCTGTAAATCCCGATGGAGGGCATGCCCATGCCGCTTGCCATGATGGATACGGGTACGCCGCGCCAGCGACCCGTATAGCCTTGTACGCCGCGGACGTTATTGAAGAGCTCCGCACCCTCCAGAAAATTTTTTGCTACAAATTCCGAGCGCAAGGGATCCCCCGGCATCAGCACGGTGCGTGCGATCTTGTCGGGAGTGGTGACGATATGTGGGGTGGGATAAGCAATGGACATAAACACCTCCGAAATTTAAGGGAATAGGTAATAGTGAATATAGGAAGCTTTTCGCTTGGGCGAAAAGCGACCTTACCTTTTCACTCTTCACTTTTCACTTTTACTTTTTCTCTGTTCCTTCCATGTAATAGGACGCTTCCATATCGGCGACGCAGAGGGCGAAGGCAAGAGGGAACATTTCCAGCGCTCTGCCTACCTGATTGGCATCCTCTGGACCCGAAAAGCCCATGTGATAGCGAATGGCAAACGCTTCCTCACGGGTCAGCTTCATAAAGCCGGAGAGGATATAGACCGATTTTTCCCCGTGACCGTAGGGAAGGGTGTCCTCGATGGTGTAATAGGGAACGCTCTCCCAGACCCCGTTTTTCTTCACGTTCCGCATTTCGGTCTTGTAAAAATTGGTTTTGCAGATATCGTGGAGCAGGGAGACGATGGCGAGGGATTCCTCGGTGAAGGTAAAGCCGTATTTCTCCCGCAAACGGGGGCGCTTGACGAAGTCGCACAGACATTCGTAGACGTTCAGGCTGTGCTCCAGAAGCCCGCCCTCGTAGGAGCCGTGGAAGCGGGTGGAGGCGGGAGCGGTAAAGAAATCGGTTTTTTCGGTGAGATAGTCCAGAAAAGCATCTGCCCCCTCACGGGTCACGCAGGAGCGGTAGATCTCTATGAATTTTTCCTTGTTGTTCATTTGTATGTATTTCCTTTTCTTCGTTTTTTTATAAGTGCTTCGAATCCTTTTCTCTATTCTATCATATTCTGAACGGAAAATCAACCGTAGCACTAAATTTTCTTTAAGAAATAGCATACGCGCGGGGACACGGGGGGATGCGTTAGGGGGAACCTTCTTTCGAGAAGGTTCCCCCTATGACCCCCTCCAAGAACTTGCGGGCAAGTTCTTGGTTATGGGTTGGAAGTAACTGCGCTAGACCATTATGGATAACTAACTTTGTTTCCTTTTTTTCTAAGGTGAAAACTTGATTATTCGGATATTCACAAACACTCGGGGCAGGTACTGCAACGTCCTCCAAGAAAGAACTTGCCAGCAAGTTCTTTGGAGGCTTGGAACCTTTTTCGAAAGAAAGGTTCCAAAAACCGCGTCCTTTTACATAGTCAAATCAAACAGCTTCAAGGATTTGATGGCGGAGCCGTTTTCGTACTCTCGCACCTCGCCAAGGGCGAAGAAGGAGCCGTTTGACGAGCAGAGGCGGACACGGTCGCCCACGGCGAAGCGGGTTCCCAGCTTCTTTTGATAGAGCTCGCAACCGCCACGGCAGAGCTTCTCGAAAAACTCGGGCAGGCGGACGGCGGGGAGGGAATCAAAGAGGCGTTCGATGGGAATCAGACAGCCGAGGCGTTCTTCCTCGGACATGGCTTCCAGCTCGGGAACGGTATGGGCATCCTCCATGCGGAATCCCCCCGCCTGCCGCCGCTCCAGCGTTGCCATCACGCCGCCGCACCCGAGGGCGGCACCGATATCGGCACAAAGCGTGCGGATGTACGTACCCGACGAGCAGTGCACCGCCAAGCGGTAGTCGCCCTCACGGTCGCAAGGCTGACAGACCAGATCAAAAATCGTCACGGGACGGGGTTTTCGCTCTACCGTCACGCCCTTCCGCGCCAGATCGCACAGCTTCTGTCCCTCTACCTTTAGGGCACTGTACATGGGTGGGACCTGCAAGATCTCTCCCACAAACTCACGGCAGACCGCCCGCACCCGATCTTCGTCGGGAAGCCTGTCGGCTTGCGAGAGGATCGTACCCGTCACGTCCTCGGTGTCGGTCACAAGACCCAAACGGAGGGTGGCAAGGTATTCCTTTCGGTCAGCGACCAGATATTCCGCCGCCTTTGCCGCCCGTCCCACGAGAACCACCAGAACCCCCGACGCAAGGGGGTCGAGCGTGCCCGTATGACCCACCCGACGGGTGCCGTACAGTCGGCGCACCTTGCCCACGATATCGTGAGAGGTCACGCCCGTATGCTTATGAATGATCAAAATTCCCGACGGTTCCGTCATGAGAGCCTCCTTTTGTCATCCTTGTTGGTTCGGACGGAGCTCAAAGAATGAGCTCCTCCAAGGGTCGCTTGGGGACGTAATGGACGTTGGATTCGTCACGGTAGTATTTGACCGCGCCGTCCTTCGCCTCGGTGAGTACCACGGTCTCCTCGGGAACGCCCAGTCCCAGAATCAGCATGGGGGTCAGATGCTCGGGCAGACCGAGCAGGGAGGTGATGTCCTCCTCCTTTGCCGAGCCGATGATACAGCCGCCAAAGCCGCGCTCGCAAGCCCCCAGCATCATGGTTTGCGCCGCAATGCCCACGTCAATGGCGAACAGCGGCTTGAGAGGGGTAATCGTTGTGTCGTGACAGATGACGATATACCCCGTGGGACCGTGTCCCTCGGGGGGAAGCTTTTGAGAGAGGGAGGTTGCCCAACGGGTGATCTTCAGCATCCCGTCCAGCTCGTCCTCGTCGGTGACCAGACGGTATTTTAGGGGCTGAAGATTCATGGCGGCGGGGCAGCTTTGCGCCAGCTTTACAAGGTCGATGAGAACCTCTCGGGGAATGACCGCTCCCGCCCGGAAGCTTCGGTAGCTTCTGCTTTGCTTGACTAATTCGTTTAACATAATCGATTCCTTTTTGTTTGGATTGTAGCCGTGGGGAGGGATTTTGCCGTTCGTTCTCGGGACAGTCGGCGTAGCTTCGTCGGCAAGTTCTTTGGAGGTTTGGAACCTTTCTCGAAAGAAAGGCTCCAAAAACGCATCCACGCATCCTTTGTCCTTATTTCGGTAATTTAACCCATGCCGAGCAGATGGAGAAGCCCTTTTCGGAGAAGTTCTTTTCGTACTCGGTCATGACGTTATCGGCGTTTTTCTCGGATTGGTGCAGGTCACGGGTCATCCAGAGGATCTGGGCGCCGTACGCCTCGAATTCCTCCAGACTGAAATCAAACAGCCCCACGTTATCGGTCTTGAGGCGGAGAATTCCGTCCTCCTTCAGGAGTGTTTTGTAGATGTCCAGAAAGGAACGGTGGGTCAGTCTGCGCTTGGCGTGACCCGCCTTGGGCCACGGATCGCTGAAATTCAGATAAACGCAATCGAGAGAGTGGGGACGTACGTTGTCGGCGAGAAGCTTCGCGTCCCCGATCAGAAACCGAAGATTGTCTCCCGACCGCTCCTCTTTTGCCGCCATCGCCTTTTCCAGCGCGATACAGCACACGTCGGCGACCCGCTCCATGGCGATAAAGTTCACGTCGGGATGCTGCTTCGCCATGCCGACGGCAAAATTGCCCTTGCCGCAGCCGATCTCCAAATGGACGGGGCGGGTATCGTCGTCAAAGATTCCGTCAAAGCCGTCCTTTAAGGTGGCAATGTCCTTGATCAATAGCTCGGAGCACGCCTCGATCCGTTCCGCTCCGTGCTTTTTCTTTCTCATTCTCATGCCGTGCCGCCTTATACGTTGAAGCGGAACAGCACGATGTCGCCGTCCTTCATGACGTAATCCTTACCCTCGGAGCGGTACAGACCCGCCTCCCGAACGGCATTCATACTGCCAAGGCGCTCCAGATCCTCAAAGGAAACGATCTCAGCGCGGATAAAACCACGCTCAAAGTCGCTGTGGATCTTGCCTGCGGCACCCGGTGCCTTGGTTCCCTTGGTGATGGTCCATGCCCGAACCTCCTGAGGTCCGCCCGTCAGATAGCTGATCAGACCCAGCAGGGAATAGCTTGCCTTGATCAGACGGTCAAGACCGCTCTCGGCAATGCCCAAGTCCTCGAGAAACATTGTCTTTTCCTCCCCATCCAGCTCGGCGATCTCCGCCTCCAGCTGAGCGCAGACGGCGATGATCTGGGAGTGCTCCCGCTCTGCCTGCTCCTTCAGTGCCATGTAGTTGCGGTTGGAGGTGGGCTCGCTTTCGATTTCGTCCTCACTCACGTTCGCCACGTAGATCACGGGCTTCATGGAGAGCAGGGGCGTGTCGTGGAGGTATTCCAGCTCGCTCTCGTCCAGCTCCACCTCACGGGCGCTTTTTCCGTCGCTGAGTGCCGCGTGAAGCCGCTCGAATACGGCAAGCTCGGAGGCAAGGGTCTTGTCGCCCTTCATTGCCTTTTTGGTGCGGTCGATTCGTCGCTCCACCATCTCAATATCCGAGAAGATCAGCTCCAGATTGATAGTCTCCAGATCCCGCAGAGAGTTGACGTTTCCGTCTACGTGAATGATGTTGTCGTCCTCAAAGCAACGAATGACGTGAACGATGGCGTCCACCTCCCGAATGTGGGATAGGAACTTGTTGCCCAGCCCCTCGCCCTGAGACGCACCCTTCACAAGCCCCGCAATATCTACGAATTCGATGACCGCGGGGGTGTATTTTTCGGGGTGATACAGGTCTGACAGAAAGTCCAGACGGGAGTCGGGAACCGCCACAATGCCCACGTTGGGCTCAATGGTGCAGAAGGGATAGTTTGCCGACTCGGCGCCGCCGCCCGTCAGTGCGTTAAACAATGTACTTTTTCCCACGTTGGGAAGTCCTACAATACCAAGTTTCATAATTTCATCCTTTTCTTTTTTGTCTTACAATTACCTTTCATTATACAACATTCCGCCGGATTTTTCAAGACAATCTTGAAAGAAAAGAAATTTTTTCAAAAAACCTTCATATTTTCGAAAAAAGTATTTACAAAACAGGAAAAGATATGTTATAATAGTGTTTAATAGTAAAGATTTGCGTAAAAAAGCGAAAATACCGTGGGATCCGCGGGGCAAGGAGGTTCAAATGTTAGATACCAAAATTCTCATTATAGACGATGACACAAACATATGCGAGCTGTTGAAGCTTTATTTTGAAAATGAGGGCTACGGCGTGAAGATCGCGTCGGACGGCGTTGAGGGCTTGAATTATTTTAAGATCTACGAGCCCGATCTGGTGCTTCTGGACATCATGCTTCCCAAGAAGGACGGATGGCAGGTTTGCCGCGAGATCCGTGAAATGTCCAATAAGCCCATTATCATGATCACCGCCAAGGGGGAGGTCTTTGACAAGGTTCTCGGATTGGAGCTGGGCGCTGACGACTTTGTGGTCAAGCCCTTCGACATGAAGGAGCTGAGCGCGCGGGTCAAGAGCGTGCTTCGCCGTTACCAGACCCACGCCAATCAGAACGACGACGAGGTCATCAAGTTCGATAACATTGAGATCAGCCATCAGAAGTATGAGCTGAAGCTGCGGGGCAAGGCGGTGGACGTACCGCCCAAGGAGCTGGAGCTGCTCTATTTTCTGGCTTCCAACTACAACCGTGTCTTTACGAGAGACCAGCTGTTGGACAAGGTTTGGGGCTTCGACTATCTGGGTGACTCCCGTACGGTAGACGTTCACGTGAAGCGTCTGCGGGAGAAGCTGGAGGGCGTGTCCGACAAGTGGACGCTCAAGACGGTCTGGGGTGTAGGCTACAAGTTTGAGCTGTTGAGCTGACCGTCCGCCCAAGGCGGACACACATAGGAAAACAATGAGAGGGGATGGGTACGAGGTGCGCATCCCCTTATTCTCGGAGGAAGGAGGCAGTCCCGTATGTTCAAGGGCGTATTTGCCAAATATATTACCACCTTTATGATGCTGATTCTGCTGAGCTTTTCCTTTCTGATCGTGATTATTGCGGCGATCATCGGGAATTCTTCTCAGAAAACCAAGGCGACCATGATGGAGACGGCGGCGACGTCCTCGGCGGCGTATTTGGAGGCACAGCTGAAGGACGGCGAGGGAGGAACTCTTGCGGAGCGGATCGCGGCGGACGGCGCGGATGCGGAAGCGGTGCTTTCGGTAGCCGCCTCTCATTCGGACGACGTGACGGCGGTGCTTGCCGACTCAAACGGCAAAATTCTGTTTGCCGTGGGAAGCGATCGGGAGGAGATCGGGGCAGAGGACACGATTCCCAAGACCCTGATGGATCCCCTTTGCCGAGGGGAGACGGTTTCGAGGAAGCATCAGCTCAGCGGCGTGTTTGAGAGCGATCACTTTGTCTGGGCAGTGCCCATATGGGGGGAGGACGGCACGGTCGCGGGGACGGTGCTGATCTGCTCCTCTACCATGCTGCAAGCCGATTTGTTGAAGGAGATCGTGCAAGCCATCGTTCTGTCCAGCCTTTGGGTGCTGATCGCCGCGCTGATCGCCGTGTACTTTATCAGCGAGCGGGTCATCGGACCCTTGCGAGAGATCAGCAGAGCGGCAAAGAGCTTCGCGTCGGGCAAATTCGACGTGCGGGTTCCCGTGCGGGGAAGTGACGAGGTGGCGGAGCTTGCCGTCGCCTTCAATAATATGGCGGAGTCCATGAACAATTATGATACCATGAGAAATACCTTTATGTCCAACGTATCCCACGATCTGCGCACGCCCATGACCTCCATCGCGGGCTTCGTGGACGGGATTCTGGACGGAGTCATCCCTCCCGAGAAGTACGACCATTATTTGCGAATCGTGTCGGAGGAGGTCAAGCGGCTTTCCCGCTTGGTGGCGTCTCTGCTGGATCTGTCCCGTATTCAGGCGGGGGAGAGAAAGTTCACCATGGCACCCTTCGATATCTGCGAGATGGGACGGCAGATCCTGCTGTCCTTTGAGCAGAAGCTGAACGACAAGCACCTTGACGTATCCTTTGACTGCTACGAGGATCATCTGACGGCGGTGGCGGATCGGGATGCCATCTACCAGATCTTCTATAACCTTTGCGACAACGGCGTGAAGTTTGCCTCGGAGGGCGGAACCTTTCGCATTGCTATTCGCAAGCTGAAAAATAAAAAGATTCTCGTGTCGGTCTACAACGACGGGCAGGGCATTGCCGATGCCGATCTGCCCTATGTGTTCGAGCGGTTTTATAAGAGCGACAAAAGTCGGGGACTGAACAAATCGGGCGTGGGTCTGGGACTGTTTATCGCCAAGACCATCGTGGATGCCCACGGTGAGCAGATCTGGGTGGACAGCGAATACGGAAAATCCTGCTGCTTTAATTTTACCCTGTCGGGTGAATAAAACCGATCCGAACGGCAAAAGAATATTCTTGGGAAAATTCTTTGTCAAGAGGTGGATCGGATGAACGAACGAGAAGAGTATTCAGAGGGCAAACGCCCGTGGAACGGCGAAGAGGAGCGCTATTCCGCCCTTCCTGTTCCGCGTGGGTCGGAGGACGCCGCACGGAGGGAGACGGAGTCCCCCGCCTTCGACTTTTTGCCACCCCCGAGGCAGTCCCCGCGGAAGGGGCGAAAGAGAAGAGCGGGCAACGGGAGCGTGATCCTGTGCGGCACGGTTATGGCGCTGTCGCTGGCGGCGGCAATGACACTTCTGGTGGGATCGGCACTGACCGTTGCGCGGTATGCAACCGAGGAGCAGACCCCCACGGCGGAGTCTCAGGCGATGGATGCCATGGGAACGCCCGAGGGAGAAGAAAAGCTGGTTTTCGTGCGGCAATACGATGACGGGGACGGGCTGTTGAGTACCCCCGAGCTGTATGCCGGATGCGCCCCTTCGGCGGTGTCGGTTCTGGTGAGGAATGCCTCCTCCTCGGGGGTTGGCTCGGGCTTTATTCTCAGCGCGGACGGCTATATCGCTACGGCGAATCACGTGGTGGAGGGGATGGAGAGCCTGACAGTGGTGCTGTCGGACGGGACTCGCTATGAGGCATTCTTGGTGGCGGGGAACGCCCTGACCGATCTGGCATTGTTGAAGATTGACGCGCAAGGGCTTCCCGCCGTGACCTTCGGGGAGTCGGGAGAGCTTCTGACGGGAGAGCGGGTCGTCGCTATCGGAACCCCTGCCGCCGCCGAGTATGCGGGCAGTCTTTGTACGGGAGAGGTCTCCTATGCGGAGCGGCAGGTGGTGATCTATGACGACGGGACCGGCGTTCCCCAAAAGAAGCTGACCCTGATCCAGACCGATGCCCCCGTGAATCACGGCAACTCGGGATGTCCGCTGTTTGACGAATACGGCAGGGTGGTAGGGATGATCACCATGAAGCTGGGAGATCGCTATACGGGGATCGGCTTCGCCATTCCCTCGGACGGCGCGAGAGCCATCCTTGAGGCGATGATGCGGGGCGAGGAGCTGACCGACGGGCTGTTGTCGGCGGTAGGGGTTCCCGCCCCAAGGCTTGGGATCATTGGAGACGCGGCGCAGAGCGACGGAATCTTCGGCGTGCGGATCCTGCGGTTTTCCTCGTCGGATTGCTCCGCCGCCAAGACCCTAAAGGCGGGAGATCTGATCCTTCAGATCGACGATACGGTGATTGTCTCCGCCTCGGATATCAGCACGGCAATTCTCAAAAAGAATCCATCGGATCGGGTGGCGGTGACGGTTCTGCGAGGGGGTCAGCGGTTGACGTTTGAGGTAATTCTTGAAAAATAAAAAATAATTTAAGAATTGTTTACAAAAAGCTGTTGCATTTTTTGAAAAACTGTTGTATAATATATCCCTATTAATCCATGGATTGATGGGGATTTTTTGTTTGGGAGGAGAAGGGAATGACGTTGACGGTTTGGGATCTGATGCTACGGCTTTTTTTTGCTTCGATGGCAGGCGGACTTGTGGGCTTGGATCGAGCAAAAAAACATCGCGCGGCGGGCTTTCGCACCCATATGCTGGTTTGTATGGGCGCGGCGCTGACGATGGTGCTGGGTACGTATCTTTCCATCATGATTGCGGGAGAGCTGTGGGGGCTGGATGCTTCCGCGTATCGGACCGACGTGTCCCGATTCGGTGCGCAAGTCATTAACGGAATCGGCTTTATCGGCGCGGGAACGATTATTATTACGGGACGTCAGCAGGTCAAGGGAATGACCACGGCGGCAGGTCTTTGGGCATCCGCTTGCATGGGGCTCGCCATCGGCGCGGGCTTTTACGTGGCGGCACTTATCAGCTGCTTTTTTATTCTCCTGACGGTGGCGGTGTTTTCCAAGCTGGAGGTATTCATTCTGTCTCACTCCAGAAACGTCAATCTGTACGTGGAATTTGAATATGCCGACGATCTGTCCGACGTGCTGGAACGGATCAAGGGGCAGGAGGCACGGATCTTTGACGTGGAGGTAACGAAGTCCCGAGGGGACAGCTACCCTTATGCGGTGATCTCGATGAGACTGCCGAAAAAGAAATCCCATACTGCGGTCATGACCGCCGTCGCGCAGGTGGAAAACGTGCGGACGATTGAAGAAGTTTAAGGAGGAGTGCCATGCTGAATTTTTTGAATATGTTTCGGGGCGCGAATCTTGATACGCTGTCGGTAGCCGTTCGCTTGGTGCTTGCGGTGATCTGCGGCGGCTGTATTGGATTGGAACGGGAACACAAGCGCCGTCCCGCGGGCTTTCGTACCCATATTCTGATCTGTCTCGGTGCGGCGATGACTACGCTGACCAGCCAGTTTTTGGTGCTGGAGCAGGGCTTGTTTACCGATATGGCGCGGCTTGGCGCACAGGTAATTGCGGGAATCGGCTTTATCGGCGCGGGAACCATTATGATTACCAAGCGCAGACAGGTCAAGGGTCTGACCACGGCGGCAGGGCTTTGGGCATCGGCAATCGTGGGTCTTTGCTGTGGCGCGGGCTTCTTTGAGGGAGCGTTTTTTGCCACGGTGATCATCATACTTGCCGAGTTGGTGTTCTCCAAGCTGGAATATCTGATCATTTCCAACGCCACAAACTTCCATATTTACGTGGAGTACGAGGACAGCGGCGTTTTGGGTGGCATTGTGGATACCATAAAAAAGACGGGCGCGTACATAGTGGATATGGAGGTCACGCGGAGCGCGGGAGAGGGAAGACACCCCTGCTCGGTGTTTACCATCCGTACCCGCCGCAGAGTTTCCCACCAACAGCTCATGACCAAAGTTTTGGATCTTTCGGGCGTGGTTTCGGTGGAGGAGCTGTAAGAAACGGAAGAAAAAATCAAGAATAAAGAAAAGAAGGAAGATTCGTTTCGCAAAATCTTCCTTCTTTTTCGTTTTTTATGATAGCCGAGGGGTGGGATTTTATCGTTGGTTCATTCCCGCATCCCCCGAGCCAAGATGTTTTGAGAGATTTTGCATTTGACTTTTTCTTTGCTTCGTGTTATAATAAAAGCAAGAAGACAATTGACAATGGACCGCTTGACGAGGAAGGAGACGCTATGAACATTCTGACGTTGACTCTCAACCCCGCTTTTGACCTGCACTGTATGGCGGACAAATTTCTGACGGGACACGAAAATACGGCAAGAATACTGGACTACTGTGCGGGAGGCAAGGGAATCAATATTTCCAAGCTGTTGAACGTATGCGGTGTGAATAATCTGTGTTTTGCGGTGTTGGGGGAGAAAAACGGAGCAAAATTCTCCGAGATGCTGACCGCCGAGGGGGTGACGCTCCGCGCCTTGACGGTGGCGGGACGAATCCGTGAGAACGTGACGGTTCACACGCTGACGGGAGAGGAAACCCGCCTGAGCTTTGCGGGCTTTGAGGCACCGCCCATGCTGATGAGACAGGTTCGGTCGCTGTTGGCGGACGAGCTCGGCGGGGGCGACGTGCTGACCTTGACGGGTACGTTGCCCAAGGGGCTGGACGTGTCCGAGGTAAAGGACTTTTTGGCAGACTGTACCGCGCGGGGCGCGCGGATCGTGGTGGATTCCCGATCCTTCTCCTTGGAGGATCTGATCGAGCTGAAGCCGTGGCTGATCAAGCCCAACGAGGAGGAAATCTCCCATTATCTCGGCAGGGAGGTCACCGATTTTTCCGATGTGACGTGGGAGGCAAAGGAGCTACACTACCGTGGGATCGCCAATACGATGATCAGTCTCGGCTCCAGAGGCGCTTTGCTTGCCTGTGACGACGGCATATTTGTCGCCACACCGCCCCTCATTAAAGCGGTTTCTACCATCGGCGCGGGAGACAGCACCATAGGAGGATTCCTTGCGGCGACGAAAATGGGAAAGCCCCCCAGAGAGGCGCTTCGCTACGCGGTGGCGTGCGGTACGGCGTCTTGCCTCACCGAAGGAACCAGACCCCCTCGCCTTTCGGACGTGGAAATCATACGGGGGCAGGTTCGCATCGAGCAGATCGATGCGTAGGGACGCGAAATGATCTTGACAAATTTTGCGGGGCTTGGTATAATGATATCATCAAGAAAGAAAAATCGAAGGGTTATACCAAGGAGATTATGATGAGACTAATTCTGGACACGGCAAACTTGAAGGATATTGAATATTTCAATACCCATTATCCCATCGAGGGTGTGACGACCAATCCCACCATTCTTTCCAAGGAGGGCGGCGATGCGGTGGCTCTGCTTCGTCAAATCCGCACGATCCTCGGAGAGGACAAGGAGCTTCACGTGCAGGTGGTAGAGACCCAATATGAAAGAATTCTCATGGAAGCCAGAGCCATTGTGAAGCTGTTAGGAGAAAATACCTTTGTCAAGATTCCCGCCACCGATGTGGGAATCCGCGCCACCAAGACCCTCAGCGCCGAGGGAATGGGCATTACCGTGACGGCGGTGCTCAGCCCCACGCAGGCAATGATTGCCTCGTTGGCAGGCGCGTCCTACGTGGCACCCTACGTGAGCCGTCTGGAGAATCTGTGTGAGGACGGTGTTGGTTGCGTTGCCGCAATTGCCGACGTGTTTGCGTATTCGGGTACCAAGACCCGCATCCTTGCCGCCAGCTTTAAGACGGTCAAGGAGGTTCTGGACGTTGCCGCCGTGGGCTGTCACGCGGCAACCGTGGGAAGCGACGTAATGAAAAAGATGCTGGCGCATACCGCCACGGATACCTCCATTGCGGACTTTGCCAAGGACTGGGAGCGCGCCTTTGGTCGGCACACCTTGCTGGAGCTGATTCCCAACGAACGCGATTAAACGCTTTTGATCGAAACATACGCAGGTCCCATTGCGTATTCTATCTTACGTAACCGCCTTGCGACCATCGGTCGCAAGGCGGTTCTTGATTGTTTGATTCGTCGCCAAGTCTTTGCTTTTCTTTCGCGAAAGAAAAGTAAGACGGGTCCCCCTATTCCTTTTGAAAAACCAAGTCTTCGTTTTGGACGGTGGCGCGGATTTTTTGTCCCATGCGGAACTCTTTTCTCAGGAGGGCGGAGGACATAGGATCCTCTA
>JAFTPX010000006.1 GCA_017463065.1 Clostridia bacterium
CCCGAGCCCCCCGTTGCCATGCCGCTGTTTCCGCTGGCGTTACGGTACAGGAAGGATCCGCCGTCCGAAACTGCCGTATGATGGGTCTTGATAGCGCAGATCACTCCGTACTTTTTCGCCATTCGGTAGGCAATCTCTTCTGGCTCGGCAAGGATTTCCGCTACGCCAAGTCCGCACAGCCGAGAGGCTTCTAAAGGGTGAGGCGTGAGAATGGCGCCTCTTGCGTATTTCAACAGGGAAGGATTCCGCCCAAGCAGGTTTAGGGCATCCGCGTCCAGCACCTTGGGCTTTCGAGAGAGCCGCAACAGCGTGGAGAGAACCGAACGGGAGGCGCGGCTGATGCCCATGCCGCACCCAATGACCAGTACGTCTGCCCATGCCTCTGCCTCGGCGATCACGTCCGCCTCGGGGGCTTCTCCGTCGTAGGTGGTGACGATGGCTTCGGGCAGAAGGGTTTGCAGAATGGGAAGATTCTCCTTCACGGTCAGAATCCGAACAAGACCCGCTCCCACACGGTAGGCAGCTTTGGCGGCAAGATAGGCGGCACCGCACATTCCTCGGCTGCCAGCCACACAAAGAACCCGCCCGAAGGTCCCCTTGTGGGATTCGGCAGGACGGGGCGGGATGCGGCAGAGATCTCGTTCACTGTAAGAAAAAGAAGAATATTCCATGGGCAATCCTCCAAAAAAGGAATTTCTGTCGTTATTTTACCATATATATTCGGAAAAGTAAAGAATTTTGACTGTAAAAATCTCCAAATCGCCAATTTTATTAAATAATATTCGAAAAAACTCTTGACAATTGAAGGGAAATCGATTATAATATGTATTGTCGCATTTTATGTCAACCAAATTGGTTTGCGGAATGTGCCTTGAAAATCAATCGGCAGGAGGTAGATGTATGATCGTGGACGTTGGACCTCTTCTTCGCGGAGAAGTAAAACGGCTGGTAATTGATTATATGCTGTCCCCCCAGCAGATGGACGGGATCACCTTTGATTCCGACGCGCGTGTGACGGGTTGTCTGACCGACAACGCGGGCTATATGCGTTTGAGCCTCAAGGCGGAGCTGAATTATCACGGGGAGTGCGCAAGATGTCTTGCTCCGGTAGACGGAGTTTTCTCTCTTGACTTTGAGCGTACGGTAACCGTGGAGGGAACGCTGACGGAGCAACAGCTTGACGAGCTGTCCGACGAGTACGTAGTGCTCAGCGGCTCGGAGCTGGACGTAGACGAACCCCTCAGAGAGGAGCTTTTGTTGGGATTTCCGTCCCGACTGCTTTGCTCGGAGGATTGTCCGGGGCTATGTCCCCATTGCGGAAAGCCCAAGCGGGAAGGCAATTGCGGCTGTACGGTCAAGGAAATTGACCCGAGGCTTGCCGTTCTGAAAGCCTTTTTTGACAAGGACGACGAAGAAGGAAGCAATTAATTTATATAAATGAAAGTTGTGTGATACACGCTTCAAGGAGGTGTAGATAATGGCAGTACCGAAGAAAAAAGTATCGAAGGCTCGCAGAGACAAGAGACGTTCCAACAACTGGAAGCTGGCTCTTCCCGGAATGACCAAGTGCCCCAAGTGCGGCGAAATCGTTCTGAATCACCGTGTTTGCAAAGCTTGCGGATATTACGACGGCAAGGAAGTGCTCAAGGTTGAGAGCAAATAATTCAAAAGAGAGCGGCTTTGTTGCAAACATTGCCGCTCCTTTTGTTTTTTTGAAGCATGAGAGAAAAGGGGGAGATCCAATGAAACGAAGGATATTCCGTATAATGATCCTATGTCTTGCCGCGGTGCTGTTGTTGGGTCTTTCCTCCTGCGGCAGAGAGGAAGAGGAGCAACAGACGGCTTCCGGCAGTATGCCCGAGTATGATCTTGAACAGCTGTCAAGCTACGTTGCCCTAGAGGCTTACGTGGGCTTGACCGTGTCGTTGCCCGATCCCGCAACCGCCAAGAGCGACGCGGTATGGGAGCAAATTCTCGCCTCCGCGCGGATTCTTTCCTATCCCGAGGAGCAGGTGGAGTATTACGCCGCGCAGACAAGGGCGAGATATCGCTATACCGCCAAGCAGAACGGCATGACCTACGAGGAGCTGTTGGAGACTCTTGGGGTGACCGAGGAGGACGTGCGGAAGGAAGCCAAGGATATGGTCAAGGGTGATCTGGTCTACCGATATATCGTGGGGGATGCGGGGATCACTTTGACCCAGACCGAGAAAGCCGCGCTGTTTGACCGTTACGCGGATAAATTCGTTGCCGATTACGGCTACAATAAGAGCTACGTGACCGAGCAGATGGCAGATCTGATTTATGATACCATGCTCTACGATAAAACCATGGAATATCTGGTGCTGAACAACACCTTTGTCACGGCAGAGCGGTAAGGAGAAGCATATGGGAAAATATACGGGACTGTTGCTTTGCTCGGACTTTGACGGAACGCTGTGCTATCAGGGACAGGTATCTCCCGCCAATCTGGAGGCAATCGAGGTCTTTGAACAAAACGGAGGACGGTTCACTCTGGCTACGGGTCGTTATCCGTGGATTCTCAGGGAGCTTAAGATTCCTTTGCGGTGCAACGCGCCCTTGGTTTGTATGAACGGCGCGATTCTGTACGACGGGGAGACGGATCGCTATCTGTACGAGGGTACCATGTCCGAGGACTATACCGACGTGCTGATGGAAATTCTGCGGGGGCAGAAGGGAATTCGGGATCTTCGTATTTGCAGTAGCGATACGAAACAAGCCGAAACCATTCCGACAGATGCCTATGAGATGATTCACGGAGCAATGCGCCGCAAGCCCTATAAGATTCTGCTTCACGTAGATACGGAATACAGCGACGAGATCAAGGACAAGGTCATTTGCCTGTCGGGAGATCGCTATGCCGTGTCCAGAAGCTGGATCAACGGAATCGAGATTCAGGAAGCCCGCTATGACAAGGGAAAAACCGCCCGCCGTCTGGCGAATCTGGTAGGGGCGGATAAGCTCATTTGCGTGGGAGACTACGAAAACGATCTGTCTATGCTTCTGGAGGCGGATCTGGGGGTTGCCATGGGCAACGCGGTGGACGTGGTCAAGCAGGCGGCGGATTGGGTGACCGCCTCCGTGACGGAGGACGGAATCGCGCGACTGATTGAAGGTCTGTAATCCATAAAACAAATGAACAATAGAAAGTAACGATTATGAAAATTCTTGCGATCGGCGACGTGGTAGGGACAAAAAGTGTCGAATATTTGAAGGAAAAGCTTTGGAACGTACGGCGGGAGCTGGGCGCTGACGTGGTGGTGGTTAACGGAGAAAACGCCACCGATATCCACGGAATCAGCGCAAACGATGCGAGGCGGATCATGGATGCGGGAGCGGATCTGATCACCCTTGGCAACCATACCTATGGACGGAGAGACATTTGCGAGCTGCTCGGTGATGCGGAGTGGATCATTCGCCCCGCCAATTACCCGCCTATGGCACCCGGAAGCGGCTATACGATTCTGACGTTGGGTGGCTGGCGAATTCTGGGGATCAACGTGTTGGGAACGGCAATGATGGATGCGATGGCTTGTCCCTTTGCCACGGTGGATCGGATTTTGGAGCGGGAAAAGGGCAACTATGACGTTGCGGTGATGGATATTCACGCAGAGGCGACCTCGGAGAAGCTTGCTCTTGCCCGATATTTTGACGGGCGGATTCACGTGATGTTCGGCACGCATACCCACGTTCCAACGGCGGACGAGCAGGTTTTGGCAGGGGGAAGCGGCTACGTGACCGACCTTGGCATGACGGGACCTGTGGGGGGAGTGATCGGAACGGACGCGAGAGCGGTGATTGAGAAGTTCCGCACCAAAATGCCTGTCCGCTTTACGGTTGCGGAGGGGGCAATCGAAGCCCATGGCGCGTTGTTTGATTGGGACGAAACCACGAAACGGGTCAGAGAAACCAAGCGAATCAAATTTTAACCGAACCTCACGGCTCCACCGCCGGAAAAGTTTTTGCGTCGCTTACGGCTACACTCGCCGGTAAGTTTTCGGTCAAGCCTTTTTCAAAAGGCTTGCGGGTTCCAAGGACAGGGTCCTTGGTCGCCCGTCGCGACGGGCGAAACACCCCCATCGTCAAAAAGCGCCCGAAAGGTGAATTTTCAATCGTCCGAGGACCATTGAAAAGAGGAAAACCACAAGTGGGGTTTCCCCTGTCTGAACCTTGATTAACTTTCAACCCACATTCTTTTTCTTTTGACGCAAGAGGCGCAAAAGAAAAAGAACCAAAAAGAAAACGCCAAGGGGCATTTCGCCCGTTGCGACGGGCGACCAAAGGCGCCGCCTTTGGGAACCGCAAGCCTTTTGAAAAAGGCTTGACCGAAAACTTTCTGGCGGGTGTAGCCGTGAGGTTGGATCGAGTGAAAGGAGTGTCTATGGAACTGAATACCTATTCCACCGCATCCCTTGCCTATTTGGGTGATTGCGTGATGGAGCTCTGTGTCAGAGAACGGTTGGTGCGAGAGGGGCTCTCCTCCTCCTCGTCCCTCAATAAAAAAGCACTGGATTACGTGAAGGCGACGGCGCAAGCCCAAGCCATGAAACGAATCCTCCCACTCCTGACCGAGGAGGAATCGGCTGTCTTTCGCCGAGGGAGAAATATCGGTCATACCAGTACCCCTAAGTCCGCGACCGTTGCCGAGTATCGCTCCGCTACGGGCATGGAAGCCCTCTTCGGATACCTCCATCTGGCAGGAAGAAAGGAACGGATCGGGGAGCTTTTCGATGCGGCATATCCTCCGGAAAAGACAGAGAATATTATAAATTGAATTGATATAGAAAGAAAGGTAAATGAACATGACAAATCCCGTAATTAAAATCAACGTGAAAGACTATGGTACCATGACCGCAGAGCTTTACCCCGAAAAAGCCCCCAAAACCGTGGCAAACTTCGTGAAGCTTGCCGAGGAAGGATTCTTTGAAGGACTGATCTTCCACCGTGTGATCAAAGGCTTTATGATTCAGGGCGGTGGCTATACCGAGGATATGGAGCACAAGGAATGTGATGCCATTCGCGGTGAATTCAAGGCAAACGGCTTTCCGCAGAACGATCTGAAGCATACCCGCGGCGTGCTTTCCATGGCTCGTACCGCTGATCCCGATTCCGCTTCCTCTCAGTTCTTCGTGATGCACATGGATGCGCCCCATCTGGATGCTCAGTACGCGGGCTTCGGCAAGGTGACCGAGGGTCTGGACGTGCTTGACGCCATCGCTTCCGTGAAAACAGGAAGCTACGGCTGGTATATGCAGGACGTTCCCAAGTCTCCCGTTGTAATCGAGAGCATCCGGGTCGTCAGTAAGTAAAGAATCAAACAAATAAAAAAGGATAGACTTCCATCAGGGAGCTCTATCCTTTTTTTCTTAAGACTTGATGATGGTGTGTCTCCCCCGGATCAAACAAACGCCAAAGGGAAAGACGAATACCAAAAAACATCAGTAAAAAAATTCGACACATATTGACAAATAACCGTATTTGTGTTACAATATTTATGGAATTTATTTAAAAACAAATGATTTCGTAATGATGAAAAATAAAACAAATTGACAGGATGGGAAAATCAATGAAAAAATTTGACATATCCAATTTGATGATTTCGCGGATTGTGGATATTTACAGCTATACCTTGGAGGAGGAGACCGAGGCAGAGGCGGTGACAGGCCATGCGCTTCTGATTGTCAAGCACAGCGGAGAGTCGGTTTATACGGTCGGCAAGGAAGAGTGGGTCGCCGATCGGGATCACATTCTGTTTCTGCCTGCGGGAACGGCGTATTCCATGTGTGTGGAAAAGGAGGGGGCTTGCACCGTCATTGAGTTTGATACCGTCCAAGCGGGAATCGATCCCCAAGGGGGAGCTTACTTTACCAATCACGAGGCGGATCTGGTGGCGACGGTGAAGAATATCCTTCATTATTGGGGTCTGCGGGGTCCCGCTTATCATTCCAAGTGCCTTTCCGAGATCTACAGTCTGCTGACCCAGATTTCTTCGATTCAGTCTTATGCCTATACGTTGGCGGGAAAGTACAGTCTGATCCATCGGTCGGTGAAATATATTGAGAAAAATTACGGGGAACAGGATCTTTATATTCCCATGCTGGCACGGATGTCGGGCATCGGTGAGACCTATTATCGCAGTATCTTTCTGGCGGTGTTCGGTGTTTCGCCTACCAAATATATTCAACAGTACCGTGTGGAAAAGGCAAAGGAGCGCCTGGTGAATTCCATGGGCTCGGTAGAAGAGATCGCTCTGGCGGTCGGATTTGCCAACGCCTCTTATTTCTGTAAAGCATTCAAAGCCCAAACGGGCCTGACTCCCTCCGAATTTGCCGAAAAAGGCAGACGGATTGGATAAACGGACGTGTGGGGATTTGTTAGAAAGCCCCCGTTTCGGTACCGAAACGGGGGCTAAAACGCTATCAATCTATTATATCACAAAAAACTGGATTTGTAAAGAAAAAATTGTGTAAAGTTGCAAAGTTCTGCGATATAAACAAAAAAATATTGTAAAGTTTTAACAATTTGTCAATTGCAAAGCCGAAAAAAATATGCTATAATAAAGGTGCAAAGGAGGAAGGGCCAATGAGAAGTTGAGAACAGAACCTTCACAGAAATTCGATTTCCAAGCAGTATAGAGAAGAAACCGCGGAACGGTAAAAAAGCGGAGAAGCAAAGAAAACGAAATGTGAAACGATGCGCGCAGTGTAAGAGTGAGAGTGAAAATGTAGATAGATTGGTGAGAGAAAAATAAGCTTGAAAAAATCTTCGGTTTCATTCTGATTCGATCGACGGAAGCGAAAGACGTGTGAATGGTTCAAGAGATTCGCCTTTTGTAAAAAACAAACACAGACAACCCAAGGGGATTCTCCTTAGAGAACGTGAAATTTCAGGTGTGTGCGAGTGAAGTGAAAGACAAGGGGTAGACAAGGAAAGAGAGGATTACAAACGATGTTAGATATCAAGAGTGAACAGAAATGACCCTTGATTGTGGGCTTACAACCGCAGTCAAGGGTCATTTCTCTTTTTGTATCACGAAACCCACGCCATGGTTTTTTTATGGGTTGTTTGAAGGGAAAGAGAAGGGATTCACAGAAATCCGCGAAGATCGGTTGCCAGCTGCTCCTCCAGATGGATCAGCCGTTTGGCAATATCCTTGGATACCTCGTCTGCCGCCTTGTATTGATTCAGATAACGGTTCAGAGATTTGACTCCCATATTACATCCGTCTGTGATCAGGTCGGCAATGGTGTGGTCAGATTCGTGCATACTGAGCTTCATATTGGTTTTCATCCAAGACATTCCTTGGGCGATGGGGTTGGGATCCTTTCCCTCGTCTCCGTATTGCTCGAGCATGGCTTGTAGCTCGGTGTTCAGCTGTTCATGCTCGTCTTGGCAGTCAGACAGGTATTTCTTCAGCCGATCGGAGCTGACGGAATCCAATACGTCGTCAATGGAGCGGATGCCCATTTTGATGCCCGCATCACATTCCCGAAGCAATTTTACGGTATCTTGTTCGATCATGATTGCGTTACCTCCTTGTGTGTGATAAAAACAGTATCCCCGTTTTTCTTGGCTTTATCCCCCGACAGAGAGGGACGTGAATGCTTGGGTTGCACGGAAATGGCAAAAAAATGCCTTTTTTAAGTAGAAAATTGTATTTTACGCCAAAAATAGGGAAAGGTGTTGATTTTGTTTCCTTTTTATGCTATAATAAAAATTGTAAACAAATACAAATATGGTAAACTCGGGCGCAGCTCGCTCGGGGAATACCGATTTTGACAGGAGAATGGAGAGAATGAGCAAAATTACGGTAATTGGAGCGGGAAGCGTGGGAGCGACCATCGCGTATACGTTGACGATTTCGGGTATGGCGTCGGAAATCGTACTGATCGATATTGATCAAAGTAAGTCCAGAGGACAGGCATTGGATATTCGCCAAGGTCTTCCGTTCTTTTCTGCTTGCTCGATTTATGCGGGTACATATGCCGATGCGGCAGGCTCGGATATCGTCATTATCTCGTCGGGTGTGGCGAGAAAGGAAGGACAGACCCGCTTGGATCTGGCGCAGACCAACGTCAATATTCTGAAGTCCATTTGTCAGGACGTGACCAGATACGCGACGGATGCGGTTTATATCATTGTCAGCAACCCCGTTGATGTTCTGACGTATGCGTTTTGTAAATACTCGGGAATGCCCGGGTCCCGTATCATCGGTTCGGGAACCATTTTGGATACGGCACGGTTGCGGGCGAGAATCTCGGAATATTATGCGATCAACCAGAATAACGTCCATGCGTATGTGTTGGGCGAGCACGGCGATTCTTCCTTTATTCCGTGGTCGTTGGCGTCGATTGCTAACGTGAACGTTCTGGATTATAGAAATATGGTTCAAAATGCGGACAACTATCCCGAATTCCGTATTGAGGATGTGGAACAGTACGTGCGGGAGTCCGGCTCGCGGATCATTCGCCGGAAGGGCGCAACCTTCTACGCGGTTTCCATGTCGGTGTGCCACCTCTGTAAATGCTTGCAGGGAAAAATGAACGCACCGTTGACGGTATCCACCATGATGAACGGGGAATACGGAATCAACGACGTATGCTTGAGCCTGCTGACGCTGGTCGGACAGAATGGCGTGCATAACAAGATTATGCTTCCTCTGACGGACACAGAGCTTAAGCAGCTCCATCACAGCGCGGACTGCCTCAAGGACGTGATCCGCCAGATTGAGTTATAAAAAAGGGTGACCGACAGCTTTGTGCCCGTAAAGAGACAAAGCAGGTGGATTCGCCTACACGGTGAGCGCAAGCGCACCTGAGTATTCTAACTGAATTTGCTTAGCAGTGCTTCGTATGCCTGAATGAAGGACACAAAGTAATAGCAAAAGCAACGCAAAGGCACCTGTGGCAAAAACCACAGGTGCTTCTTTTATACTGCCCGAGAAAACGAATTTAATTTGTTTTTGGCGCCTTGGGAATTTCAATTTCTCCTTCAATTTGTTCAAAAGCCTTTATTTCTTGTCTTATCAAATAAAGGATTTCTCCGTTTGCCGAACGACCGTAATATTTTGATATATAATGTAGCTTATAATGAAGCTCCGGATCAATTTCTATTCCAAGATGCTTATTATTTTTATTTCTCATAAAAATCTCCAAAAAAATCTTAATATAAGTATATTTTAAGATTATTTTATGGTATAATGTTGTGAGTATACTTAAATTAAGTACACAAAATATTTATTTGGAGGTTTTTTATGAAAATTGCGGTTGTTGGTTCAAGGAACATTACCGTAGCTGATATCGGCAGGTATATCTCAGACGGTGAAGAAATTGTTTCGGGTGGAGCTGTAGGCGTAGATTCTTGCGCCGCGGAATACGCGAAAGAGAACGGGATAAAGCTTACCGTGTTTCTACCTGAATATGAGCGTTACGGTCGTGCCGCGCCGATCGTAAGGAACAAAGAAATCGTCGATTACGCGGATAAAATCGTTGCGTTCTGGAACGGAAGCTCAAAAGGAACGTTATCGGTTATAAAGTATGCTGAAAAAACAGGAAAACCGTGTGAGATTATCCTTTATGAGTAACTCTTTGCGTCTTGAATCCAGTTATTGCTTGTTAAGGAAAAGGACAGAGAATGTAAATGATATGCACCCCAAAAGTTAGACACTTTTGGAGGTGCCTATCCTTTTTTTGATTGAAAAAAATTGAGATTAACAAAACAAAAACAATTTACAAAAATATCAAAAACAAACGGTTGATATAATACAGTCACAAAATCGGAAAAGGAGATTGCCAACATGTCTAAAATAGTAGAAACAAACGAAAAGATTGCGGAAAAGGTTGTTGAGGGTTACAAGAAGATTGAGACCGGTGTGGTTGAAGGATATAAGAAGATCGAAACCGGAGTCGTTGAGGGCTTTCACAAGGTATCCGACAAATGCGTAGAGGTTCTCTTCGCAAAAGAGGGCGAGAGTGTGGAGGATGCGAAGAAGAGACTTTCGGGTGAAAAAACAACCGATGGCGAAGAAAAGTAAAAAATCACGATATAATTAGAGGGGGATTGATGATGAACAAGAACGATCAGCAGTTTATGGCACAGAAGATCCGTACACAGTACATGGAAAAGCAGTCTACCGAGCTTGATGCGCTCCGTGAGCTTGATGCTAAAGTAAAACGTCCCGCAAATGTTTTCGCATACGTATTCGGCAGCATCAGCGCAATCGTCATGGGCGCGGGTATGAGCCTTGTAATGACAGATATCGGCGCAACAATCGGAATCGCAAGTACAATGGTTCCCGGAATTGTCATTGGTCTTGTAGGTATGATGATGGCGCTCGTGAACTATCCTATGTACAAGGGCATTCTGAACAGCCGTAAGAAGAAATACGCGGAGCAGATTCTGACGCTCAGCGAAACGATTCTAAATCAACAAGAAGGAGAAGCAAAATGAAAAAGAACGTAAAAAAGGTGTTGAATAACAACAAAAAGCCGATTATCATCGGAACGATCGGGGCGGGGATTGCCGCTCTGGCGGTGGGACTTGGCAAGGCAATCAAGAGCATGAAGGCAAATGCCAAGGCACAGCGCGAGGCTGATAAGGCAGAATTTGAGGCAGCAAAGGCTGAAGCAAAAGCGAACTTTGAGGAAAACAGAGGTCACAACACTTATGCAAAGGCAAAGGCTGATGCAAAGAAGTCTTGGGATGATGCACATATGAGTCCTTCCGAGAGAGCAGCAAAGGAGCAAGAAGCTCGTGATACGAGAATTGCCGAAGCAAAGGCAAGAACCGAGGAAGCAAACGCTCGTTATAACGCGGCAAAGAAGTAAAAAACAAATAACATAAGCGAGGCGCGAAAAATGCGGCTCGCTCGTGTTGCTTTTAATATAGCAAAGGAGTAAAAAATGAACGCTATTGAAATCAGAGGTCTTTCAAAGAGCTTTCGGGGGATGTATGCGGTCGATCACTTGAATATGACCGTTCCCGTGGGAGCAATTTACGGCTTCATCGGAGAGAACGGTTCGGGAAAATCCACCACAGAGAAGCTCATCTGCGGACATCTGGTTCCCGACGGAGGCGAGATCAAGCTGTTCGGCAGAGATTACACCGATGCGGGTGTCCGTGTCAGAGTTGGCGCACTCATTGAAAACGCGGGCTGTTTCCCCAATTCCAGCGTGTACCAGAATCTTCGGATGCAGACCATCAATCTCGGACTGGAAAATCCCGACGAGGATATCCGACGGGTGCTGAAGATCGTGCGGATGGAAGAGAACGCAACCCTCAAGTTCAAGAGCTGTTCCCTCGGTATGAAGCAGAGAATCGGCATTGCCATGGCTCTGCTGGGGGATCCCGCTCTCCTGATTCTCGACGAGCCCATCAACGGTCTTGACACCGACGGTATGCGGATCATGAGAGAAATTCTCGTGGATATTACGGGGAAATACGGCTGTACCGTTCTGATCTCCTCTCACATTCTCGGTGAGCTGGAAAAGATTGCTACCCACTACGGAATCATTCGGCAGGGCAAGATGATCATGGAGCTGTCCGCCGAGGAAATGGACAGTCGGGCGCAGGTTTTTGTTTCGCTGAAAACCAAGGATATGCAGGGTGCTTGGGCGGTTTTGAAAGCAAAATTCGGCACGGTGAGGGAAGAGGACGGCTATCTGCGGGTGTACGACGTGGACGATACTGCCGCGATCGTCGATTACTTGATGAAAAACGGTCACGTAGTCAGTGAAATTCAGAAAAATAAGATCGGTCTTGAGGAATACTACATTGAACTGATGTCACGTCCCGCGGACAGGAAGGAGGCTGAATAAAATGACAAACACAAGAGAAATCAAATTTGAATCGCCTACCTTTGCACGGCGCATCAAAGGAATGCTCGGCGTGGACTTTTACCGTCTGTTTCATACGCCTCTGTTCTACATTTTCCTTATAATTGCCGCGATTATTCCCGCGATGGTATCGGCAATGACCATGATGCCCAGTCCCGACGGGAGCGCGACCACGCCTTTGTATTCCAACGTGTGGCAGATCATTGCCGCAGACGAATCTCTCTACGTGATCCGTGGGATTGCCGATTATGCCAACATGAACATGGTCTTTATTTTCGGTGGCATCATGGTATCGATCTTTATCGGTCACGATTACAAGTCGGGATACGTCAAGCAGCTCTTTACCACCCATGCAAAGAAGCAGGACTATATGATCTCCAAGACGCTGGTCTGTGCATTTGCAATGGCTTGTATGTGTATCACTTATCTCATCGGCGGTACGGTGGGCGGCTTGCTCGTTGGTTATGATACCACCGTCAACGTCGGCTCTTTGATACTTGCCATTCTCGGTAAGATGGTAATGAGTCTTGGTTGGGCAAGCCTTTACACCTTTCTCAACATCATTTTCAGAAGATATTTCGGTATTTCCATTGCGTCTTCTTTCTTCTTCGGTACGGGGATTCTGATCATCGGCGTAGCGGCGGTGGTGGAGAGCCTGTCGCTTCCTACGTCTTTTCTCAATAGTTTCCTCTATGGAGCGTCGGTCAATGCCAGTCTGTCAAGCAATTTGGGAACGCTGATCATCTGTATCGTCGTATCCGTGGCTTGGGCGGTTTTCTATAACTTCCTCGGTACAAAGGTGCTCTCGAACAGCGACGTATATTAAGGAGGAAAAGGGAAATGAACGCAATAGAAATCAAAAATTTATCCAAAAATTTCGGTCCCAAGCAAGCGGTATGCGGCTTGAATATGACCGTTCCCATGGGGGCGATCTACGGCTTTATCGGCGAGAACGGCTCGGGAAAATCCACCACGGAGAAAATGATCTGTGGGCTGATTCCCACAAGTGGGGGATCGATTAAGCTTTACGGCAAGGACTATACCGACGATGCGGTGCGTGCCAAGGTGGGCGTACTCATCGAAGCTCCCGGATGCTTCGGCGGATTGACCGTGTTTGATAACATGATGCTTCAGGCAGAGAACCTGAGCATCCCCAATCCTGAGAAAGCGGTGGTTCAGGTTCTCAAAACCGTTCGTATGGAGGGGGCGGCAGGGAACAAGTACAAAAACTGCTCTCTCGGTATGAAGCAGAGAGTGGGCGTTGCCATGGCTCTGCTGGGCGAGCCTACACTACTGGTTCTGGACGAGCCCCTCAACGGTTTGGATGCCGACGGTATGAGGATCATGCGTGAGGTGTTCCTCGATATCGTTAAGGACGGCACACGCTCCATCGTGGTTTCCTCTCACCTCTTGGGGGAGCTTCAGAAGGTGGCGACCCATTACGGCATCATCCGCCACGGCAAGATGATTCTGGAAATGACCGCGGAGGAGCTGGACGCAAGCTGTCGTACCTACGTAGCTCTTCAAAGCGGAGATATGAACCGAACCAAGATGCTCCTTGGCTGTAAGTATTCCCGTGTGGAAGAGGATGAGGCAGGTTATCTCCGTGTGTATGATCTGACCACACCCGAAGAAATCGTGACGTATCTCTACGAAAACGAAATTTGCGTGACCGAGATCAAGACCGACAAGATCGGACTTGAGGAATACTACATCGACCTTATGAAAGGAGGTAGATGAGAATGGAGAATACAATGAAATTTGAAAAAGTCAGCTTCGGCAAGCGGCTGGGCAGTATGCTGAAGGTGGATTTCCGAAGAATGCGCAAATCTCGGCTGTTTTACATTTTGATCGCCTGCGCTCTCATGATTCCGATCCTTATGACCGTAATGATGTCCATGATGGACGGCAGTGTATCGGTCAATCCCCAAACGGGAGAGGAGACCGTGATGCGGGGACCCGAGAACACGTGGCAATCCATTGGCACGCTTCCCACGGATGGCGGCACGGCAATGGGGGGGATGGACGTGATGAGTATGTGTAACATCAATATGATGTTCATAGGGGTGGCGGTCTTTATCTGTCTCTTTATTTCCGACGATTTTCGCAGCGGATACACCAAAAATCTTTTTACCGTTCGCGCGAAAAAGGGAGATTACGTGATCTCTAAGACCCTTGCGGGGGTGGTCTGCGGCGCATTGATGCTGATCGCTTACTTTTTGGGCGCGGTTCTCGGCGGCGCGATTGCGGGTCTGTCCTTTGCCCTTCAGGGATTGACTGCCGCAAATTTGGTTATGTGTATGCTGGCGAAGATCCTTTTGATGCTGGTTTTTGTGCCGATCTTTGTTCTCATCAGCGTAGCGGCAAAACAAAAGACATGGCTTTGCCTCTGCGGTTCACTGGCTGCGGGTATGCTTCTCTTTATGATGGTTTCCATGATCACGCCTCTGGGCTCCACGATGATCCACATGGCGCTCTGTCTGGCGGGCGGTGCCATGTTTTCCTTCGGATTGGGTGCTGTCAGCCGTTTGGTTCTGAAGAAAACGAGCTTGGTATAATATGAAAGTCGTACTTTGTATTCTGATCGGGTACGTGATCGGTGCGTTGAATCCCGCCGCTCTAATTGCTAAGCTGAAGCATAAAAGCTTGCGGGACAAAGGAACGGGAAATCTCGGGGCGACCAATACGATGCTGGTGTTCGGAAAAAAATTCGGCATACCGGTGATGCTGTTTGATATCTTCAAGGGTTTTCTGGTTGTCAAGCTGACGGCGTGGATCGTCCCGGAGATCCAATGGCTTTCCATGGCGACGGGTCTTGCCGCCGTGATTGGACATTGCTTCCCGTTTTATATGAAATTCAAGGGCGGGAAAGGGCTCGCTGCCTTTGCGGGAATGGTCCTCGCCTATGAGGTGCGTTTGTTTGCGTTTCTTTTGATTACGGGTATCCTTTTGATGATCCTCGTCAATTACAGCTTCATTCTTCCTTACTACGCGGCGGTGGTGTTTCCCATCTTCGTCGCCGTTACGAGTCGAAGTCTGCCCCACGTGTTGCTTGGCTCGGGTGCGGCAATTCTGATCATGATCATGCATTTCGGAAACATTTTGAAAGCGAAAAGAGGGCAGGACAACAAAATAAGACCGTTTATTAAAAACAAACTGATGCCCAAAAGGTAAAACGATTACAAGGCAACGCAAAATTGCGCGCTTGCCTTGTAATTTTTGAAAAAAGACAAAAACGCAAACAAAACTTTAACATTTGTATGGTATAATAAAGACAAATTTGTGAAACAACGCCTTGGAGGAAGGGAATATGTTCAAAATTTTAGTTGTGGAGGATGACCGCGATCTGAATCGCAGCGTTTGCTCCTTCTTGAATCACAGCGGCTATGAGGCAACGGGATGTCTTGGAGCGGAGGAAGCATACGATGAGATGTACAAAACCACCTTTGACTTGATTGTGTCGGATATTATGATGCCGAACATCGACGGCTTTGAGTTTGCGAAAACGGTACGAGCGTTGAATCACGATATCCCCATCCTTTTTATGACCGCCCGTGACGATTTCGCCTCCAAGCAACGGGGCTTCCGCATCGGGATTGACGATTATATGACCAAGCCTATTGACCTTGACGAGCTGTTCTTGCGCATCGGCGCGCTTCTTCGCCGTTCCAAGATCGCGTCCAGCCGACGTCTTGAGGTGGGAAGTTTCGTGATGGATGCCGACGCGCGCACCGCAACCCTCGGTGAGGAGGAAATCTCCTTGACGGCAAGAGAATTTGATCTGCTTTACAAGCTGCTCTCTTATCCCAAAAAGACCTTTACCCGAATCCAGCTGATGGATGAGTTCTGGGACGTGGATACCCAAACCGGCACACGGACGGTTGACGTGTATATGACCAAGCTCCGCGCAAAGCTGGCGAATTGCGATGATTTTGAGATACAGACCGTCCACGGACTTGGATATAAGGCGGTGATCAAATGAAACGGTCTGTGGTAGGGCATAAAATCCTGAAGGGAATTTATCATTATTTTCTGGTTTTCTTTCTTTCGGCTTTTCTGGTCACCTGCACGACGATGCTGTTTGTCAGCGTTTTGTCGGAGACCTTGGAGATCGAGCTGACGGGAGACCATCTGCAAACAGCGGCGAAGCTGACCTTTCTGAACGTGATCGTACTGAGTACCTTGTTTACGGTGTTCGACACGATCCGCAGAAAACTGACCACGGAAAAGATCACGCGGCACATTACCTCTGCCGCCAAGGAGATCGTCAAGGGAGATTTTGACGTTCGTATTGCGCCGATCCGTAGCTTTTCGGTAGACGATAACTACAACGAGATCATTGATTGCTTTAACACCATGGCAACCGAGCTGTCCAGCGTGGAGACGCTGCGTACCGATTTTATCGCTAACGTTTCTCACGAAATGAAAACGCCTCTCGCCGTGATGCGGAACTATGGAACGCTCCTGCAAGCCCCCGACGTCTCCGACGAAACGCGGCTCGAATATGCGAAGACAATCACCGACGCGTCTGGCAGACTTGCCGATATGATGACCAATATCCTGAAGCTGAACCGTCTGGAAAATCAGCAGATCTATCCGCAGACCAAACCCTACGATCTGGGAGAGCAGCTTTGCGAAAGTCTCTTGCGGTTTGAGACCGTATGGGAGACCAAGGGAATTAAGCTGGATACTCATATCGGGGAAACCGTGCTTGTGTCCGCCGATGCTGAGCTTCTCTCTCTCGTTTGGAACAATCTGTTCTCCAACGCCTTCAAGTTTACCGAAAACGGCGGCAAGGTCACGCTGTCGCTTACCTCGGATGAAACATGGGCGATTGTGAAGGTAACGGATACGGGATGCGGAATGTCCCCTGAGGTGGGCGCGCATATTTTTGAAAAATTCTATCAAGGAGATACCTCCCACGCCACCCAAGGAAACGGACTCGGTTTGGCTTTGGTCAAGCGAGTGGTAGATATTATGCAGGGAGAGATTGGTGTGGAAAGTGTTGTTGGAGTTGGAAGTACGTTTACGGTGAAGATCAGGAGGGCAGAGAATGGATTGGAAGAAGCTCGGTAAGGCGTTGCTGTTTCCGCCGATTGCGATGATGAGTATTCTCATTCCTGTTGCCACCGTCTTTCTCGTTTATTCGATGGTGTTTGTGGGAACCGAATCGGCGCTTGCCATAATTTCTTATGTACTGGCGGCGTATACCCTGACGGTATGGTGCTTGAAAATCCCGTATTTGATCCGCTTTTTCAAGACCTTTAAAAACGAAAACAAATACGCCAGACGTTGGCAAGACGATGACCGCCTGCGTGTGAATATTTCGCTTTTCGGCTCTTTGATCTGGAATACGGTCTATGCGGTTTTTCAGCTGTGGCTTGGATTTTACCACCACACCTTCTGGTTCTATTCCTTGGGGGCATATTACCTTTCACTTGCCGTGATGCGCTTTTTTCTGTTGCGGTACACCACCGCCAATCAACCGAGAGAGAAGATGCGGGTGGAGCTGAAGAAATACCGTGCTTGCGGTTGGGTATTCCTCGTCATGAATCTGGCGTTGACCCTGATGATTTTCTTTATGGTTTATTGGAGCAGAACCTTCAATCATCATGAAATTACAACGATCGCCATGGCGGCATATACCTTTACGGCGTTTGGAGTGGCGATTGTGAATATCGTCCGCTACCGCAAATACAACAGCCCCGTCTATTCCGCGTCCAAGGCAATCAGTCTTGCGGCGGCATGCGTTTCCATGCTGACGTTGAGCTCCACCATGCTGACCACGTTCAGCGACGGGACGGTGGATCTGTTCTTTCGCCGATTGATGCTGGGATGGATCGGGGGAGCCGTCTCGGCGGTGATTGTAGTGATGGCAATCGGGATGATCGTACGGGGCAATCAAGGACTGCGAAGGCTACAAGAAGACAATCCCAACAATACGGGTCCCGTAAAAGAACGGAAGGAGAACAAGGATGGAGAACAAAAATAACGGGGGCTTTTCCTATACCTATTCTGCCCGCGAGCAGGAAGAAATCAGAAAAATTCGGAAAAAATATACAGATAACGAGGAAAAAGAGGATAAAATGGAGCGGTTGCGCCGCCTTGACGGGAAGGTTACCCAAAAAGCGCAGACCGTTTCGTTGACCTTGGGGATCGTGGGTACGCTGATCCTTGGCGTTGGATTGAGTCTGGTGATGTCAGACCTTGGTGAGATCCTCGGCTCTCACCGAGATATGGCATTACCTCTCGGGATTCTCCTTGGCGTGGTGGGGTGTGTTCCCGTATGCTTTGCGTACCCGATCTACCATCGGATCGTCAAGCGCGAGCGAAAGAAGATCGCACCTGAGATCCTTCGGCTGACCGATGAGCTGATGAAATGAGGTCTTGCGCTTATCATAGCCAAACGAATCGCCCTGCTCCGTTTTTGGGAGCAGGGCGATAATTTTTTTTGTGTCTACTTTCTATTGACAACTTCACACGGCTGGTGGTCATGACTTGAATGAAACGAAAAACGTACCCAACACTCCGAGTTACACCCCTGCCAAGTTTTCCATATATCATGAAATGAGACCCGCGTATCGGCAGGGCTCGCAAAGGAACGCCCCCTCCGTTAAGGCTGAGTAACGTATTTTTCAAATCCGCTTGAGGATTGTCTGGATTCGTCAGACAGAATCCAAAGCGCTTCTACGTCAGGCAAGCCTTCGACTAAAGCAAGTCCTTCCTCAAAGGGCATGCAGAACAATGCGGTCGATAATGCGTCGCCCTCCGCCGAATTTTTACATACTACCGACACCGAAAGATATCCCTCGGCAGGCAACAGCGTTTGCGAATCAATAATGTGGTGATAATTTTTGTTGCCTACCGTGTAATACCTTTGATATGATCCACTCGTTACGATAGACTCTCCCGCCAATTGCAAATATAAAACATACGCTTCCTCGGACTCTGTATTTGGGTTTTCAATTCCCGCTAACCATTTTTCATCGTTAGGTTTGGTTCCGATTGCCCGTACGTTACCGCCTACGTTGATTACATAACCCGAAATCCCTCGCTCCTCAAGGGAACGTGCCACCATTTCCACGGCATAGCCTTTGGCAACGGCACCCACGTCCAGTGTCATTTGGGGATCCGATATCCATACCGTAGCATTTTCTTGATCTATGATCAAATCGTTCAGATCGGTATGCCGCGCCGCCTCATGAAGCAGCTCCATCGGCGGCAGCTCTGCTGCCCACGGCTCCTCTAAACCCGCGGTACGATACTTGTGCCAAATAGAAAGAACGCTTCCCATTGCAATATTGAGCTTACCCTTCGTCACCCGATGCATTTCTTTTGCATACAAAAGCATATCGATGATTCGCCGATCTACGGTTACGGTACGGTGAACACCGTTTTGCAATTCGTTTATGGTGCAAAGATTCTCCATCCCGTCAAACCGATGATAGATGGTAAACAATCGATGATATTCGCCTAACAGGGCAAGAATTTCACCGCTTACCTCATCGAATTTTTTTGGATCGCTCTCATAACCCGTGATTGTGGTAGCTGTGTCAAAGTAGTCAAGAGAATGAGTGGTGTATTTGTTTTTTTGCCGATTACATGACGCAAAAAACAGGGAAGACGACAATACGCATATCAGTAAAAGAGCTGATATCAGTTGTTGCTTTTTCATTTGTTTCTCCATCAGATTAAAAAGGGAGGATACCCTCCCTTTTGTGTTAAACCATTAGCCGATCTTGGATGCGGCTTTTACCAATCCGCTTACCACGATGGTGCAGCCCGCAGCCTGAAGGTCTGCGTTGCCCTTGTAGTCAGCACCCATCAGTCCCTCGATCTCCTTCGCGGTCTTGCCAACGCAAGCTGCGTCAAATGCCGCTGCCTGCTCGTACCACTCTTTAGCAGAACCGGCGTAAGTCTTCATCCCGTAGTTGTCGCCCTTCTCCTTCTTGGAGAGAACTGCCTTTGTCGCGTCAAAGGTGGACGTTCCGACAGGATCAAAGCCAAAGGATACCTCAACGCAATCACTGCTTGCCGCAACGACCTTTCCCTCCGCGTTTACCGCGGCGGCAAAGAGGGTTGTTTCAACCTTGTTGGAGCCTGCCTTATCTTCAGTAGCATCCGCGGTGGTCTGGATGGTGGAAACACCAAGCTTCAAGGTGTCTTCCTTGGTAGCGGTGGATTCTTTCGCATTGCTGATCGCCTTTTCTATGGCGTTTGCGAACTCCGCAACGTAGATGGTGCAGCCTGCGTTGATGACCTCTTCCGTTCCCTTGTTGTTTTCCGCAACGAGAGCCTTGACCTCCGCGGCGGTCTTGCCTACGATGAGCGCGCAGAACGCATCTGCCTGCTCGAACCATTCCTTAGCGGCTCCCCCGTATGCAACCATGTTATAGTCGGCACCTGCTTCGTACTTGGTCTTGAAGGATTCATTTGCAACAGCCTTGCCTTCCGTGGTGTAGCCAACCTTGTTGTCGGCGCAATCCACAAATGCCTTTACGATCTTGCCCGCGTCGTCAACGAGAACGGCGGCAGCGGTAATGGTTGCCTGACCCTGACCTGCCTTGTCATCGGTGGCATCGGTCGCGGATACCGAGGTGTATACGCCGAGACCGAGCTTGAGCGTGGGTTCTTCCTTCTTACATCCCGCAAATGTGAAGAAGGTCAGTATTATGACAGATACCATGACAATAGAGAAGATTTTCTTCATTTTGTTCTCCTTTGTTTTTTTGTTTATTTTGTTTAGAACTTACTATTGATATTATAACACATTATATTCAAAACTGTCAATATATAAATAAAAATATTATTTAAATCGAAGCAATTGATTCGTAGGGATCCGTTTTACCAAAAGCGCGCCGCATAAACCGATAAAAATACCGGATATGGTGCCCGTGACTGCCAATACGATCATATAAAAGGCGATTTGCGGGGTATCCAAAAGCACCATCGCAACCAAAACCTGTCCAAGATTGTGAGCCACTCCGCCCGCCACGCTCACTCCTACCGCGGACAGCTTATCGATCTTTTTCAGCACGCCCATCACCAAGAGACTGAGAACGGCACCTGCCACACTATACGCAAAGGTCATTGCGTTTCCAAATAAAATGGACGAGATGCAGAGCCGTGTAAAGGACACGAGAGCCGCATATTTGACGTCTAAGCAATACAGTACATATAAGACAATGACGTTTGGCAGCCCGACCTTGATTCCGGGAACCGCGACAAAAATGGGCGGCAACAAAAATTCCACGTAGGATAACAAAAGCGTTAATGAGGAGGCAAGCCCAAGCAATGCGATTTTTTTCGTTCTTGTCTGTCTGTTTTTCACATGGATCTCCCTTACGTGATGATATCGGGTTGCTTTTGGCTCCGTGTGCGGATCTCAACGACCACTCGGTTGGGCAAGCAGATAATGCTTTCACCGTTGTGTTCGATGGGACGATGGGAGGAGCATATTCCATCGGGGCAGCTGGCGCGCTTTACGGATGCCTTGCCTTCTTCGATGACTAAAACGTTATAGCCGTCACCGTTCCTGATCTCGACCACTCTGTCCTCCTCTAACGAATATTCGCCAAAAAACCGACCGTCAACGGTTATAACCACCGTGTCCCCCATTGTCCTGAACAGCAACAGCGCAAGCGCGGCTACGGAAAGAAGCATCAATAAAACGGCGATAAAAATAATATCGTTTTTTATCTTTTGCCCGCCGCGCGAAGCGGAGGGCGCTGATTTTTTTCGTTTGCCCATACCAATTCTCACAGACACTCGGTCAAGTTGAAATTTTCGGATAGGTCGGGGAAGCTCACCTTTTTCAGACATCCTGTGGGACAAGCCTCCGCGCACAAGCCGCAGCCCGTGCAGATTTTGTAGTCAATTACAGCGCGATGATGGATAACGGCAATTGCTTGATGGGGGCAGGACTTTTCGCACTTTTTGCATCCGATACAAGCGTTCGCGCAAGTCTTGCGAGCATCTGCGCCCTTGTCCTTGCTGTTGCAATAAACCGCGACTGCTGCCTCTTGCGGAAGCATAGAGATGATTTTTTTGGGACATTCTTTTGCGCACAAGCCGCAGCCAACGCAACGACTCGTATCCACTCTCGCAATGCCATTTTCGATACGGATGGCTTGCGAAACGCAGACGTCGGAGCAGTCCCCGCATCCAAGACAGCCGTAGCCGCAGGACTTGGGACCGCCGTAGATCATCGCGCGTGCCTTGCAAGACGCTAGCCCCTCATATACTGCTTTTTCCAAAGCAACGGTACACGCTCCGTTACAGTGTACGAAGGCGACCATATCCTTGGGCTCCTCTACCTCAACGCCGAGGATCACGCCCAATGCGTTCGCCGTATCTTCCGCTCCGGGAACGCAGAGGTTGGGCTTGGCTAAGCCTTTGGAAAGCGCCTCGGCATAGTCGTTGCAGCCCTTAAAGCCGCAAGCGCCGCAATTTATGCCGGGGAGAGCGGCTCTGATTTTTTTTGTTTTTTCATCCTCTTCTACACCAAATAAATGAAGGAACACAGCAAGAAGTATTCCGAAAAGGAGACCCACCGATGCCACAACGGCAAGAGCGGTCAATACATCAATCAACATAGAACCTCCTTAGGCAAAGAGCTTATCCACGATTCCCGCAAGCCCCATGAAAGCAAGGGAAATAAAGGACGCGGCAATCAGCGTGATGGCAACTCCGCGAAAGCTTTTGGGAATCTCCGTTTCGTCGATACGGGAGCGCAGACCTGAAAACAGAACCATTGCGAGCAGAAATCCAAGTCCGCATCCAAGTGAGCTGACGATGGATTCGACAAAGGTATATTGATCGGTAATATTGTTGATCGCAACACCGAGAACCGCGCAGTTTGTAGTAATGAGTGGCAGATAAACGCCCAATCCTTGATGTAAAGCGGGGGAAACTCTTTTTAAGATGATCTCAAGGATCTGAACGAGAGACGCTATGATCAGGATGAATACGATGGTCTGCAGATATCCGAGGCCAAAGCGGTCAAGAATCAAATGCTGAATCGGCCAGGTCGCAAGAGTAGCGAGCAGCATGACCACGGTTACCGAAACACCCATACCCGTTGCTTGATTCAGCCTTTTCGAAACCCCCAGAAAGGGACAGATTCCCAAAAAGCGGCTCAAAACGTAATTATTTACCAATACAGAGGATAAAAGGATAACGACAAGACTCTTAAATCCTTCCATTTATGCTTCCTCCTTTTCTTCCGTACAGGTTGGGGATCCGCAATGACGGGCGTTGAGACAACCTGCGCAGGAAAATTCTTTTTTCTTGGGGCTCTGTCCAAGCGTCAGCGCGCTGACCAGAGCGATCAACAGTCCGTAAACGACCATACCGCCGGGAGCCTTTACCAAAAATTCGATCTTATAGTTTGCGAGGAAGGGAATGGCGATGCCCGCAAAGCTGGCGGCACCCAAAACCTCACGAATGGTTGCGATGGCGCAGAGCGCGGCGGTAAATCCGATGCCCATTCCCATGCCGTCCAGCGCGGCTTTGCCAACCGAGTTTTTGCTGGCAAACATCTCAGCTCTGCCAAGAATGATGCAGTTGACCACAATCAGTGCCAAATAGACCCCCAACAGATCGTAAAGCTCGGGCAGAAAGGCGTGAATACTCATTTGTACAACCGTTACAAAGCCCGCGATGATCACAATATAGCAAGGAATCCGCACGTTATCGGCAATGATCTTGCGGAGCAGGGAAATCAACACGTTGGAGCAGATCAAAACCATCAAGGTTGCGATTCCCATACCAAAGGCGCCAAAAACGTTCGTAGTGGTCGCCAAGGTGGGGCAGGTCCCGAGGATCAACACCAAAACGGGATTTTCCTTGAGAATACCGTTTGAAACGATAGAAAGACAATTGCTTTTTTTCATGATTGATTGCCCTCCTCAAAAATTTTTACCGATTCAAAGGCGCGAAGGATCGCTTTTTTGTAGCCGTTTGTGGTTATCGTCGCGCCGCTGATGGCATCGATGGTATTGTAGGTATCCTCGGTTTTTCCGTCGAACTGACCGTAGAATTTTTCTTCCGCGCAAGCCGATCCAATCCCATCGGTTTCCGCTTGAGAAACGGTAAGGCAATCAATGATCTTGCCTTCCGCGGTCATGGAGACACGGATATAGATATACTCGCCCGAAGCGGGGTGATATTCGTCACCGCCCGCAATGCCGTAGCCTGCCGCCTTGATATCAATGATATAATTTCCCGTTTCGGTTCGTTTTGCGGAAACAAGCTGCGTCGGCAGTCCCGAATAGGTAGACAGGTCAATCTCGGTGGTTTGGGTGGCGTTTACTGCCTCCATCGCATTCTTGACCGTCAGCGCGTCGGTTTCGGAGCACGGGGTAAGCACTTGATTGGTAGCGTCAATCGCAATGAATTGCTCGCCAACCACGCAAACCGCACCTGTGTTATTTTCCGCGATATAGATCGCGTTAATTCCTTCGATTACTTCCACGAAGAAATATTTGATAAAGCGTCCCTCTGCCGAAGGAAGAGCGGCGGAAAGGGTATCGTTGAGGATCTCCTCCTCTGTGCGAAGGTCTACCGATCCGCCACCGAGAATGACGACGGTGTTCAGCGCGTCCTTCATCGCCGCACGGTATGCCGCAGTCGTTTTGGTAGCGCCCGCGATCGTATCCACGCCGTCGATACTGCCAAGATCCTTTCCAACCACAGCGGTTGAGAAGGTATCTGCCGCGGAACCGCCGATAGAGGGCGTTTCTCCCGAGGAGAGGAGCTTGGTACCAACCACTGTGCCATCAGCGGAAATACCGCATAGGAGCACCATTCCTGAAGCATAGCCCGTTGTGGTCAGCTTAATCACGTATCCGCCGTTCTCGGCACTCCAGACCTCGGAAACTGTTGACGGAAGCGTATAGGCGCTCGTATCCATCGACTGGAAGCTTCCTCCGTCGGGGAGAACGTCGAGCAAAGCCGCATTGGCGTTTTTTTGCTCGTTTTTTTGGATAATGGGAGCGGTGATGGAATTGGTCAACGCCAATAATACGGAGACCGTTGCGCATATGCAGACCAGCACCAAAATACTTTTTATGGATTTTTTCATGTCTTCGTTCCTCCAAAAATCTTACGTGCGGTCAGCTTTTCAATATAGGGATTTACTATGTTCATGAATAGGATGGCAAAGGATACTCCTTCGGGATAGACGCCGAAATAACGAATCATAAAAGTAATCAGTCCCGCGCCCAATCCAAAGACGATCTTTCCCGATGCGGTGGAGGGAGAGGTTACGTAATCGGTCGCCATAAAAATCGCTCCGATAAGAAGTCCTCCTGACAGGACCAACGCAAGCGCCTTCATCGGATCCAATCCCTCCATCAGGAAGGAAAGCACGAACACGCTTCCTACAAAGGATACGGGAATATGCCAAGTGATCACGCGGCGGATCAGGAGGTATGCCAAGCCAATCAAAAGCGCCAGCGCACAGGTTTCTCCGATGGCGCCGCCCGTAGTACCCAAAAACAGATCGAGCAGACTCGGCGTGTTGCCTTCCGCGATTTCAGCAAGCGGAGTTGCGCCGGATGCCGTATCCACGATGGACGGCACGGCTTGTACCGCCATGCTTCTAAAGGATACCAGCATAAAAACTCTTGCGGTAATGGCGGGGTTGACCAAATTGCATCCAATGCCGCCAAACAGACACTTGACGAGAATAATCGCAAATACGCAACCCACCACACATTGCCAGATCGGAATGGTTGCGGGCAAATTCAGCGCCAAAAGCAATCCTGTGACCGCCGCGCTCAAGTCACCTACGGTCTGGTCTTTTTTTGTGATCCAATGGAAGAGCGCTTCAAGGAGCACGCAAGACGCAACGCAGACCGCGATCACCAACAGCGAGCGTAATCCAAATATTACGGTGCCTGCGACCGTTGCGGGAAGCAATGCGATCAGAACGTCCCGCATGATCGACGAGGTGGATCTTCCGCTGTGAATATGCGGTGAAGCGGACAAATGCAACAAATTATCCATTTTTGGATGCCTCCTTTGCCTTTTCTTCTTTTAACAGCTGCTTGGAAAGTATATTCGTTTGTACAAGCGGACGGTTGGCAGGACATGTAAAGCCGCAACAACCGCATAGCATACAGGTGTCTACCGACAATTTTTTCAGCATGTCAGTATCCTTTTTCTTGTATGCCAGTAGGATCTGGGCGGGAGCCAGACCAAAAGGACAAGCATTGGTGCAGGCGCCGCAGCGAATGCAAGCAGAAGTTTTGGGAAGCCTTGCCTCCTCGGGAGAGAGCGCGATCACCGCGTTGGTATTTTTGAGGATCGGCGCGCTGAGATCGGGGACGGTAACTCCCATCATAGGACCGCCGTATAAAACCTTATGGGGGGGAACCGTAAATCCACCGCAGAAAGCAAATACGTCTTCCAGCGACGTTCCGATGGGAACAATGAGGTTTTGGGGATGGCGTACCGAACCTCCGTCAACCGTAATACACTTTTCAACCAGAGGCATGCCCGTCTTCAGATAAGTGCCGATCGTAGCGATGGTGGTACAGTTGCAAACGATACATCCAACGTCGATGGGAAGCTTGCCCGTGGGGATGATCTTTTTGGTGGTATGATATACCAGTACCTTCTCTCCGCCCTGAGGATAGATGGGAGGAAGAACCGTTACCTCAACCCCCTCCATCCTGCTCGCCATCTCCTTCATAGCCTCGATCGCCTTCTTTTTGTTGCTTTCAATGCCAATGATCACACGCTTGATGGAAAACTGCGTTTGCAGGATGCGCAGAGCAAATTCCATATCGTCGGAGCGCTCAGTCATCGTCAAGGAATCGCTGGTGATATACGGTTCACACTCGGCACCGTTTATGATCAATTCTTCTATGCGAGAGGGATCGACGCTCCATTTTACGTGCGTCGGAAATCCCGCTCCTCCAAGACCCACTACGCCGCTGCTTCGGATCGCCTGTACCAGCTCCTCGCGGCTATTGACGGTCGGTGCTTGCAAGGACTCGCAAGGAGTCATTTTGCCGTCCGATTCGATGGTAATAGCAGGAACGGTGCTTCCCGTGGAAAGCAGAACGTCGGCAATCTTGGTTACCTTGCCGGAAACACTGGCATGGATCGGCGCGGATACCACGCCAACGGCATCCGCGATCTGCGTGCCAACCTGAACGAGGTCGCCAACCTTTACCGTTGGCGATGCGGGGGTACCAATATGCATCAACATGGGGATTGTTACCGTTTTAATTGAATGAAGACGTGTGGCAGATTGATCGGCGGTGCTTTTTCTGTGAGGAACGTGAATGCCGTGTAAGAAAAAAGACATTTGATTTTCTACCTTTCTTTATGATCTGTATGATATATTGATCGTATATCAATATATTGTACCATCTAATTTCGTGTTTGTCAATACGAATTGACGTATTTATATTTTTCGATGCGACATTTTGTGTATTTGCGTGAAGTGTATTGACAAATTCCAACAAAAGAGGTATAATACCCATATATATCAACGTTAAGGGAGAGATGAAATGAACGTTTTACATATCTTTATTGAAAAGATCCTTCCGTATATGGTTTATATCTTGGAGATTATCGGAATTTTTGTTGTGTTTTGGTCGGGGATTTCCGGATTCTGGCAATATTTTCAAAACACCTTCATGAAAAAGAAGTTTGATCTTCAAACCAATCTGGCAAAGGGCTTGGCGATGGGACTTGAATTCAAAATGGCAGCCGAGATATTGAGAACGGTGTTGATCCAAAGCTTGGATGAGCTCTATATGCTCGCGGCGGTGATTTTGCTTCGGGCGGTGTTGAGCTTGCTGATACATTATGAGATCAGACCGAAAAAAGGCAAAAAGGCGGGTGCGAAGAAAGAGACAACGGACTCGGCGGCAGAGGATGAGGATTGATCTCTTGAGCTGTCGATATCGGAAAATACGGATGAAAAATTAGAATTCCCCAAAATTTCTACCAAAAGGGGCTGTCTTGTTCAGAAAGTCCTAAAAAAAGAAAAGCGGTTGCATTTTACCGAAAGGTATTGAGCAACCGCTTGCTTTGTTGTATCATCTTTTGCTTTTCTTCTCCGTCTGTTGGGTCAGGGTCTTTTCTCGGTTGGCGTTGATAAAGTATAATGCAAGGTCGATGGATACGATGATTAAATTTACGCAATACAGGACCAGGACGTAAGACAATTGATCATTCACGATCTTGCCAATAATACCCGATAGATACCCGAGAATGATCGCAAGGATAAACACCACGCTTTTTCCTTTTGTTGACTTGGAACGGATACTTTTATAAACCGAGATCGGCCACGACATTCCAAAGCATAAGAGCATAATAAATTCGAAGATCTGCATAATAACTTCCTCCTGTTTTTTGATATTTTTATTATACACTTGACAAAACCAAAAGTAAAATATATAATTATTATCGTAATGATAGGAAAAACCTATATATTGGAGATGTTATGGATATTCAAAAGCTAAAATATTTTCATACAACGGCTCAGCTTGAGCATATTACAAGATCAGCGGAAATTTTACACATTTCACAACCGTCGTTAACACAAGCGATCCATTCCCTTGAAGGTGAGCTTGGCGTACCGCTGTTTCAACGTCAGGGAAGAAAAGTAAGTTTGACTGAGTATGGAAGGTATTTGAAGCAGCGGCTGGACGTCTTGTTACCCGAGTTCGATTACCTTGCCGTAGAAATGGACGAATTGAAGCGAACGGTCACAAAAACAGTGAAGCTCAATATTTTGGCGGCATCGTCCTTTGTGATCAATACGATAATGGAGTATAAGAAAAAGAATTCCGACGTGATATTTGATTTCGAACAAAACGAACTAAAATATAACTGTGACATTTTGATCACGACCAACGGGTTGAAGCTGGACAACGAAAGAAAATATTTGCGTCGCTGTGTAAAAAAGGAAAAAATCTATCTTGCCGTTCCAAAGGATTCCCAATATGCCGAAGCGTCTTCCATCGAACTGAGCGCGGTAAAGGATGAGAGTTTTATCATGCTGTCCAATACTCGCTTGTTCGGTGTCATATGCAATAAATTCTGTTCCATTGCGGGATTTTACCCCAAAATATTATTTGAGTCCGATTCGCCGACTGCCGTCCAAAATATTATTAGTATGGGGGCGGGCATTGCATTCTGGCCTGAATATTCTTGGGGAAAGCTTCATAATAAAAATCTTGCCCTCGTTTCTATTTCTGAACCTGTATGTCAAAGGGATTTGATTGTAGAGCTGCACGAAAGGCATCCAAACTCTATATACGCAGAAGATTTTTATAATTTTCTACTGAAAAAGCTATAAAAAAGACAGGTTCCCCAATGGGTGATGTTCTTAGCGGAGGATTTTCACTTATCAAGGTAAATTCGGATAAATGCCTTGAATTATTCACATTTTTGTGATATAATATAGTAAATATGCGGAAAGCCGCTCGAGGGAGGTGACACGGTGTGAATATACTTCACATGAAATACGCGGTAGAGGTAGCAAGACTCGGTTCGCTGAACAAGGCGGCGGAAGCTCTGCTCATCGCTCAACCCAATATTAGCCGTTCTATCAAAGAGCTTGAAGCGGATCTCGGAATCTCGATATTTAATCGCAGTGCCAAGGGAATGGAACTTACTCCCGAGGGCGAGGAATTCATCAATTACGCGCAAAGCATTTTGAAGCAAATTGATGAAGTGGAAATGGTCTACAAGCAGAGTTCTCCCAAGAAGCAGAAATTCTCCATATCGGTTCCTCGTGCTTGCTATATTTCGGATGCCTTTGCCGAGTTTTCTAAATGTCTCAGCGACACTCCTGCTGAAATCTTCTATAAGGAAACGAATTCGCAAAGAACGATCAACAACGTTCTGAACAGAGATTACAAGCTTGGAATCATTCGCTATGCGGAGAATTACGATAAATACTTTAAGGCGATGCTCGAGGAAAAAGGACTTTCCTATGAGATGGTTGCTGAGTTTACCTACGTTCTTATTATGAGCCGCGATAATCCGCTTGCAAAGAAGGATGAGATCACCTTTGACGATCTTGTTCCGTATATAGAAATCGCTCACGCCGATCCTTACGTTCCTTCCTTGCCTCTTGCCAAAGTGGTTAAGGACGAGCTTCCCGACAACATTGACCGCCGCATATTCATCTTTGAGAGAGCAAGCCAATTTGATCTCCTCTCCGAGAATCCCGATACGTTTATGTGGGTGTCTCCCGCATCGCAAAAGATATTGGATCGATACGGGCTTCTTCAGAAAAAGTGCGTTGATAACAGGAAAGTATATAAGGATGTTCTTATATACAGAGACGGATACAAGCTCACAACCCTCGATAAGCAGTTTATTACCGAACTCTGCGAATCGAAAAGAAAATACCTTAAATAATGATGGCTTTCAGTTGTGAAATTGCCGAGTCATGATTGAACTGATATTCAAAATATGACATAATACGTAATACATACGAGAGGTAACAGTTATAATGGCACGACCGCTTTCCTTCTCGCCCCAAACAGTACAATTGCATAGAATGCGTAAGCAGTTTCGTAATAGCAACGAAACTGCTTGTTTTTATTGATGAGACATTTATCGATTATGGATATATCGATACTCATATTACCGATATAACATTTTAATAATTCCCAAGAAGCCGATCTTGTGTTAAAATATTAACAGTTCAACAAGGAGGTGGCAAATGAACGGATATTCTATCCCAAAAGCAACACTTGGAAGGCTTCCGCAGTATCTTGAATATTTGAGAAATCTGTCCGAATCACATCGTACTATTTCGGCAACGGCGATTGCCAAGGGGTTATCGCTCGGCGACGTTCAGGTACGAAAAGACCTTGCGGCGGTCAGCGGTGCGGGAAAGCCTAAGGTCGGATACGAGCGCGATAAGCTCATTGGCGATCTCGAACGCCATCTCGGATATGAAAGACTAACGAATGCGGTTCTCGTTGGTGCCGGAAAGCTCGGCAGAGCGCTTCTTGATTATGACGGGTTTGAGGATTTTGGTGTGAAGATTGTTGCGGGCTTTGACTGTAATGAGCAGGTTGTTCAAATGGGCAATCCTTCAAAATCCATTCTGCCAATTAAGAATCTCAAGGCTTACTGCGAAGAAAACGATGTCAAGCTTGGTATTATTACGGTAGGTCAAGGCTCGGCACAGGATGTTTGCGACAAGCTGGTGGAAAGCGGAATTGAGGCAATATGGAATTTTGCTCCGTGTACCTTGAAAGTTCCCTTGGGGGTGCTTTTGAAGCAAGAAAACTTGGCGTTATCTCTCGCATATCTTAACAACCAATTGTGTAAATAATTTTTAGGAGGACATAAAAAATGGAACCCAAAGCTTACGAAATCGTGGACAGCGTCGAGAAGCTTGAAGAAGCAATCGCGCGCGTCAGAGAAGCACAGAAGGTATTTGCTACCTACTCGCAGGAGCGGGTTGACAAGATCTTTCTTGCTGCTGCATCTGCCGCGGACAAGGCAAGAATCTCTCTTGCAAAGCTCGCGGTTGAGGAAACCGGAATGGGCATCGTAGAGGACAAGGTAATCAAGAACCACTACGCTGCCGAGTACATCTACAATGCCTACAAGGAAACCAAGACCTGTGGCGTGATCGAGGAGGACAAGGCTTTCGGTATCAAAAAGATCGCGGAGCCTATCGGCGTTGTTGCCGCTGTTATCCCCACCACCAACCCCACCTCC
>JAFTPX010000007.1 GCA_017463065.1 Clostridia bacterium
AGGGAGCTGGCGAGCGAACGCGAGACTGAGGGATTGTTTTTATAAGAAAGATCGCTTTTTCACAATCCCTCCGTCATTTTCTTGCGAAAATGCCACCTCCCTTTACACAAGGGAGGCATTGGATTTGCACGTTTTGTTTATTTTGCTGACAGTGATTTCAACATCATACTTTGTCAGCAACCTAAAGCAGATCGCCGAAGCGATCTGCTTTTTATGTACTTATTTTACTTGGTTTCTTCCTCAACGGGAGCTTCGGTCGCTTCCTCCACGGGAGCCTCCTCGGCAATCACTTCCTCTACGGGAGCTTCAACCGCTTCCTCGGCAGCGACTTCCTCAGCGGGAGCCTCAACAGCCTCCTCGTAAACGTAAGAGCCCGTTACGATTTCCTTGCGGCGCTCCGCGGGAACATCTCCGCAAAGAGACTTGCTCAGAGCCTTCATCACGATCTCGATAGCGAGCATCAGAATCAAGCCAACGCAAACCATCACGAACGCACTGGAATCCGCGTCGTTCAGCTTCAGCTCGAACTCGGTGTTCATCAGGATCACGGGGATCACGATGACCAGCAGAGCGATCGAGGTGGTTACGATGTGGGAGTCGGACTTACTCTTGGACATACAAGCCAGTCTGGTAAAGATCTGCGCCAGATAGTTGACCGTCAGGAACAGAACCACCACGAATACCAGCACCAACAGGATGGGCAGAACGTCGGGAGACTGGGTCTGCTTTGCGGCGGCACTCGCAACGGTATTCTTTACCTCGTTAACGGCGTAAGAGCCGAGACGCTTGAAGATAGTAGCCATAATGTCAGAATTCGCAATGTTCAGGAAGAACAGCAGGAACGCGCCAAGGCTGCATGCGGACAGACCCTGCATCACGTTCAGGTACTTGAAGTCGGGCTTCTCATAGTACTTCAGTCTGGAGCAAACCAGGCTCACGCCAAGACCGATGCAGCACATAACCAGCATGGTAACAATGCCGCTGCCCAACTGCAGATCGGGAATCAGAAGCTTCACCAACAGAAGCAGAGGGAACATAGCCAGCACGCCGCTGAAGCCATTGGATACACGACGCATCGCGTTGTTGGGCTCCTTCAGGTTGCACAGCAGACCGATCACTCCGATCAGCGTATTGATCAGCGCAACAATCGGAACCACGAACACCATTGCAAGCAGGAACAGGTGGCAAAGTCCCAGAACAATGCTGGACTTAAAGCTTGCGAACAAAGCAAAGAAGAACACGATCAGATTCACAAGATCCTGCGAAACGATATTTTTCGCGGTATCTTTCATATCATTGGTCTTTTCATCCAACGCTTCCGAATCGTCGTAGCCGTCTGCCTCTTTTGCGTCCTTTGCCATTTCGGAAACGCTCTTAACAACGTCACCGATGGCACCTACAGACTTGATCATAAAGGGCAGGCTCACTTCGATTTTCTCGGGAATTTCAACGTTGACCGCCTTATCGCCACTCATGTCGTTGATCATTTTTGCCACTTCGACACGAGATTCCGCATCCATGTCCACGTCCAAGGTAAACATGGATCCGAAGCTTGTGAAGCAAATGACCAGCAGAAGAACTGCCAAACAAATGCTCTGAGCCATGGTAAGAGCCTTACCGGGGATCGCTTTCGCAATCGCTTTTGTATTCATACTATACCTCCAAAGTGTTTTTATTACAATTTATATCATATCACGAATTTGTCACATTGTCAACACTTTTTCGTGAATTCCATCATAAAGTTCAACCATGATTTTCACGCTAAAATCGGCTGTCGCGAATTTCGCGACAGCCGATTTTGTAAGTTAGCCGACTACGGCGACAGCTTCTTCTGCCGTCTCCTCTTCGGTTTTGACAACGTCGACGTTGTGATAGCACTTCATACCTGTTCCCGCGGGAATCAGCTTACCGATAATCACGTTTTCCTTCAATCCGAGCAGATGGTCTACCTTACCCTTGATTGCCGCGTCGGTCAGCACCTTCGTGGTCTCCTGGAAGGAAGCCGCGGACAGGAAGGACTCGGTCTGGAGAGATGCCTTGGTAATGCCCAACAGAACGGGCTTACCCTCCGCAAAGCGAAGCTCGCCTTCTCCCGCGTCGATTCTCGCCTGTACCTTGTTGTTCTCTTCCTCGAATTCGGAAGCATCCACCAAGGAATCCACCAGCAGGGTCGTATCTCCGCTGTTGGAAACACGGATCTGTCTAGTCATCTGACGGGCAATGATCTCGATATGCTTGTCGTTTACGTTACAGGACTGAGAACGGTATACCTTCTGGATTTCCATGATGATATAGTCGTAAACCTTATCCAGATAATCCCGATTATTGGGATCGTTGGGATCGTCAAAGATCCGCATGATATCGGCGGGTGCCTTGCTTCCGTCGGTCAGGGCGTCGCCCTTGCGAACCTCCGCTCCCTCAGAAACGCTCAGACGCTTACCGAAGGGAATCTGATGACGAACCACCATATCGGTCTCGGCAGAGCGAACGTCCACCATATAGGTGTTGGGTGTATCTCCTGCCAGAATCTCCTGAATTACGCCATCGGTCTCAGCCAGAACAGCGGTCTTCTTGGGCGTTCTCGCCTCGAAGAGCTCTTCAACTCTGGGAAGACCCTGCGTAATATCCGAGCCTGCGACACCGCCCGAGTGGAAGGTACGCATCGTCAGCTGAGTACCGGGCTCACCGATAGACTGAGCCGCGATGATACCCACCGCTTCACCCACCTTAACGGGGTTGCCCGATGCCAGGTCAGCGCCGTAGCAGTGCGCGCAGATACCGTGCTTTGCGTGACACTGGATCACGGTTCTGATATAGACTCTCTCGATGCCTGCCGCCACGATCGCAGCCGCCTGCTCGTCGGTGATCATTTCGTCGTCACCCACGATGACCTCACCCGTAACGGGGTTCTGAACGGCACCGATGGTATAACGTCCCACGATTCTGTCGGACAGAGGCTCCAGAACGGTTCCGTTCTTGTCGTCCATGATCTGCTCGATCCATGCGCCCTTGGTGGTATCGCACTTGTCCTCGCGGACGATCACGTGCTGAGATACGTCAACCAGACGACGGGTCAGGTAACCCGAGTCAGCGGTACGGAGCGCCGTATCGGACAGAGACTTACGGGAACCCTTCGCACCCATGAAGTACTCAAGAATATTCAAGCCCTCACGGAAGTTGGACTTAATGGGAAGCTCGATGGTCTTACCGTTGGTCGCGAACATCAGTCCGCGCATACCTGCCAGCTGTCTCATCTGCGCAATAGAGCCACGGGCACCCGAATCGGACATGATCTTGATCGGGTTGTATGCGTCAAAGCCCTTCTGCAGAGCATCGGTGACCTCGTTGGTCGTCTCACCCCAGATCTTGATAACGTTATTGTAACGCTCATCGTTGGTAAGAAGTCCCTCGTTGTAGCTGTCGTTGATGGCATCCACCTTCTTCTGTGCCGCAGCAATGTATTCCTTCTTCTCCGCGGGAATGGTCATGTCGTATACCGAAATCGAGAAGGATGCCTTGGTGGAATACTTGTATCCCATTTCCTTGATGTTATCCAGCATCTCGGCACAGACTGCCGCTCCGTGCTTCTTGATACACAGGTCGATCATCTGTCCAAGCTCTTTCTTCTTGACCACCTTTTGAATCTCCAATTCAAACAGGTCATCCTCAGTCTCTCTCTTGATCATGCCCAGATCCTGAGGAATGGGCGCATTGAAGATCATACGGCCAAGGGTAGCGTCGATCAGCTTGGTTCTCTTTTCTCCGTTGATCTCCTTGGTCACGCGGATCTTAATGGGCGCGTGCAGACCGAGAGCGCCGTTGGCATACGCCATCATCGCCTCGTTGAAATCACGGAAGGCTCTTCCCTCTCCGGGCTCGCCCGCCTTATCCATCGTCAGGTAGTAGGATCCAAGGATCATATCCTGCGAAGGAACGGCAACCGCGCGACCGTCCATGGGCTTGAGCAGGTTGTTGGCAGACAGCATGAGGAATCTTGCCTCTGCCTGTGCCTCTGCGGACAGGGGCACGTGTACGGGCATCTGGTCTCCGTCGAAGTCGGCGTTGAACGCGGTACATACCAGCGGGTGCAGCTTGATGGCTCTACCCTCTACCAGCACGGGTTCAAATGCCTGAATCGACAGTCTATGCAGCGTAGGCGCACGGTTCAGAAGAACGGGGTGCTCCTTAATCACGTTTTCCAGCGCGTCCCATACGCAGGGATTCTCGTGTGCCTTCTCGATCTTCTTGAGGGCATCCTTCACACCGGGAACTCTCTGCATCTCCTCCAGTCTCTTGACGACGAAGGGCTTGAAGAGCTCCAGTGCCATTTCCTTGGGAAGTCCGCACTGATAGATCTTCAGGGAGGGTCCCACAACGATAACCGAACGTCCCGAATAGTCTACACGCTTACCCAGCAGGTTCTGACGGAAGCGTCCCTGCTTACCGCGAAGCATTTCGGACAGGGACTTGAGGGGACGGTTGGAGGGTCCCGTGACGGGCTTACCTCTGCGTCCGTTATCGATCAGCGAGTCCACCGCTTCCTGAAGCATACGCTTCTCGTTACGGATCACGATCTCGGGCGCGTGAATTTCAATGATCTTTTTCAGACGGTTGTTTCTGCTGATGACACGTCTGTAAAGCTCGTTCAGGTCGGAGGACGCAAACCGTCCGCCGTCCAGCTGTACCATGGGTCGGATATCGGGAGGAAGAACGGGAACCACGTCCAGAATCATCCATTCCAGCTTGTTACCCGACTTTCTGAAGGACTCCACGACCTCCAGACGCTTGATGATACGGGTCTTCTTCTGTCCCGAAGCGGTCAGAAGCTCGTTCTTGAGCTGAGCGGAAAGCTGCTCGATATCGATCTGGGAGAGAAGCTCCTTGATCGCCTCGGCACCCATGCCTACACGGAAGTCGTTTCCGTACAGCTCACGGTTTTCCTGATACTGCTTTTCGTTCAGCACGGTTCCCTTCTCCAAGGGGGTCGCGCCGGGATCCAGCACCACGTTCTCCGCAAAGTACAGTACCTGCTCCAGATATTTGGGAGAGATATCCAATACCAGCGCCATTCTGGAGGGGATCGCCTTGAAATACCAGATATGGGATACGGGAGCCGCCAGCTCAATGTGTCCCATGCGCTCGCGGCGCACTTTCTTGGTGGTAACGTCCACGCCGCACTTTTCGCACTTGTGAGGCTCCTTGTTGTGGGAGTTCTTATACTTACCGCACATACAAGCGCCGTCCTTGGTCGGTCCGAAGATCCGCTCGCAGAACAAGCCGCCGATCTCCGCCTTCAAGGTTCTGTAGTTAATGGTCTCGGGCTTGGTTACCTCGCCGTAGGACCATTCCCTGATCATATCCGGAGATGCCAGACCTATTTTTATAGAATCAAATTCATTATGCTCCACAGCTGTTCTCCTTCATCTATTACATATTTTCATCATCGTCGCCGACAAACTCTTCAAAAACGTCGCCCAGATCGTCCTCGTCGCCGTAGTCTTCCTCACCGTCCTCGGCATCGTCGATCAGGAAGGATTCATCCAACTCGTCGGTCTCCACCAGAACGTCGTCCATCAGGGCTTCTGCCGCCTTATTGGAGTACGGTACTACATCGTCGTCCTGACACAGGGTAGACAGCTGAATCTCCTCGCCGTTCTTATCCAGCACACGGATATTCAGTGCCAAAGACTGAAGCTCTTTGACCAGAACCTTGAAGGATTCCGGCACGCCGGGGGTGGGGATGTTCTGTCCCTTGATGATCGCCTCGTAGGCTCTGCGGCGTCCGTTGATATCGTCGGACTTGACGGTCAGGATCTCCTGCAGGGTATATGCCGCGCCGTAAGCCTCCAGCGCCCATACCTCCATCTCTCCGAAACGCTGTCCGCCGAACTGCGCCTTACCGCCCAAGGGCTGCTGGGTAACGAGAGAGTACGGTCCGTTGGAACGGGCGTGGATCTTATCGTCAACCAGATGGTGCAGCTTAAGGTAGTACATGATACCGACTGTAACGGGGTTGTCGAAGGGCTCACCCGTTCTGCCGTCATACAGAATGGTCTTACCGTCGATGACGCGAACCTTGCCCGTCTCGTACAGAGCCGCCATTTCCTCAGCGTTCTTTCTCTGCTCGGGGGTAATGAGAACAAGATCCTTCTTGCCCTCCTCGTCCTCGGTCTCGAGGAAGAGCTCCTTACCGTCCACGTTCTCACCGGGGAGAATCCTTCTGGCGTTGCCCGCCATACGAAGACATTCCACGATCTCCTTCTCGTTGGCACCGTCGAATACGGGGGTCATGATCTTCCAGCCCAGCTTTCTGGCGGCAATGCCCAAGTGAACCTCCAGCACCTGTCCGATGTTCATACGGGAAGGCACGCCCAGAGGATTCAGCACGATATCCAGAGGAGTACCGTCCGCCAGGAAGGGCATATCCTCGGGAGGCATGATGCGGGAAACGACACCCTTGTTTCCGTGACGTCCTGCCATCTTATCTCCAACGGAGATCTTTCTCTTCTGCGCAATGTAAACGCGAACCACCTTGTTCACGCCCGCGGGAATGTCGTCGTTGTGCTCGTGAGAGAATACCTTTACGTCTACGACGATACCCGATTCGCCGTGAGGCAGACGGAGAGAGGTATCTCTCACTTCTCTTGCCTTCTCGCCGAAGATGGCGCGGAGCAATCTTTCCTCCGCGGTCAGCTCGGTCTCACCCTTGGGGGTGATCTTACCGACCAGAATATCGCCTGCTCTGACCTCGGTACCCTTCTTGATAATACCCTCGGTGTTCAGATCCTTCAGAGCGTCCTCACCCACGTTGGGGATCTCACGAGTGATTTCCTCCGGTCCGAGCTTGGTGTCTCTTGCTTCGTGTGTATATTCTTCAATATGAAGAGAGGTATAAACGTCGTCTCTGACGAGTCTTTCGTTCAGCAGAACCGCGTCCTCGTAGTTGTAGCCTTCCCAAGTCATAAAGCCGATGAGGGCGTTCTTACCCAGCGAGATTTCTCCTTTGCTGGTAGCGGGTCCGTCCGCAATAACCTGTCCCGCGGTAACTACGTCCCCCTTCTTCACCACGGGTCTCTGGTTAAAGCAGGTCCCTTGGTTGGTCTTCTTGAACTTGATCAGCTCGTAAACGTCCTTATGACCGTCCGCGCAAGCAATCACGATCTTCGCGGCATCCACACGGTCCACCCGACCGTCGTTCTTGGCAACGATCACGACACCCGAGTCAACGGCGGCACGATACTCCATACCCGTTCCGACGATGGGGCTGTCGGTCACCATCAGCGGCACCGCCTGCTTCTGCATGTTCGATCCCATCAGCGCACGGGAGTTATCGTCGTTCTCCAAGAAGGGGATCATCGCGGTTGCGACAGACACCACCATCTTGGGAGAGATATCCATGAAGTCGACCTCGGTCGCCAGCTTTTCCACGAACTCACCCTTATCACGGGCAGTTACTCTGTCGTGGAGGAAGCATCCGTTCTCATCAATCGGCTCGTTGGCGGGCACGATAATGAAGTTGTCTTCCTTATCGGCGGTCATATAGACCACCTCATCGGTTACCACACCATCCACGATCTTGCGGTAGGGTGCCTCGATGAAGCCGTAGTCGTTGATCTTCGCGTAGGTGGTCAGATAGGAGATCAGACCGATGTTAGGACCTTCGGGCGTCTCGATGGGGCACATACGACCATAGTGGGTATAGTGTACGTCACGGACGTCGAAGGACGCGCGTTCACGGGACAGACCGCCGGGTCCCAGCGCGGACAGACGGCGCTTGTGGGTCAGCTCTGCCAGAGGGTTGTTCTGGTCCATGAACTGAGACAGCTGAGAGGAACCGAAAAACTCACGGATCACCGTGGTGACTGGCTTGATGTTGATCAGCGCGCCGGGGGTCAGCTTCTCGTTGTCCTGAATGGTCATGCGCTCCTTGATGATCTTATCCATACGGGTAAAGCCGATACGGAGCTGATTCTGGAGCTGCTCGCCGACGGAACGGATCCGACGGTTGCCCAAGTGGTCGATGTCGTCTACCTTACCGATGCCGTGAACCAGATTCAGCAGGTAGTTGATGGAAGCGAAGATATCGTCCTTGGTGATATATTTGGGGCAAAGCTCAGCCATATTCTCCTTGACTGCCGCCTTGACTGCCTCGGGGTCGTTGCCGCACTGCTCCATAATCTCCAGAAGCACGGGCAGCTTCACCTTCTCGCCCACGCCGCAATCCTTCAGATCGTAGCCCAGAACGTCCTCGGGGTAGATGGTGTTATTGGAGAAGACCTTGACCGTATCGCCGTTATCCAACCGAAGAACGGCGGCGTTAACGCCCGCGCTCTCAATGGCGTGCGCCTTGGCGTTATCCAGCAGGGTTCCCTTCTCGAAGAGCAGCTCGCCCGTCAGGGGGCTGACTACGTCCTCTGCCAGCACGTGTCCGCGGATTCTGGCGTGAAGAGCCAGCTTCTTGTCGAACTTATAACGACCCACGTTGGCGATATCGTAACGCTTCGCGTCGAAGAAATAGTTGCGGATCAATGCCTGCGCGGGCTCTACCAGCGGAGGCTCACCGGGACGAAGCTTCTTATAAATCTCCTTCAGCGCCTCGATACCGGGGGTGGAGTTGTTATGCGCCGCCAGCATTTCGCTCTCGTCCTTATCAAAGGTCGTGGCAAGAAGGGCTTCCTCGCCGAACAACTCATAGATCTCCTCGCGGGTCTCAATACCCAGCGCGCGGATAAACATGGTCAAGGGCAGCTTGCGGGTCTTATCGATACGGACGTACATCACGCCGCCGGCATCCACCTCGTACTCCAGCCATGCGCCTCTGTAAGGAATCACCGTCGTGCTGTAGGTCTCCTTACCGGACTTGTCGATGGCATCGGCATAGTACATACCGGGGGAACGGATGATCTGCGAAACGATGACACGCTCCGCGCCGTTGATCACAAAGGTTCCCGTCTCGGTCATAATGGGGAAATCGCCCATAAAGATATCCGTTTGCTTCACCTCGCCCGTTGCCTTGTTTGTCAAACGAACGTTGACCTTCAAGGGAGCGGCGTAGTTCGCGTCCCGTTCCTTACATTCCTCTACCGTATACTTCGGCTTCTGATCGAGGGAATAGGAAACGAACTCAATCACCAGATTATCCGAGTGATCCGTGATGGGAGACACATCACGAAGAACCTCCATCAAGCCTTCTTCCAAAAACCATTTGAAGGATTTTGTCTGTACTTCAACGAGGTTGGGGAGTTCACACGAAAATTTGGATTTCGCAAAGCTCATTCTTGTGTTCTGACCAAGCTTCTGTTCTTTTACGTTGACCATGAATTCAATCACTCCATTCAAAGTAATCATCCCAAGCGATTTCGGTCACGCTTCGGACGTTTTGCCAATCATGCGCAAATGCGTATTATATAAATAAATATCGAAAATTTTTTTCGACTCTTTTTTCCATAATCCGCAAATGGGCATAATAAGCAATTATAATGCAGTTTATAATTATAGCACGCTTGTCAAGGTTTGTCAAGCAATTTTTCTAAAATTTTTAAGAATTTTTGTAATATTTATGAAATTGCGGGAATATACGAAAAAAACGAGCGATTCCTCGGAAAATCGAGAAATCGCTCGGGGCGAAAAAGGCTTTTATCCTCTCACGGACGGCTCGGCGGCTCTTCTCCCGACGGACGGGGCACCGCAAGATGAGCAAGGTTCAGGATCGGGCGACCCGTTTCCCTTGCGTACTGATACGCCTCATAGGCGTCGCCAAACTCCCGTTCCACGTAAGCAAAGGAAAAATGAGAGCGGTCGATCATCCACCGATTGCGCTGCTTCAATGCCTTCGGCAGCGGTACGCCCTCCAGGGGGGGATGCATGATCCCGTCGTATTTTTCCTTCAATAGCTTCATGTGGATCGGCGAATATTGGTTCGGCGGATAGGGACTGACCAGCCATAAGAAGGAACGCTCGTGCTCCTCCTGAAATTTTTTACAGCAATCGTAGGCAAACTCGTCAAAGGATCCGTGTCCGCCCAAAAAGAAATGCATGGGATCCTTCCGCGCCAGACGGCGCAAAAGAGCGAGCACGTATTCCTCGTGCTCCTTCGTCCCCATAAAATCCACGTGTCCGAAAAAGGTAATGACCATCCGACCATCGCTCCTTCCTGCTTGTTCTTTTTATTATATCACGTCCCCCGAGAAAAGTCAAGAAAAAGACCGCTTATCTCTTTGAAAAATCGAATCCGTCAAAAACTTTTTAACTTTTTTTCAAAAATCTATTGCATTTCTAATTTTTTTGTGGTATCATATATAACTGTATGAATGATGACGGAGCGTACCCTCTCATGCGCACCGTTCAGGCTTATCAGATTTATATCTTAACGGAGGTGAAAATCAATGCCGAATATCAAAAGCGCAAAGAAGCGTGTTCTGGTGAACCAGACCAAGGCTATGCAGAACAAAATGTTCCGCACTCAGCTCAAGACTGATATGAAGAAGTATCAGGCTGCTGTTGCCGCCGGCGATGCCGCTCTTGCTCAGGAGACCTACAAGGCCGCTGTCAAGAAGATCGATCAGGCTGCAGCTCGCGGAATCATCCACAAGAATGCTGCCGCTCGCAAGAAGAGCCAATTTACCAAAGCTCTCAACAATATGTAATCGTAACCGTACATAGTTCTCACCGCTATGTACGGTTATTTACTTTTTTCTTACCTATGTTTTTATTTGGAGGTTTTTATGATCTATCGCCATATTACCGAGCTTGTGGGCAATACCCCCCTATTCTGCCCTGACCGGCTGATCAAAAATCGGAACGTGGGGGCAACGGTCCTTTGCAAGCTGGAGTCCTTCAATCCGGCGGGAAGTGCCAAGGATCGCATTGCCGCCGCCATGATCGCCGCCGCGGAGGAGCGGGGTCTGCTCCGCAAGGGCTCGGTCATCATTGAGCCCACCAGCGGAAACACGGGGATCGGTCTTGCCGCCATTGCCGCCTCCCGCGGTTACCGTGTGATTCTGACCATGCCCGAGACCATGAGCGTGGAGCGCCGCAAGCTCCTTGCCATGTACGGTGCCGAGATCGTTCTCACCGAGGGTGCCAAGGGTATGCGGGGCGCGATTGAGAAGGCGGAGCAGCTTGCCGCCTCCACGGAGGGGAGCTTCCTTCCCTCTCAGTTTGATAACCCCGACAATCCTGCCGCCCACCGTGCCGCCACGGGTCCCGAGATCTGGCGGGATACCGACGGGAGCGTGGACGTGTTCGTGGCAGGTGTGGGTACGGGCGGAACGCTGACGGGGGTTGGCGAGTATCTGAAATCAAAAAATCCCAACGTGACGATCGTGGCGGTAGAGCCCGCCTCCTCTCCGCTGCTCTCCGAAGGAAGAGCGGGAGCTCACGGATTGCAGGGCATCGGCGCGAATTTCGTACCCTCCGTTCTGAATCGTGCCCTCATTGACGAGATCATTCCCGTCACCGAGGAGGATGCCTACGCCGCGGGTCGTGCCCTTGCCGCCGAGGAAGGAATCCTGTGCGGAATCACCTCGGGTGCCGCCCTCCACGCCGCTATCACTTTGGCAAAACGACCCGAATATCAAGGAAAAACCATCGTCTGTCTGCTCCCCGACACGGGCGACCGCTATCTTTCCACGCCGTATTTTAATTGAGAATAATGGGGATGCTCATAGGGGGAACCTTCTTGAAAGAAGGTTCCCCCTATGACTACTGACAAAGTATGGTTTTAACACTACTATCAGCAAAAAAACAAAGCGTGCAAATCCAAAGCCTCCCTTGTGTAAAGGGAGGTGGCACGGCTTGCCGTGACGGAGGGATTATTTGGTTATCTTTTACACGAGTACAATCCCTCAGTCAGCTTCGCTGACAGCTCCCTTTGCACAAGGGAGCCTTTTGCTTTGTGCAAATCGACAGGTCACTTTTACAATCTGGGTTTGTCAGCAAGTCATGACCACCAGCAGTGTGCCGGGGGCTTGCAATAGCCCCTTGTTGCATTCCTCACGCGGAGCCTATAGGCTCGTCGAAGGATCCGCCACTTGCGGTAGTTGCCCTACCGCCACGAACGTGGCTCTAACATCAGCCTCCCTCCGAGAGGGAGGTGGCATTTTCGCAAGAAAATGACGGAGGGAGCCTGCGCAACAATGCGGCTTGCGCAAATTTTAGAGTCGCGCGGGCTCCTTCCGTCTCGCATACGCTCGATAGCTCCCTCTCGGAGGGAGCCTCTTTTTAAAAGTCTTTGTGGAGACGCGAATACGGACAGATTGACAGGTCCCGTAAACGAATGGCAAACCTCCAACCTACGGTGGCAACAAAAACGTTACACCAGTCCAAGGAATCGACAGGCGAAGGCGAACAAAAACAAGGTAAGAACCGAAAAAATACTGGTCCAGATCACCAACTGACCCGCCAAGGTGTCGTCATTTTTCATTTCTCTCGCCATGATCGCCGAGGAAACCGCCACGGGGGTAGCAAACACGGAGAGAAAGGAGGCGTATTCCGCCGCGCCCAGATCGAGCAGTCCGAATTGCTCGGAGAGAAGCCATCCCAAGCCGATAGCAAGCAAGGGAGAGATCAGAATCCGTGCCACCGTACCGATGACGATCTGCTTCTTCATGCTCTTTACCGCCGAGAAGGTAAACTGACCGCCCAGCATCAGCAGCATGAAGGGCGAGGCGATCTTGGCAATGCTTTCCGCCACGGAAAAGATCACACTAAACTGCTTGGACAGCAAAAAAACCTTTTCTCCGTCCGCACCCGTGGGAATGAGGATGCGAAGCAACAGGCAAAGAACGCCCACCGCAATACCGATAATCAGGGGGTTTTTCAGAATGTTCAGACCGATCCGCTTCCAGTCGATGGACAACAGTCCCCGTTTGCCCTCCCGCTTCTCTGAGCAGAACACCGACAGAGAGATCACCGCGAGGATATTAAAGAGCGGAATGGTGAAGGCGGTAATGATCGCCACGCATTGCACCGCCGCCGAGCCCCCCAGCGATTCGGTCAGGGAAACGCCAACCACGGCGCAATTGGAACGGAAGATACATTGCAGAATCACGCCCTTCTGGCGGTTATCGGGAACGAGAAACCGCACCGCCGCAAGACCGAGCAAAAACAGTCCGACAATCGCCAAAACGGCGTAAAGCACCGTGGAGAAATTGATGTCGCTTACGCTGTTGATGGCATATACGTTGCAAAACAGCATACACGGAAGGGCGATCCGAAAGGAAAATTGATAGCCTACCGCCATAAATTCCTCGGTAAACAGTCCGATCTTCCGCAGCCACGCTCCCAAGAAAATAATCAAAACCAGAGGTATGACCGCCTCAAACGCATATACAAGGGTTGAAAACACGATTTGCTCCTTTTGGGTCTACGCCCCTCAAATTTCTTCTTTAAATTGTACACCTTTTCCCCGACGATTGCAAGTCGTTCTCCCCGTTTTTCGCATTTTGGGGGGAATGCGTGGGATGCGTCCCCGCATCCTCATGTTTTTTTGTAGTTCTTCCCCTGCCATGCATTGCGGGCAAAGAGGAGCTTGTCTATGTCGTTAATGACCGAGACTTTTTTTCGACTCCATTCGGGGGCGAGGAGGTCATCTGCCATTCCGTCTCCCGTCAGGCGGGCAATAACGATATCCTCGGGAAGCCGTTGGATGGCATCCGCCACAAGGGTGACGTACTCGTCCTTTTCCAACGGGCGGTACTTCCCTGCCAGATACTCCTCCGCAAGGGCGGTGTTCCGCAGGACGTGCAGCAGGTGGATCTTCACCTGATCGGGGTGCAGCTCCGCCACCCGATCCACCGTCTCCATCATTTGCTCCCGCTCCTCCTCGGGCAAGCCGAAGATCAGGTGCACGCAGATCCCGATCTTACCCGACGCCTGCCGCAAGCGAGCAAAGCCTTCCTGAAATTCCTCGAAGGTATGCCCCCGATTGATCCGTCTTGCCGTTTCGTCATGTACCGTCTGCAACCCCAGCTCCACCGTCAGCACCGTTCGTTCGGCAAGCTCGGCAAGGTATTCGGGCACGCCCTCTCCGAGGCAATCGGCACGGGTGGCGATATTCAAGCCAACCACTCCCTCCTGCCGCAACGCTTCCTCGTACAGCTGCTTCAGCCGCTCCAAGGGCGCATCGGTATTGGTGTGCGCTTGAAAATACGGAATACACCGCTCCACCGACCACTTGGAGGACAGCTCCATCCTCGTCAGGCGATACTGCTCCCCGATTCCAAGGAGAGGACTTTGGGCAAAATCGCCGCTCCCTCTGCCCGAGCAATAGGTGCAACCGCCCACGCCCCGCCGTCCGTCGATATTCGGGCAGGTAAATCCCCCGTCCAGAGGGATCTTGGCGCACTTGCCCCCAAAGGTGCGGCGCAAATAATAATCGTAGGTATAATACCGTTTATTGCTGTCGGTGAACCGAAAGGGATTCTCGGTTCTCTGATTTTTCCGTTCCTTCATGTTTCTCTCTTCCCTTTCTCAAAACACGCCGCAAGGACAGTGCCGCCAGGAGGATCCCCGCCAAGGCAGTGCCGCCAATGGCAAACAGCTTTCCTCTCTCCGCCGAGGCGAACAGCCCCTCCATGCCGCCCAGAAGCTTGACAATCCCGAACACCGCAAAGATCACAAAGGAGATGGCGGCAAACAAGCTGTCGGGAAGCGCCTTCCCGAGAACATATCCCGCGAAAAGCCCCAATGCATCCGCCAGCAACAGACCCGCCGACGCTCCGAGAAACACCGCAAGGGCGGTCCCTGCCGTCAGCTCTCCCTCGCTCGCCGCAAGGGTCAGTGCCGTCAGCTGGGTCTTATCCCCCAGCTCCGCCAGAAAGAAGGTGCCGAACACCGTCCATGCCGCTCCCCGATCGGGGCGGGCATCGGAGCAGGTCTCCTCCTCGCTTTCCAAGGACTCGTAGGCGAACCACAGAAAAGCAAGCCCCGCCACCGTGCCGATCCATGCCGCGGGCAGCATTCCGCCCAGCAGCATCCCCAGTCCGATGGCAATGCCGTTCAGCGCAAGCACCGCGGGGATCACGCCCCATACAATGTCCCGTATCCGATACCGTGATGCCATAGCGATCATCAGAAACTGGGTCTTATCCCCCATTTCCGCAATCAAAATCAAGCTGAAAACCCGAAAAAACAAACTCATATCTTACCTCAGAAAGCGGAATCCCGTACGCTCAGAGATTCCGCTTTTTTTCTTTGGTATTATCGTATGCAATTGGGTTTCGCAATAGACCTTACGCGCAAAGGAGCTTTTCCAATGCCGCCAGACGCGCGCAAACCACCAGAACCTCCATAGCACCCGCCAGATCCTCGTTGGAGGGGAAGCTTGGCGAGATTCGGATATTGCTGTCCTGAGGATCCTTACCATACGGGTAGGTTGCGCCTACGTTGGTCAGCACCACGCCCGCCTCACGGCACAGCTCGTAGGTCCGCTTGGCGCATCCCTCCAGCACGTAAAGACTGACGAAATAGCCGCCCTTGGGCTTGGTCCACCGAGCGATCCCCGTACCGCCAAGGGCACTCTTCAGGGTCTCGTCCACGATCTCGAACTTGGGACGAAGGATCTCCGCCTGTCTCATCATATGCTTGCGGATATTCTCCGCGTTGCCGAAATATTTGACGTGTCGAATCTGGTTGAGCTTGTCGTAGCCGATGGTCTGGGCGCTCATCACCTTCTTGATCTGAGCCAGATTGTTCTCCGATGCCGCCAAAATCGCCACACCCGCGCCGGGGAAGGAGATCTTGGAGGTGGAGGCGAAGTAGAACACCCGATCGGCGTTTCCTGCCGCCCCGCATTCCGCGAAAATATCGGCAAGCACCGAGCCGCCCTCCTCGTACAGCTCGTGTACGGCGTAGGCGTTATCCCAGAAGATGCGGAAGTCTGCCGCCGCGGTCTTCATGGAAGCCAGTCGGCGAACGGTCTCATCCGAGTAAGTATAGCCGTCGGGATTGGAATACTTGGGACAGCACCAGATTCCCTTGATGGAGGTGTCAGCCGCCACCAGCTCCTCCACCCGATCCATGTCGGGTCCGTCCTCGCCGATCGCCACGGGAATCATCTCGATGCCGAGGGATTCACAGATGCCGAAGTGACGGTCGTAGCCGGGGGCGGGACACAGGAATCGGACGGTTCCCTGCTTGCCCCAAGGCGCTTCGCTTCCCACCACTCCGTAAAGCATGGCGCGCGCCACCGTGTCGTACATCAAGTTCAGAGAGGAGTTGCCTCCCACGATGATCCGATTCTCTGGAATTCCCAACAGCTCGGAAAAGAGCTTCTTCGCCTCGGGAATGCCGTCCAGAATTCCGTAGTTACGGCAGTCAAAGCCGCCCTCGGTGAAGCAGTCCTCCGCCGTACCGAGACAGGTCAGCATATCGGTCACCAGATCCACCTGCGCCCGAGAAGGTTTTCCGCGGGACAGATCCAAGGAAAGATCCCGAGACAGGATCTCGTTATACTCTTGCTCCAGACGGCTTTTCTCCGCCAAAAGCTGTTCCTTTGTCATCTCTAAATAGTTCATAAAAATCCTCCATCATTCCCCTAAACAAAGGGGGCTCCTATTGATCCCGTATATTGTATCACAGTTTTACGCAAAAAGCAAGAATTATTTTTCAATTTTGCAAAATGTTCACAATTTGTTTTGTTTATTCCCTGTTTTTCCAAAATCTCCGCATTATTTCTGCAAGTGACTGCGCATTTCCTGCATATTGAACCTCTCCCCAATGCTTCGGGAACAATGCTCTGTATTTCGCCGCGGCGTAACGGTCGTCCACAAGGACCGCGACCCCTCGGTCGTCGTCCCGTCGGATCACCCGTCCCACCGCCTGCAGAACACGGTTCATACCGGGATAGGTATAGGCGTAATCGTAGCCCTGCCCTGTGGTGTTGTCAAAATATTCCTGTATGATATTCCGCTCATTGGACAGCCCGGGCAGACCCACGCCGAAAATGATGGAGCCGATCAGTCGGCTTCCCGGCAGATCCACGCCCTCGCCAAAGGCACCCCCCAGCACGCAGAAGCCCACCCGCAGGTGCCCCGTGTCCTCCTTGAAGGCGGCGAGAAATTCTTCCCTTTCCTTTACGCCCATCCCTCGGCTCTGTACCACCACCTCCACCTTGGGATACTTGCGGCAGAACGCCTTCCGCACGCCGTCCAGACAAGCGTAGGACGGAAAATAAGCAATATAGTTCCCCGCCTTGGCACTTACCGTTGCGGCGATCACCGTGGCAAAGCGGGCGTGGTTCTTTTCCCGATCCTCGTACCGCGCGCTGACGTAGTCCGCCACCGCCACGCACAAGCAATCCGAATCAAAGGGCGAGGGCAAGGACACGCTGACCGCCTTGCTCGAGCCTCCCAGCACGTCGCAAAAGTATTCGGGAGGGGTGAGGGTGGCAGAAAACAGCACCGCCGACGATGCCCGATTGAGCAGAGCGTCCATGGTAGGAGCGGGATCAAGACAGTAGGTCTTGACGGTCAGCTCTCCGCCGTACAGCTCTAAGTAGCAAAGGAAGCCGCGGTCGAAGCATTCATTCACGGACAAATACCGTCTGAGGGCAGAGGACATCAAGGACACACGCCCCGACAGGGGGTGCTCCCGATTCTTTTTGAGCCAGTCCTCGCATTTCTTGGCGAAGATCTCCATCTCCCCGCATAGGTCGGTCAAGGGAGAACGGCTCATATAAAAGCCCTGCTCGTTCCCCGCCGCATCCTTCACCGTGTCCTCACGGCAGAGCTTGCGCAGACGGTTGAGGGTTATCAGTGCCGCCTCGGCGGCGTGGGTCAGCTCCTCGTCTGCCGCCGCCATCTCCTCACGGAAGGCGAGAAAGTCGGAGCGGCGAAGCTCGGCGGAATACATATCTCTGGCACGGTCGGCAAGATTGTGCGCCTCGTCAATGAGGAAGGCGTACCGCTCCCGCTTGCCGGAGGGAGAGAAGTAGCGACGGAAATAGACCGACGGGTCAAAGGCATAGTTATAGTCGCAAATGAGGATATCGCAATATTCGGACAGATCGAGGGAGAGCTCGTAGGGGCAGACTCCATACCGATTCGCCACAGCGGCAATCCGCTGACGGGGATATCCGTAGCCTCCGTCCAACAGCTCTCCGATGGCATCGCCCACACGGTCGTAATAGCCTTTCGCTCTCTCGCAATCCACGGGATTGCAGAAATTCTTTGGGCTGCTCCCTCCCGCCTTGGCGGCGGGGCAAACACAGGTCTGCTCCTTGGCGGTGATCATCACCGTCCGCAATCGGGCACCGCCCTCCAGAAGCTTGCCGGCTGCCCGATAGGCTTCTCTGCCTGTGCTTGCCTTGGCGGTCAGATAAAAAATTTTATCCACGTGCCCCTCGCCCAGCGCGCGAACCGCGGGATAGAGTGCCGACACGGTCTTTCCCGTGCCCGTAGGCGCTTCCACGAACAACCGCTTCCCTCTCCGAAGGGCGGAATAACACTCGCGGATCATGATCTCCTGACCCTCTCTGAGCTCGGCGTAAGGAAAGCGTGCCAAAGCGGCGGCGGGCAGTCGGTCGGTCACCCGATCCACAAGCCACCGCGCCTGTCTCGCGATCCGCGCGAGGAGCCCCAGATAATAGGCGCGAAGCTCGGTCACGCAAAAGCGATAGGAGCGGTATCTCGTTTGCTTGGTTTCCATATGGTAATAGGTCAGCCGACCCCGAATCTCCTCCCGCTCCTCCCGAACCGCCAGAAAATAGGCGTAGCACTTGAGCTGTGCCAGAAAAACCTCCTTGGGAGGCGCGTAAAAGGCGTTGCCCCGCACGCATTTGATCTCATCCACCGTCAGACTGCCGTCGGTTCCGCGGATCACCCCGTCGGCTCTGCCGCTGACGGTATAGTACAGCCCCTCGTGGAGGGTGGTGTTCCGCAGGGTGACCTCGGGATTGTAATAGCCTCCCGCCTCGGCTTGGAGCTTACGGTGAATCTCGGCACCGTCCGCCATGGCGCCGAGATCGGTATCGGCAGAGGTATAGCCGCCAAGATCTCCCCCAAGCAGGGCGCGCTCGCAAAGGAGCCGCACCGAAAGCTCTACCGAACAAGTATCCGTATTGTATCGCATAGCCGCTCCTCCGATCCTTTCGCTCTGAGTGACGGCTTGTTTGCCGTCCGTCGTCTTTCTATTTATTATACCATTAAACCATGGGATTCGTCAATATCCTTTTCCTATCTTGGAGAATTTCCATATTTTTAGGGGTACCATTTTCCCCGTCTTGGGATTATAATTGTAATAACGAGACAAGGAGGCGATGATATGGAGCTATTAATGATCAACGAAAGCAAGCTGAAGATCATGATGACGAAGGAGGATCTGGCGGAATTCGAGCTGCGCGCCGAGGAGCTGGATTACTGCAACACCGAGACGAAGCGGATGCTGTGGGATCTGCTGAATCGCGCCAAGCATACCGTTGGCTTTGACACCGACGGCTATCGGGTGCTGGTTCAGCTCTATCCCTCACGGACGGGGGGCTGTGAGCTATTCGTCACCAAGATCGCCTCGGTCTTTTGCGACTGCGAGGAGGAGGGGGATCCGCTGATCGAGGGATTGCCCCGTCTGGCACCGAGGGAGGAACGCAAGCCTCGGGTCTTTGGATTCGATGAGCTGGAGCGGATGCTGACGGTCTGCCGCCGTCTGATCGAGGGAGGATATGGGCGGTTCAGTCAGGCGTACATAGGCGACGACCGTCGGTATTATCTGTTTTTGGACGGCTTGGATGCCGCGGGGTATCTGCCCTTGGACGAATATTCCTTTATTCTGGAATACGGAACGGTGGAAAACGCGGAGGCAACGCGGGGATTTTTGTGCGAGCACGGCAAACCCATCTGCGAGGAGGGAGCGGTGGAGCGATTGGGGGTGCTGTAACGCGAGGGATTCGAGGGATGCGGGAGATGCGCCTTACTTTTTCTTTTAAAAAAGAAAAAGTAAGAAAAAAGAAAATTCTCGCAAACTGTTTTTTATGGTTTTCCGAGTTTTTCTCTCGCAAGCTTGATACCGACAGCCCCCATCCATAATAAGGTCTTTGAAGGAATTCGGAGGAAACTTTCTCGAAAGAAAGTTTCCTCCGGCGCATCCCATCAATATTCAGAAACAAAATTCGTGGAATTGGCATATATTAAGGGAGAAACCCGAATTTTTTACGGAAAGGACGGCTGCTCTATGAACGCAACACCGCAAAACGCCGAATCCGTCGGCTATCTGATCGTCAAGGTCACCACCGCCCGCGGCGCCATTCCCTTGGAGGGGGCATCGGTCAATATCCGAGGGGGAGATGCCGAGAACTCGGGCGTCCTCTATTCTCTCCGCACCAATCGGGACGGACAGACCCAAAAGGTCACCCTTCCCACGCCACCCCGCTCCGCCTCGGAAACCCCCACCAATATCACCCCCTACGCCAATTATAACGTGGATGTGTTTCTGGACGGATACGTCCCCCTCTCCTTCCAGAACGTCCCCATCTTTCCCTCCATCGTTTCCATTCAACCCGCCGTCATGGTTCCCGCCCCCGAATCCTACGGCACAGGTCCCATCTATGTCACTCCCTCCACCGTTCTGCCCGAAAACCCCGAAACCGATCTGAACTGAAGGAGGCGCGCATGAACGCAAATTTACCCTTTATTCCTTCCACCGTCACGGTTCATCTGGGCGCTCCCGACGAGTACGCCCCAAACGTGACCCTTCCCTTCGTGGAATACATCGCCAACGTCGCCTCCAGCGAGATCTATCCCACCTGGCCCGAAAACGCCATTCGCGCCAATATCTACGCCCAGATCTCCTTTGCCCTCAATCGAATCTATACCGAATATTACCGCACGAGAGGCTATGACTTCGATATTACCAACTCCACCGCCTATGATCAGTATTTTGTGAAGGACCGCGATTTGTTTGAGAATATCGTTCAACTGGTCAACGAGCTCTTCGACAGCTATCTGGTTCGCCAAGGAAGCGTGGAGCCTCTGTTCGCCCAATACTGCAACGGTACCTCTGTCACCTGCGAAGGGCTCTCCCAATGGGGAACGGTCTCTCTTGCCAATCAGGGCTACACCCCCTACGAAATTCTGCAATATTACTACGGAGACGACATCAACATCGTCAACAACGCACCCGTGATGGACATTACCGCCAGCGTTCCCGACCGTCTCCTCCGACTGGGAACGGCGGGAGACGACGTCCGTCAGATCCAGATCCGTCTGAACCGTATCTCCGACAACTACCCCTCCATTCCCAAGATTGCCGTTCCCGACGGGGTGTTCTCCTTTGATACCGAGGATGCGGTCAGGCGGTTTCAGGAGGTCTTTTCTCTTCCCGTCGACGGCATTGTGGGGAAATCCACCTGGTACGCCATTCAGTTCATTTACAATGCGGTAAAGCGGCTCAACGAGCTGGATTCCGAGGGCATTACTCTCTCCGAGGTCACCCAGCAGTATACCTCGGAGCTTTCTCAGGGGGATGAGGGCTTGGAGGTCAGCAACGTGCAGTATCTGCTCTCTTATCTGGCGGAGTTTTACAGCACGATCCCTCCCGTTTCCATTGATGGCATATACGGTCCCTCCACCACCTCCGCCGTCTCCGCCTTTCAAGGGACCTTCGAGCTTCCCGTGACGGGGACGGTGGACTTTGACACGTGGGACGTCCTCTACCGCACCTATCTCGGCTTCCTTGCCACCATTCCCTTCCAATATATCGAAGGCAATATTCTCCCCTACCCGGGCATCCCCCTTCGTCTGGGCTCGGACGACGATTCGGTCCGTGTCCTGCAGGAATATCTGAATTTCCTCGCGGGCTTTTACGACGAGCTCCCCACTGTGAACGTGACGGGGTATTTCGGCAACCAGACCGATCAGGCAGTCCGCGCCTTTCAGCGTCTTTCGGGGATCCCCGACAACGGAACGGTGGGAAGCGTGACGTGGAACGCTATCACCACCCTTTACAGTGATCTGTATAACGGCTCCCGTCTGAACGAGGGACAGTACCCCGGCTATGAGGTGGGAGCGTAGGAAGGAGCATGTATGACAGAACATCCAACCAATCGGGACGCGGTGCGGAATCTGCAACGGTATCTGCGGCGGCTGTCCTATGAAGATAACGGCATCCTGCCCATCCCCGTGGACGGGATCTTCGGCAGCCGCACCGAGGAGGCGTTGTCCGAATTTCAGCGCATGAGCGGACTCCCCGTCACGGGTCGGGCGGACAAAGCCACCTGGGATGCCCTTTTTGCCGAATACGCTCGTTTGCTCCGCGAGGAGGACACACGGCTTGCGTCCGACTTCTTTCCCCGTACCCCCGCGGATTACGAAACCACCCCGGGAGAGCAGAGCTCCTTCGTTTCTCTGCTCCAATTCGTGCTCAACGAGCTGAGAATCTCCTACGACACCCTTCCCCTTCTGGTCATTACGGGGATTTACGACGACCCCACCGCCCGCTCGGTCACCGAATTCCAACGGATCCATGGGATCCCCCAAAGCGGACGGGTCAACCGAAACACGTGGAACCGACTCTCCGAGGAATACAATCAGTACGCCACTTAAACTTTCCGCAGAGGTTTCATAATTTTTACAGGGTGACGTGCGTACAATAAGTATGGAAAAGAATTCGAGAAAGGATGATAAACCTCCCAAAATTGGGCAATAATCCAATCGAACAAAAATTCAGATCATAGAGAAGGTTTCAAAAGAGCATTATGTCAAACAAATTTACGCAAAAGGCGCAAAATACCCTGAACCGAGCTCTCACCTCCGCCCGTGAGCTGGGTCACACCTACGTGGGATCGGAGCATATCCTGCTGGGGCTGATCGCGGAAAAGGACAGCATCGCCTCCCGTCTGCTTTTGAGTCGGGGAGCGGATACCGCTCGCCTTCGCCAAAGCATCGTGGAGCTGGCGGGGGTAGGCTCTCCCAGTCAGGTCTCCCCCTCGGATATGACCCCCCGCGCCAAAAAGATCATTGAGGCATCTGCCGCCGAGTCGGTTCGGGGCGGCAACCATTATATCGGAACCGAGCATCTGCTGTTTGCCCTGCTCTCCGAGCGGGACTGCGTGGGTGTCCGTCTGTTGGAGGCTGACGGCATCGCCCCCTCCGATCTGAAAAACGATTTGAGCGCCTTCCTTTCCGCCTCTTCTCAAAGGGGGAAAAAGGAGGACCACAAGTCCCCCCCCGAGGAGAAGCTTCGCATCAAGGGTGCGCCCACTCTCAGCTCTTACGGCAGAGATCTGACCGAGGCGGCAAGGGAGGGACAGATCGACCCCATCATCGGCAGAGATCGGGAAACCGAGCGGGTCATTCAGATCCTCTCTCGACGGACGAAAAATAACCCCTGTCTCATCGGTGAGCCCGGGGTGGGAAAGACCGCCGTAGTGGAAGGGCTTGCCCAACGGATCTCCGACGGAAGCGTGCCCGATTCTCTGACGGGCAAGCGGATCATCACGCTGGACATTGCCTCCATGATCGCGGGGGCAAAGTATCGGGGCGAGTTTGAGGAGCGAATGAAGAGCGTGATGGAGGAGGTCACCAAAAACCCCGACATCATTCTCTTTATTGACGAAATTCACGTCATGATCGGCGCGGGTGCCGCCGAGGGGGCGGTGGATGCCGCCAACATCATCAAGCCCGCCCTCGCCCGAGGGGAGCTACAGATCGTTGGTGCTACCACCATCTCGGAATACCGCACGCGGATCGAAAAGGACGCGGCACTGGAGCGGCGGTTTCAGTCGGTAACGGTGGGAGAGCCGAGTGCCGAGGAAACGGGGGCGATCCTGCGGGGACTGAAGGACAAATACGAGGCGCATCACGGAGTGCGCATCGACGAGGATGCCATGGACGAGGCGGTTCGACTGTCCATCCGCTATATCCCCGACCGCTATCTGCCCGACAAAGCCATTGACCTCATTGACGAGGCGGCATCCAAGCTTCGGATCGCCTCTCACGCCACGCCACCCGCCGTCAAGGAGGCGGAAGCGGAGCTGAGGCAGCTGGCGGAGGAAAAGGAGGCGGCGATCACCGATCAGAATTTTGAGCAGGCGGCGCTCCTTCGGGATCGGGAGCGGAGTGCCCGCCGACGGCTGGACTCCTATCTGCTGTCCCGCGGAGAGCAGAAAAAAGCCGACCGCCCCACGGTCAGCCGACGGGACGTTGCCGACGTAGTACGGGCATGGACGGGAATTCCCGTCAACGAGCTTTTGGAGGACGAAAGCAGTCGCCTGCTGACCTTGGAGGAAGCCCTGAAGCGGGCGGTCATCGGGCAGGATCACGCCGTTCGGACGGTTGCCGCCGCCATTCGACGGGGGCGCATCGGCTTGAAGGATCCCCGCCGTCCCATCGGCTCTTTTATTTTCCTCGGACAGACGGGAGTGGGCAAGACCGAGCTGTGCCGTGCCCTTGCCGCCTGTATGTTCGGCAGCGAGAGCGCCATGATCCGTCTGGATATGTCCGAGTATATGGAGAAGCACAGCGTGTCCCGTCTGATCGGGTCGCCCCCGGGCTACGTGGGCTACGAGGAGGGGGGACAGCTGACCGAAAAGCTTCGCCGCCGTCCCTATGCGGTGGTTCTGTTTGACGAGATCGAAAAAGCGCACAGCGACGTATTCAATATTCTGTTGCAGGTTTTGGAGGACGGGACTCTCACCGATTCCCGCGGCAGGCGGGTGGACTGCTCCAACACGGTGATCATCATGACCTCCAACGTGGGGGCAAAGACGAGGGAGCAGACGAGGATCCTCGGCTTTGCCGAGGAAGGCAACGCCTACGAGCAAAAGGCTCGGGAGACCGAAATGCTCTCTGCTCTCAAGCGAGAATTCCGACCCGAATTTCTCAATCGGGTAGACGATATCGTATGCTTCAATCCCCTCTCAATGGAGGATCTGACCCGCATCGGCGGCAATCTGCTGGAGGAGATCTGCCGTCGGGCAAAGACACTGGGGCTGGATCTGCGCTTTGACCCATCGGTTGCCGAGTTCCTCGCCCGAAAAAGCTTCAGCGCCGCCTACGGTGCCCGCCCCCTCCGCCGTGCCGTGACCCATCTGGTAGAGGATCCTCTGTCCTCCGCCCTCCTGAGAAAGGAGTTCCGCATGGGACAAAAAATCCGCGCCACCGTCCAAAACGAAGCCGTGGTTTTTCAAAAGGAATAGGGGGATGCGCCTACTTTTCTTTTAAAAAAGAAAAGTAGGCAAAAGAAAACACTGCCAAATGGTTTCTTAACGTTTGTACAAAAGATAAAGCAAGCAAACTTCTCATAAATATTTCTCAATTTCGCGAAAGAAAAGTAAGCAAAAGAAAGCATTGCCAAATGATTTCTTAAAGTTTGCGGAAAAGCAAACACTCGCCAACCAATCAAACAACCAAGAACCGCCTTGCGACCATCGGTCGCAAGGCGCAGTTTGTCAAACAAAGTGCTATGTTCGCACATAGCTTGTAAGCCTTCCCCAGCGGGGAAGGGGGACCGTTTACGGTGGATGAGGAGATCGCCGATTGTACAGAGCAAAATGGTGTGAATCGGAAAGAGTTCTTTTTCTTCAGTATTTTTATTTGTGCGTATTGGTTTTTATTTTGCGTTAGAATGATCTCCTCATCCACCACTTCGTGGTCCCCCTTCCCCGCTGGGGAAGGCTATGGGGTAAGTGCGAACATAGCGTTTTTTCGACAGACTGTTTACAAAACGGCAAACACGGGACGTCGAGAAGGTTCCGTCCCCTACAAAAAACACCCAACAAACACCGTAGGGGGGCTCCCTTCCCGAAAACGATCCAATTTCCGCAAAGCATAAAAAACATTTTGTCAGTGTTTTCTTTTGCCTACTTTTCTTTTTTAAAAGAAAAGTAGGGGCGTTCCAATACACCCATGATTCTAAACAAATTGAAAGGAAATATTACGATGACATACGTTGTATCCGATTTACACGGTTGTTTTGAA
>JAFTPX010000041.1 GCA_017463065.1 Clostridia bacterium
GCAAAGACGATTGCTAACAAGAAGAAATAAGGAGTCAGACAGATGGCTAAAGTTGCTAAGAAAGTTGTCAAGAGACGCCGCGATAAAAAGAATATTGAAAAAGGCGCGGTTCATATCAGTGCAACTTTCAATAACACAATCATCACAATCACCGACGTTGCCGGAAACGCGATTTCTTGGGCATCCGCAGGTGAGCTCGGCTTCAAGGGCTCCAGAAAGTCCACTCCTTTCGCCGCTCAGATGGCATCTGAGACCGCGGCAAAGGCAGCGATGGAGCACGGTCTGAAAACCGTTGAGGTTTATGTAAAGGGACCCGGATCGGGACGTGAGTCGGCGATTCGCGCGTTGGAAACGGTAGGCCTGTCGATCACCATGATCAAGGACGTTACTCCCGTTCCCCACAATGGATGCAGACCGCCTAAGCGCAGACGCGTTTAATGAAAAACAGGAGGTAATGGAAAATGGCAAGATATACTGGTCCTGTGTGTAAGCTGTGCCGCAGAGAGGGAACTAAGCTGTTCCTGAAGGGCGACAGATGCACGTCGGGTAAGTGCGCAATTGACCGCAGATCGACTGCACCCGGTCAGCATGGCGCGGCAAACAAGAAACAGAGAGAGTACGGAATGCAGCTTCGTGAGAAGCAGAAGACCAGAAGATATTACGGCGTTCTGGAGAAGCAGTTCAAGAACTACTTCGCAGAGGCAGAGCGTAAAGAGGGTATGACGGGTGAGAACCTGCTGAAGCTCATCGAGCGCAGACTGGATAACGTCGTATACAGAATGGGCATGGCAGAGAGCCGCAAGGAAGCTCGCCAGCTTGTTCTTCACGAGCATTTCGAGTTGAATGGGAAGAAGGTAAATATTCCTTCTATCATCGTTAGCGCAGGTGACGAGATCAAGGTAAGAGAGAACTTCCGTTCTTCCGCAAAGTGCAAGGCTCTTGCAGAGGGTCTGCAGACTAAGATCGCACCGAAGTGGCTGGCTGTTGATAAGAACAATCTCTCCGCAAAGGTAGTAGCGCTGCCCGCAAGAGACGATATTGACTTTGAGATCAACGAGCAGCTGATCGTCGAGCTTTACTCCAAGTAATCAACGCCTTTTATTGATACGGCAAGGGGCTGTATCAATAAAACCGGCGTCGGGTGTCGATGGACATACGGCACCGGTAAGGGGTATCCTTGTTGCATAACAAAAATATTATTAGGAGGGTTTATTTGGAATGATCGAGATTGAAAAGCCCAATATAACAGCGGTTAGTCTGAACGAAGACGGAACAGTCGGTAAATTTATTGTAGAGCCCTTGGAGCGCGGATTCGGTATTACGCTGGGGAACTCCCTGCGCAGAATCATGCTCAGCTCTCTGCCCGGATACGCTGTAACCAATATTAAAATTGACGGCGTACTCCACGAGTTCTCCACGATTCCCGGTGTAACCGAGGACGTAACGGAAATCGTTCTCAACGTCAAAGGTATTATTGCGAAGCTGTACGGAAACGCTCCCAAGACCGTTGTGATCGACGTGATGGGAGAGCAGGAAGTGACCGCAGGCGATATTAAGGTAGATTCGGATATTGAGATCTTGAATCCTACGCACCACATCTGCACGGTAGGCGAAAATGACAGATTCTATATGGAGCTGACCTTCGACCACGGCAGAGGATACGTGTCTCAGGATCGCAACAAGCAGTTGGATGCCCAGATGAGAGGCTCCAATATTTCCGCGCCTATCGGTACCATCTTTACCGATTCGATCTACACGCCTGTATACAATGTGAGCTTTTCGGTAGAAAACACCCGTGTGGGGAACATCACCGACTTTGATAAGCTTGTGATTGAGGTGGAGACCAACGGCACAATTACCGCAAAGGAAGCAGTTTCCTTTGGAGCCAAGATTCTCAACGAGCATCTCAACTTGTTTGTTGATTTGTCCGATGAAGCAAAGAACGTAGAAATTCTGGTTGAAAGAGAAGAGACCAAGAAGGAAAAGGTTCTTGAGATGACCATTGAGGAACTTGACATGTCCGTACGTAGCTTCAACTGCTTGAAGCGTGCGGGCATTGATACCGTAGAGGATCTGACAAACCGTACCGAGGAGGACATGATCAAGGTCCGTAACCTCGGAAAGAAATCTCTGGAAGAAGTTATTCAGAAATTGCATTCCTTGGGTCTGGAGCTCAGAAAAGAAGAGGAATAAGACCGTGTGGAGAAGGTTCTCCGCATGAATGCAAACGTTTAGTTTGAAATACGGCAAAGGAGGGAAAGAAGATGCCCGGAACAAGAAAACTCGGCAGACCTACCGCTCATAGAAACGCTATGCTGCGCGGTATGGTAACCTTGCTGCTGGAGAACGGACAGGTTGAGACCACGCTCGCCAGAGCAAAGGAAGTCCGTTCCATGGCTGAAAAAATGATTACGCTTGGCAAGAAGAATACGCTTGCCAGCCGCCGCGCTGCGTTGGCATATATTACGAAGGAGGACGTTGTAACCAAAGTGTTCAGCGAGCTGGCTCCTCTGTATGCAGAGCGCAACGGTGGATATACGCAGATCTTCAAGCTCGGACCTCGTAGAGGTGACGGCGCGGAGATGGCGATCGTAAAGCTGATCGATTACGTAAAGCCTGAAGCAAATAGCAAGAAGGAAAAGAAGGAAAAAAAGGCGGACGCTGAGTAATTCCACAGTTCTTTTCACGGATAAACGCCCTCAAGGAAGCAATCTGTTTCCTTGAGGGCGTTTCATTTGCGACCGATCAGTTTATGATATAGAAAATGATAGAAAAAGAAAGAGAGGTGGCAAAGAGGAAAACTTTTTCCGCTTCTTCAGTCACGGTTCGACAGCCTCTGTCATAGACTGACATTGGAAGGAGGTGGAATGATGAAGGAATATGTAAGGGATTGCTCGGCGGATCTTGGATCCGTGACTTATGCCATGAAAGCGCAAAGGGTGCTAGGGGATGCGGCAATCCCTTCCTCGGTCATAAAATTGGAATCATCCTCCCGAAACCGTGGGTGTACCTACGGAATTCGCTTTTCTTGCCAACAGAAGAATAACGTTCGGACGGTGCTGGAAGCCGCTCGGATTTCGGTGAAGCAATGGAACGGAAGCGATTGATTTATCTGGATCACGCCGCGACCACCTTTCCTAAGCCCCGCGCGGTTACGGAGGAGGTTCTGCGGTGCCTAACACAATACGGTGGCAATCCGGGGAGAGGGTCTCATGCTCTTTCCCTTGCGGCGGCGGAAAAGATCTTTGACTGTCGGTGTCTTGCCGCCCGATTTTTCGGGGTCTCGGATCCCGAACGTGTGTTTTTTACCGTCAATACCACTCAAGGACTCAATACCGTCCTGAAGGGCTTGCTTCGGGCGGGGGATCACGTCCTGATCTCGGATCTGGAGCATAACGCAGTCTACCGTCCTTTATATCAGATGGAGAAGCAGGGAAGAATCACCTTTGACACCTTTCCCAGTATGACGGGAGATTGCCGTAAAAACGCCATGCGGATCTGCGCGGGAATTGCTCGTCGGCTTCGCCCTGAAACGACAATGGTGGTCTGTACCCATGTATCCAATCTTTGCTCGGCAATGCTTCCTGTTCGGGAGATCGGACGGTTTTGCCACCGACACGGTCTGCTGTTTGTGGTGGACGGCGCCCAGTCCGCAGGACACGTGCCGATTTTCGTGGACGAAATGGAGATCGACGCCTTGTGCGTGCCGGGTCATAAGGGGCTGTACGGACCGCAGGGATGCGGTATGGTGATCCTCGGAAAAGGCATTCTCCCCGAAGCCTTGATGGAAGGGGGAAACGGTGTAAACTCTCTGGAGGGAGAAATGCCCGATTTTTCTCCCGAACGGTATGAGGCGGGAACGCTGCCCACCGTGGCGATTGCGGGGCTTTGCGAAGGCATCCGAGCGGTTGAGAGTATTGGTACCGAAACCATTTTCGAACACGAAAAAGCATTGTACCGACGAACCGAAGAGCTGTTGAGCGAAAAAAAAGGCTTGACACTGTATGCGTCGGAGTACGAAGGAGCGGCGCTGTTACTCAATGTGGACGGACTGACCTCGGAACAGGTGGGAAGTCTGCTGAACGAGGACGGGATCTGCGTAAGAAGCGGATTTCATTGCTCGGCACTGGGTCATCGGACGCTGGGGACACCCTCACATGGCGCGGTTCGGGTCAGCTTTGGTATGTATAATGATATGCAGGACGTGGAGTACCTGTGTCAATCGTTAGAACGAATCCGAAAGGAATACGGAGGAGTATAAAAAAACGGGGTGTCACAAAGAGAATTTGCGATACCCCATGAAAAAAAAGGAATAAAAAAGGGAAATCAGTACAAAAATAAAGGAGAAAAAGGAAAGAGAACGAAAAGTTTTTTGTGAATTTTTATAAATTGGGTTGACAAGGAAAGAAAAATGTGATATAATAATATACGCTAACCGAGAGATAAAAAACGTCTCCGAAAAAACTTGCCGGTGTGGCGGAACTGGCAGACGCCCGGGACTTAAAATCCCGTGATACGAAAGTATCGTACCGGTTCGATCCCGGTCACCGGCACCATCCGGTAGAGCGAGAGAAACGGTCAAAGGTTAGTAACAACCATATCGCGGAGTAGAGCAGCTTGGTAGCTCGTCGGGCTCATAACCCGGAGGTCGTGAGGTTCAAATCCCACCTCCGCAACCATATTGTGCATCCTTAATGGATGCCACCCCAAAAAACCCAGATGTCGTAAGGCTTCTGGGCTTTTTTGTACCCATTTTTCATAGTGCGATTTTAATAGATGCCAAACGCCAAAAACGC
>JAFTPX010000042.1 GCA_017463065.1 Clostridia bacterium
CCGATAGCCTGCCTTGGTGACGGCATCCTTGAGAGTGGATTCCTCCACGGATTCCTTGGCGACGACGGTTACGGATTTGGCGTCCGGATCGGCAACGGCGGATTTGACGCCCTTGATCTCGGACAGAGCCTTTTCCACGTGAGCCTTGCAATTGTTACACATCATTCCTTCCACGCCGAAGGTAACGGTTTTCATTTTTCCAAACATTTCGGTGTTCTCCTTTTCTGATTTTTTCTCTATTTCTTTTGTTTTTTGTTCTTTTTCTCGTAGCTTTCGTTTTCTTCTTTCTTTTTTGCCGTCTCCGTAGATGTTGACGGTACGCAGGCGCAGGGAATTGAGTACCACACAGACCGAGGATACACTCATGGCGGCAGAGGCGATCATGGGGGATAGAGTGATTCCAAAGGCGGGATACAGGACTCCCGCCGCAACGGGAATACAGATGGAGTTGTAGATCAGTGCCCAGAACAGATTTTGCTTGATGCAGGTGATGGTGGCTCTGGACAGATCGATCGCCGTTACCGCGTCCGCTAAGGAGTTTTTCGACAAAACCACGTCCGCGCAGTCCACGGCTACCTCCGTACCTGCCCCGATGGCAATGCCGATGTCTGCCGCCGCAAGAGCTGGGGTATCGTTGATCCCGTCTCCGGCCATGGCGCAACGTCCCATAGCGGAATAGTCCCGAATTTTCTTTTCCTTGTCCTCGGGAAGCATGCGGGCGTAATAATCGATTTCACATTCCTCGGCAATGGCGCGTGCGGTCCGCTCGTTGTCTCCCGTGAGCATGACGGGGGTGATCCCCATCTTCTTCATAGCACCCAACGCCTGCACGCTGTCTGCCCGTAAATGATCGGCAATTCCCAAAATTCCTTTGAGGTCGAACTCCACAGCCACGCAGATTGCCGTTTTTCCACGCTCCTCCAGTCGTTTCATCTCTTTTTCGAGGAAAGACCCCTCTGAAGCGTTTACGCCGTTTTGACGCAAAAATTCGGGGGTTCCGACGACACATCGTTTTCCGTCCACCGTTGCCTGTATTCCCATTCCCACACAAGAGAGATAGTCGGTGGCTTGGGGACGTTCGATTCCTCTTGCCTCCGCTTCTCGACAGACAGCCGCCGCCAGAGGGTGAGTGGACATTGCTTCGGCACCGTAGGCGTAGCGCAACAGATCTTCCTTGTTACCCGAAAAGCAGATCACGTCGGTGACAGAGGGCTTTCCCTCGGTCAGCGTTCCCGTTTTATCGGTGAGAAAATAGCGGACGGAATGAAGATTTTCCAAGGATTCGGAGCTTTTGATCAGAATACCCAGACCCGCTCCGCGGGAAATTCCCACCATAACGGCGGTGGGAGTTGCCAGACCGAGGGCGCAGGGGCAGGAGATCACCAAAACCGAGACGGCGCACTCAAAGGCGCGGGCAACGTCCCTTGTGACAATCAGCCAGACGGCGGCAGTCAGAACCGCGATGGCAATGACCGCGGGCACGAAAATACCGCTGACCTTGTCCGCGATACGGGCAATGGGGGCTTTGGATGCGGCGGCATCCTCCAAAAGACCGATGATACGGGAAAGAACCGTATCCGAGCCGATTTTCTCGGCGCGGATCTTCAGGTGACCGCCCGTCAGCGTACAGACAGCGGTAACCTCGTTTCCTTCTCCTTTTTCCACGGGAATACTTTCTCCGCTGATGGCGGATTCGTCTACCGATCCCACACCCTCCAGAACCACGCCGTCCACGGGGATCGTCTCTCCCTCGCGGACCAGAAGAACGTCGCCCACCTCAATCTCGGACAGAGGGAGCTCCTCCACCGTGCCGTTTCGTTCCCGACGGGCAGTTTGGGGCATCAAGGCGGCGAGCTTCGTCACCGCCTTCGCGGCGTTGGATTTTGCCCGACCCTCCAGCGTTTTGCCAAGAGAGACCAGTGTCAGGATCATTGCGGCGGACTCAAAATACAGATTGTGATAGTAGCTGTGAACCAGCCCGTGATCGCCTACTCCATAGCCGTACGCCATGATCCCCACGGCAACCAGACCGTACAGAAGGGAAGCGGAGGAGCCGATGGCAATCAGGGAATCCATGTTCGGCGCGCCGTGAAAGAGGGCGAAAAAGCCGTTTCGGTAAAATTTGAAATTGAGAAGAATCACGGGAAGAGCCAGCGCCAGCTGACACAAACCGAAGATCACACCGTTTTGGGTGAGGACGGCGGGGACGGGAAGTCCCATCATGCTGCCCATGGCAATATACATGAGAAGGACGGTCAATATCCCCGAGGCGACCAGCTTGCGAATGCCTTTTTTGAAGTCCTCCTCCGCTTGATTCTTTTTGCGCTCGTTCTCGTTTTCCAGTCCGTAACCAGCGGAGGATAGAGCTTTTTTCAGAGTTGAAAATACCTTCTCCTCATTTACGTCGTCCTCCACCAGAACCGTGATGGAGTTGGTCAGCAGACTGACGTTGACGGTTTCTTTACCGCATACCTTTGTGGCGGCGTGCTCCACGTGTGCTACGCAAGCGGCACAGCTCATGCCCTTGACGCTAAATCGTAATTTTTTCATAGTTTTTCCTTGTTTGATCGTGATACCATTATTATAACACCTTATACGCCAAAAAGTCAAGGACGCGTCTTACTTTTCTTTCGCGAAAGAAAAGTAAGCAAAAGAAAGCACTGGCAAATGGTTTTTTAACGTTTGCACAAAGGATAAAGTAAGCAAAAGAAAGCACTGGCAAATGTTTTTTTAGCGTTTGCACAAAGGATAAAGTAGGCAAAAGAAAGCACTGGCAAATGTTTTTTAGCGTTTGCACAAAGGATAA
>JAFTPX010000008.1 GCA_017463065.1 Clostridia bacterium
AAAAGTAGGCAAAAGAAAACACTGCCAAATGGTTTCTTAATGTTTGCACAAAAGAGAAAGTAGGCAAAAGAAAACACTGCCAAATGGTTTCTTAACGTTTGCACAAAAGAGAAAGTAGGCAAAAGAAAACACTGCCAAATGGTTTCTTAACGTTTGCACAAAAGATAAAATAAGCAAAAGAAAACACTGGTAAACTGTTTCTTACTATCTGTACAAAAGATAAAGTAGGCAAAAGAAAACACTGGTAAACTGTTTCTTACTATCTGTACAAAAGATAAAGTAGGCAAAAGAAAACATCGGCAAACTGTTTCTTAATGTTGGCGCAGAGACTTCAATCCCAATCAAGTCCCCGCCGGCAAGTTCTTGGAAGGGGTCTTAGGGGGAACCTTCTCGAAAGAAGGTTCCCCCTAACGCGTCCCCCGCGTCCCCCGCGTCCCCGCGTCCCCCGCGTCCCTCGCATCCCTCGCATCTCTCAAGGAGGTATTATGAATTTTGGAATTTTAACGGCGCTTACCATCCCTGAAGAGGACAACATGTCGCTCTGGGAAGAGCTGTGGAATTATTTTTACAAGAACTATTTGACCGACGACAACGTATATGACAATCTGAAATTAGGCGGCGGATCGCTGATCTCGGTTCGCTTGATCATTGTAGGCATTTTTATCGGAGTATGTCTGGCGGCGTTTGCTTCGGTATTCAACAAGCGGATTCTCGGAGCCTTCGTTCGCAAGCTGTTAGGGGAGGAGTGTCTTTCCCCCGAGAGCGGGAAAACGCTGCCCGAGCTAGGATATGCGGACAAGCTCTTCATTCGGAACGGTGTGCGGCGCGGTGTAAACCTTCGCCGCGTGGTTCGCTGTCGGGAGGAAGAGGAGTATCTGGCGCGGATGGCGGAGCAAGAAGCAACTTACGAGGAGCGGAGACGGTCGAATCCCGCCTTGCCGAAAAAATTCCGTCCCGAGCCGTTTCGTGTCAATCCCGACGAGCATCATTTTTACATACCCGAGGACATGAAATACGTAGCGGATATGAAATTTGAGCAAAAGGGAACCACGTGGGGAGGCGCTGTTCTGTGCGTGATACTTATGGCGGCGGCATTGGTTGCCGTTTTGCTGGTTCTCCCAAAAATTTTAGAGCTGGTAAACGACCTTGTGGGAGCGCTGTCTTCCTCGGGTACCGATCAGATCGTATAAGGAGCGGCGTATGACCAATATTAGAACCGCCGAGGCACTCAGACCCAAGAGCTTCGACGAGATCGTGGGACAGTCCCACCTGTTCGGCGAGCGAGGTGTGATCCGCAAAATGCTTGCTTCGGGCAGAGTGACCAATATGATCTTTTACGGTCCCCCCGGTACGGGAAAGACCACCGCCGCCGAGATCATCGCGCGGGAATCGGGGATGGTATTTCACCGTCTGAACGCTACCACGGCGAGCCTTTCGGACGTAAAGGACATTCTGGGAAGCACCAACAACGTGTTCTGCGCGGGTGGCATCCTTTTGTATATCGACGAGATCCAGTATTTCAACAAAAAGCAACAACAGGCACTGTTGGAGTATATTGAGGACGGACGGGTGACGCTGATTACGTCTACCACGGAAAATCCTCATTTCTACATTTATAACGCCATTATTTCCCGTTCCTCTCTCTTTGAGTTCAAGCCCGTTTCCCCGACGGATTGCGTTTTGGCGCTCCGCCGCGCGGTGGACTATCTGAACCGAGAGCAGGGAAAGGAGAAAACCGCCGCTGACGAGGTGTTGGACTATATTGCCCGTTCCACGTCGGGAGACGTGCGGCATGCCATTGTTTTGCTGGAAAATTCCTTTTTCGCGGCGGATGACGTGATTACCCAAGAGGTAGTGGACGGCTTTAACGTTCGTGTGGGAAATTTTGACGACGATACCCACTACGATCTGTTGTCCTGCCTACAAAAATCCATTCGGGGCTCTGACCCCGACGCGGCGGCGTTTTACGTGGCAAAGCTGTTGTCCCTCGGTGAGCTGATCTCGGTCTGCCGTCGGCTTCAGGTCATTGCCAACGAGGACGTGGGACTGGCGTATTCTATGGCAGCCGTGGTCACACGGGCTTGCTGTGAGTCCGCTAAGGAGCTTGGTATGCCCGAGGCAAGGATTCCTCTCGCCCATGCGGCGATTCTGTTGGCGACCTCGCCTAAGTCCAATTCCGCGTATATGGCGGTCAACGAGGCAATGGGCGATATCGAGCAGGGAAGGGGACGGAATATGCCGCCTCACCTGCAAAGTCCCCTCTTTCAAGGCTACCAATATCCTCATGATTATCCCAATCATTACGTCAAGCAGCAGTATTTGCCCGACGACCTGAAAAACAAGCGGTATTATCAGTGGGGCGATAATAAAATGGAGCAAGCCGCCAAGGCGTATGCGGATAAGCTGAAGGGAAAATAAGCGGAATTTTTTCAAAGGAGGTCAGGAATGAAGAAAAAAATCAAGCAGTTCATTCAGAAGAAGAAGCAATTGATTCTATATCTGCTGTTCGGCGCGGTCACTACGGTTGTTTCCTTGTTCGCTTGCTACGTCACGCTGAAGCTTGGCACACTGGTTTGGCACGACGAAAAGGGAGATCCCACCGCCTTTGTGGATATTCTGGGCAGTACCTCGCAGTGGGTGACGGGAGTGTTGGTTTCCTTTCTGACCAATAAAAAATGGGTGTTTACCGAGGCGGAGCACGGAGGACGGGCAACGCTCAAGCAGCTTGGCGTTTTTTCCGGCTCTCGTGTGGGAACCTATTTTCTGGAGGTCATGATCAACCTGCTGGTCATCGACATGCTGGAACGATTGCATTACCCCGACCTTGTTCTGACCCTTTTGGGCATGGAGCTGACCCTGTCCGCGCGAATCTGGGCAAAGGTGGTTTCCTCTATCTTGGTGGTCATCGTCAATTATTTTATTAGTAAGTTGATCGTGTTTCGCAAAAAAACAGAAAATGACTGAAAAAGAAAACGCTTCCTGCCAAAAGGGGGAAGCGTTTTTGAAAAAGATACAAAAAGATAAAAAAAGATATTGACAAACGGAAGAAAATGGGGTATAATAATGAGGCAGGCTCGGAAATCGGCGGGTCTGCGAGTATGATATGGAGAAGTACTCAAGTTGGCCGAAGAGGCGCCCCTGCTAAGGGTGTAGGTCGGGATTAACCGGCGCGAGAGTTCAAATCTCTCCTTCTCCGCCATCCAAGTCCACAACAGAAATGTTGTGGACTTGTTTTCATTTTTGATCGTTATGAGGTAAAAATATGCGTGTAACCAGAACCAAGCAATACATGGAAGAGCGTGCAAGGCAAACGTTATGTCAGGTATGCGGATATAATACAGAAGAGTTGTTTTGTGCTGACAAGCCCGATATTCAGCATAAAAACCAAAGCTTTGGAATTGAAGTGGTTCAAGACATAGAGGAAGATGAGCGTCAGTGTGAAGTTTTTATAGAACAAGTGTGGCACAAACAATATGATGAAATTGATCCTAAAAAAATACAACGATTGCAATCCATCGGTGGTACGTGGAGATCTGAGCGGTGTCGATTTTGATTGATTGTTTTTTCATAGTTCCTCCAAGTTTTTGGTTTGTTTGTCTTTTCGGCAAATTGTAAATATCAGCTTAGTTTGCATAGAAAAACGCACTGTTTTGGTCTAAAACATACCGAATAAAAAATCCTATAAAATTCAAATTTTATCGCTCTCCCAGCCGAAAAGACGATGTAAAAACTACTTTAAAGTAAGTATTTACATCGTCTTTTTTCTTTATAAACAAAGCGCTTTGTGAATTGTTACCAAAAAACATGGGTTTGTTTCGTTAACTTTGTTGATTGCAAAATGAAAAAAAGCTTGAAATTCAGCGAAAAAAGTGATAAAATATTGAATTGTATTTTGTAGGAAGAAAGATAAGGAAGCGAAGACAATGGAACCTATTTTGGGAGATATTTTGTTTGCTTTGAGCGCGGTTGCGCCCATTGTTTTGATGGTTTTGATCGGCTATTTTTTGAAGCGTCTCGGATGGATGAACGAAAGCTTTGCGAAAAACGCGAACAAGCTGACGTTTCGCGCGTTCATGCCGGTGATGCTCTTTTTGAGCATATACGGTATGGATCCCGGCGGACAGGATCTTACATACGTATGGTACGTAGTGCTTGCGTTGCTGTTGATATTCGGTAGCTCCATCCCTGCCGTGATTCTGCTGACAAAGCACAATGACCGCCGAGGAGTGCTTATACAGGTCGCTTTCCGCTCGGGATACTCATTGATTGGGATCCCTCTTGCCGCGGCGTTGAACGCGGTTGGCGGACGTCAGGCAGCGGCGCTGCTCGCCGCCGCGGTTATCCCCCTGTATAACGTGTTGGCGGTAGTAAGCTTTTCGCTTTTCAGTAAAAAAAGTTCGGGTGTCAGTATCAAACAAATCCTGCTGGGCATCGCGAAAAATCCCTTGATCATCGGTATCGCCGCAGGCGCGGTTGCCTTGGGCATCCGTTTACTGGGGGCGAAGCACGGTATGGACATCCGCATAGAACGGATCGCGCCTTTGTACCAGGTCATGGAGTACATGTCCGCGATGGCAATCCCCATGGCGTTGCTTGTATTGGGGGCGCAGTTTGAATTTTCTGCCGTATCATCGTTGAAGCGTGAAATTGTTTTTGGAACGGTGGTTCGTACGGTTATCGTTCCCACGGTGTTTGTGGGGCTTGCGTATCTGCTGTTCCGCAATCGCTTTACGCCGGCTCAGTTTGCCTGCATCGTTTCCGTGTTTGCTACACCCGCGGCGGTAACGATCGGTCCTATGGCACAGGAAATGGGCGGAGACGTTAATCTGGCGGGACAGGCTGTTGTGTGGACCACCATCGCTTCCGCTCTTACCGTGTTCCTTGTTACGTTTCTTCTTCGTCTTGGCGGCGCGCTTTGAGAAATGGTTTCCGAGCGAAGGCTTTGCCATCGGGAAGGCATTTTCGCAAAAGGATACGTGGTTTTTCCCAAATAAGATTACAGGCGTTCTGTTTTGTGGAAACGGCTCAAAAAACCGCAATCCCCATGCAAAAGGGATTGCGGTTTTTTCAGTTGTTTGATGACGGACTCGGACAGACAGATCTTGTGTCCTTGCTTGCGGCATCTTTTTTTAAAAAACCCTTGACAAATTTGCTGAGATTTGATAGAATGTATAATGATAGATATCCTAAAAAGCGTTTGAGCGGAAACCAGTACTCGTTTTCGGCGTTTTCAGAGAGCTGTCAGAGGGTGCGAGACAGTAGCGCGAATTCGACGAATTCCTTTCGTGAGCTGTGAGCTGAAGGCAATGCTTGTAGGCTTTACCGGTGGACGACCGTTATTCGTTGCGGTGTGAATACGCACCCAAGGAGGCTCTTTTCGCGAGGAAAGGGCGAAGCAGAGTGGTAACACGGCGAAAGCCGTCCCTGTCTTTTTCACGTAGTATGAAAGGACGGGGCTTTTTTGTTGGAAATTTTCACGGCATCGGTCGTGTAAATCATAAAAAGTTTGAAAAGGAGATCTCAAACATGAAAAAAATCGTTTCTCTCATTTTGGTACTTGTTCTTTGTGTCGGTACGGGTATGACCTTTACCGCTTGCGGCGACAAGACCGATTTTACCGTTGGTATTTGTCAGCTAATGGAGCATGATTCTCTCGATCAGGCGACTAAGGGCTTTACCGACGCGCTGACCGAGGCATTGGAGAAGGAAGGCAAGACCGTAACCTTTGATACCCAGGTTCCTGGCGACGCAAATCTTTGCGCTACCGTTGTCAACACCTTTGTTTCCAAGAAGGTGGATCTGATCATGGCAAACGCCACCCCCGCGCTGACGGCGGCGGCTGAGGCGACCTCCGCCATTCCTGTACTCGGTACCTCTGTGACCGACTACAAGGACACCTTCAAAAACAACATTCCCGCCAACGTAACGGGTACCTCCGATGCGGTTCCCTTTGCGGAGCAGGCCCAGATGATGATCGACACCCTGAAGCTTCAGGCGGGCGACAAGGTTGGTGTGATCTATTGCTCGGGCGAGTCCAACTCCAAGGTTCAGTACGATGCGGTCAAGGCTCTCTTTGAGGAAAAGGGAATTGAGGCAAAGGCGTACACCTTCTCTGATGCGGCAACCGAGCTGCAGGCGATTACTAACTCCGCCGCAAGCGAGTGCCGTGCGATCTACGTTCCCTCTGACAACACCGTCGCCCAGAACGATTCCACGGTAGGAACGGTTTGCGGCGAAAAGAACGTTCCCGTATTCACCAGCTATGCCTCTACCATCGGCTACGCAAGCCTTGCCATCGACTACTATCAGCTGGGTGTTGAGACGGGCAAGATGGCGGCAGAGATCCTCCTTGGAACCAAGCAGGTCTCCGATTTTGAGATCAAGACCCTGACTCCTACCACGGTATATGACGAGGCTCTTTGCGGAAAGCTGAACATTGCCGTTCCCGAAAACTGATAAGAATTTCCAGAGGTAACACATGGCTTTTTTGAATGCATTGCCCGGTGCGGTTGCGGAGGGTCTCATTTGGGGCTTGATGGCGATCGGGGTCTACATTTCCTATAAAATACTCGATATTGCCGACCTTTCGGTTGACGGCTCCATTTGTACGGGTATGTGCGTTTGCGCGGTTCTGATCGCGGCAGGCGTTCCCGCTTGGGTCAGTATGATCGCGGCGTTTTTGGCGGGGGCACTTGCGGGGACGCTGACGGGGCTGTTTCATTCAGCATTGGGGATCCCCGCGATCTTAGCGGGAATTCTGACCCAGCTGATTCTGTATTCGGTCAACCTGACCGTTCTCGGCGGCAAGCCGCTGATTCAGATCAGCGCCCGTGAATATCCGTTACTGCTCAATATGAGCAACAATCCTCACGCGATCCTCATGGCAGTGGCAATCATTGCGGTTGTGATCGTTCTGCTTTGGCTGTTTTTTTACACCGAGGTGGGTCTGACACTGAAATCCACGGGAGACAATCCTGACATGAGCCGTGCTCAGGGGGTCAACGTCAAGCGCAACAAGATCGTGGGACTTGCGATCTCCAACGGTGTGGTTGCTTTGTCGGGCGCGCTTTTGGCGCAGTATAAGGGCTCGGCGAACATCAACGAGGGACGCGGCGCCATCGTCATCGGTCTTGCGGCGATCTTTATCGGTCTTTCGGTTTCCATGAAGGTCAAGCCCAACTTTGTGGTGAGTTTGATCGGCGTGGTGGGCGGTGGTATCGTTTACTACGTGATCTATAACGTGGTCATTCTTCTCGGATTGAAAACCGACTATCTGAAGATGTTCTCGGCACTCCTCGTGGCGGTTTTCCTTGCGGTTCCGTATCTGAAATCCGCGTATTTTACCAAGCAGAAGTCTCTGCGCGCGGTGAACCCCTCTTCAAAAAAGGAAGAAGGAGGAAACCAAGATGCTTAAAATTACCGATTTGCAAAAAACCTTTAACCCGGGCACGGTGAATGCCAAGACTGCGCTGAGCGGCTTTGATCTCCATATCAAGGACGGCGATTTCGTTACCGTGATTGGCGGAAACGGCGCGGGAAAGAGTACGTTACTGAACGCCATTGCGGGGGTCTGGAAGCCCGATTTCGGATCCATTGAGATCGGTGGCGTGAACGTCACCAATATGCCCGAGCATAAGCGGGCGAAATTCCTCGGCAGAGTTTTTCAGGATCCGATGAAGGGTACCTCGCCCGACATGGAGATTGCGGAAAACCTTTCCATTGCCGCAAGACGGGGAACCCGTCGGAAGCTGATCTGGGGCTGTACCCGTAAGGAGCGGTAGAGCTATCGTGCTCTGCTGGCTCAGCTGGATCTGGGCTTGGAGGACCGACTGTCTGCCAAGGTCGGATTGCTCTCGGGCGGACAGAGACAGGCTGTGACGCTTTTGATGGCAACGCTGAGAAAGCCGAAGATCCTGTTGCTTGACGAGCACACGGCGGCGCTGGATCCCAAGACCGCGGCAAAGGTTCTGGAGCTGACGAATAAGCTGGTCACCGAAAACAATCTGACGACCCTGATGATCACCCACAATATGCACGACGCCATTGCCTACGGCAATCGTTTGATCATGATGCACGAGGGGCGGGTGGTCGTAGACGTTTCGGGGGAGGAAAAGAAAACTCTGACCATTGAGCAGCTGCTTGGTCTCTTTGAGAAGGCAAGCGGCAGTCAATTCTCCGACGACAAAGTGATGCTTTCCAAATAACGAAATAAAGAGAGAACGTTACGGAATTTCACCGTTTTGTTCTCTCTTTTGGCTTGTATCATTTACGGGGGACGTATTATTCGCCGAGGTACGCCTTTTTGATTCGTTCGTCGTTGATCAAATCGGCGGCGTTTCCTTCGGTGAGGATCGCGCCCGTTTCCAGCACGTAAACACGGTCGGAAACAGTCATTGCCTTCTTGGCGTTCTGCTCCACGAGAAGCACGGTTTTTCCTGCCTCGCGGAAGGTTTTGATAATCTCAAAGATCTCGGATACCAGCAGCGGGGACAGACCCATGGAGGGCTCATCCATGACGATCATCTGCGGATCGGAGAGAAGGGCTCTGCCCATGGCGAGCATCTGCTGCTCACCGCCCGACAGGGTTCCCGCCAGCTGACGGCGACGCTCCTTCAGGCGGGGGAACTGCTCGAACACCCGTTCCATTTGCTCGGTGATCGTTGCCTTATCGGGTTGGGTATAGGCGCCCAAAAGCAAATTATCGTAAACCGAGAGGTTCTGGAAAATTCTCCGTCCTTCGGGAACGTGGGCAAGACCCATGGATACGATCTTATGGGAAGGAACCTTGGTCAGATCGGTTCCGTTGTAGACGATGGATCCGTGCTTGGGACGAAGCAGTCCCGTAACCGTGTGCAGCGTGGTGGTTTTTCCGGCGCCGTTCGCGCCAATGAGCGAAACGATCTCGCCCTTGTTTACGTGGAAGGAAATCCCCTTCAGCGCTTGAATGACGCCGTAGTAGACCTCCAGATCCTTTACTTGAAGTAAGGGTTCAGACATAGTTTGTGCCTCCGTACAATTCTAAAAATCGGCAGATCATTCTCCGATATAAGCCTTGATGACCTCGGGGTTGTTCAGAACCTCCGCCGTCTCGCCCACCGCCAGCTCCGTACCGAAGTTCAGAACGGTCAGGCGCTCGCAGATTCCCGCCACCAAGCGCATATCGTGCTCGATCAAAAGAATGGTGATTCCGAAACGCTGACGGATAAAGGTAATCACGTCCATCAGCTCCTGAGTTTCGTTGGGGTTCATGCCTGCGGCAGGCTCATCCAACAGCAGCAGGGTAGGATTGGTTGCCATCGCGCGGGCGATCTCCAGCTTTCTTTGCTTTCCGTAGGGAAGGTTCTGCGCCAGATAGTCCCCGAAGTCCGCAAGTCCGAAGACCTCCAGAAGCTCCATGGCACGGCGGCGGAATTCCGCTTCGGTTTTGAAATGCCGAGGCAGACGAAGCATGGATTGAAGCATATTGCAATCGATCTGGTTGCCCAAACCCACCATGACGTTTTCCAGCACGGTCAGATTGTTGAACAGACGAATGTTCTGGAAGGTACGGGCGATTCCCCCGCGGTTGATCTCCAAGGGAGATTTTCCCGTCAGATCCTTTCCGCAGAGGAAGAAGCGTCCCGAGGTGGGCTTATAGACACCCGTCAGGATATTGAACGCCGTGGTCTTGCCCGCGCCGTTGGGTCCGATCAGACCGTACAGCTCTCCTTTTTTGATGGAGAGATTCAAATCGTCTACGGCTTTCAGACCGCCGAATTGAATGGAGAGGTGGTCGGCTTTTAAGACCAACTGATTGCCGTCCGCGTCCAACGGGCAATTCTCATACAATTTTTCGTCAAAGGACATTGTGATGTTCCTTTCTTGGATCATTCATAGTATCTTTTAGGAGTTTTCTTTTTTAGAGCCCAGCTTGCTCTTGATATAGCGCCAATTCATTTTTTCTCGCAAGGGAGCAAACCTCGGCGACGAGGTGATGATCATCATCACGATCAGGATCAAGGCGTAGACCAAATTCTTCAAGCCTGCCAGATTTCCCGTCAGGTGAGAACGAAGCTGGACGTTCAGGAAGACGATGATAATGGAAGAAACCAAGCTTCCGAATACGCTTCCCATTCCGCCCAATACCACCATAACGAGGAACTCGATGGAGTAGTTGTAGTCAAAGATCGCGGGGGCGACGGTGGTATAGTTGGCGAAGATCGCGCCAGCAATGCCCGCAAAGAATGCCGCGATGGCGAAAACGATCAGCTTATAATACGTAATGTTGACACCCATGGCGCGGGCGGCGATCTCATTGTCCTTGATTGCCGTAATTGCCCGTCCGTGTTTACTTTTCGCGATATTCTGAACGCAGAAGATGGTGATGAGAACCAAAACGAAGGCGATCAGGAAAAGATATTTGGAATAGGAGGTGGTCAGGTCCTTGATGTTGAATCCCACCGCGGGGTTTTTGATCATATCGCCCACGGTGATATTCTTCAGGACGCCTCGGACGATTTCGCCAAAGGCGAGGGTGACGATCGCCAGATAGTCTCCCCGCAACCGAAGAGCGGGCAAGCCGACGATAAAGCCGAACAGCATAGCCACAATACCGCCCAACAGCATCGCGAGGAAGAACCGCAGAAGCCCGAAGGGGATGATGGCGTTTGTATAATACAGGGTCAAGCCCGCCACGTAGGCGCCGATATACATAAAGCCTGCGTGTCCGAGGGAAAGCTCACCGAGAAATCCAACCACCAGATTCAAGGAAACCACCATGATCATGGTGTAGGCGATCTGGGTCAGCAGATCGGGGGTGACCACAGGGGTTCTCTTGGTGATGACGCCCGCGACGACCAAGGCACCCGTAACGATCGTGATAAAAGCCACCAGCAAATAAGATTTATTGCTGAGGAGAAGATTCTTCAAGGAGACGGTTTTCTTGTTTTTCATGACAGTACCTCACACTTTCTCATGGCGCTTCTTGCCCAGAATACCCGAGGGCTTGACAAGCAGAACCAGAATGAGGATCGCGAATACGATCGCGTCGGAATAGGAGGCGAGGAACTCGTATTTCAGGGCGAATTGCTCGACAATGCCGAGGATCACTCCGCCGATCATCGCGCCGGGAATGGAGCCGATTCCGCCCAGAACTGCCGCCACGAAGGCTTTGATGCCGGGCATCGCACCCAGCGTGGGCTCGGTAACGGGAGCAATGAAAAGCATGAAAACGCTGGCAACCGCGGCAAGCGCGGAGCCGATAGCGAAGGTGGTGGCGATGGTGCGATTGACGTTAATGCCCATCAGCTGCGCGGCACCTCTGTCCTCGCTGACAGCCAGCATGGCTCTTCCCGTTTTCGATTTATTGACAAACACGGTTAGCGCGACCATGACGATCACGCCCACAACCAGCGTTATAATTGACTCGGTTTTGATGGTGATCCCGTTGCATTCGATGGAGCGGAAATGGAACATCGTAACCTGCTTGGGGGTAACGGTGAAAATCAGCTGTGCCACACTTTGCAGGAAGAAGCTGACGCCGATTGCCGTAATCAGAACCGCCAACGAGGGAGCGCCTCGCAGGGGACGATACGCAATGCGTTCCACCAGGACACCGAGGATCACGCAGAAAAGGATCGCCAAAAGAATGGCAAGGAAGGGGTTTTTGATGGATTTCATCGTGAAGAAAAACAAAACGTACGATCCGACCATGATGACGTCGCCGTGGGCGAAGTTCAGCATTTTCGCGATGCCGTAAACCATGGTGTAGCCAAGAGCGATCAGCGCGTAAACCGCGCCCATGCTCAAGCCATTGATCAATGTACTGATAATACTCATAAAATCAGACCGGCCTTTCAAACAAAGAAATTAGCGTTTTTCAAGAGGAAGGCGAATCCTCCAAAAAACAGAACAAATCCGAAGAGCCGACTTGCGCTTCGGAGGGGGACGGGTTTCTCTACTATGTGAGGATTGGAATCGCACAATGATCGGGGTTCCCCGATCATTGCGCGAGAAACAAAAACTTAGTCGATAACGATGGTTACGGGCTGCTTCACAGCGGCACCCTTTTCGTTCCAGGTCATGGTACCGGTAACGCCGACGTACTGGAACTCACCCTGCAGAACAGCGGTGATCTTGTCGCACAGATCGGAAGGATCGATGTTCGGGTCGTCAACCTTCGCTGCCTTCATTGCCTCGTAAATGACGTAAACCGCGTCATAGGCGTCAGCGGCAAACTGATCCGGAACTTCTCCGTTGTACTCTGCCTTATAAGCGTCAACGAAGCCTTTGATCTTTGCGTCGGAGCTTTCTACGTCGATGGGAGCCAGATACTTCAGGCCCTTGATCTGCTGGGACAGAGCGTCGTTGTCAGCAACGTGCTTGACGATACCGTCCATACCGTCGCAGCCGTAGAACGCGACAGAATAGTTCTGGCTTGCCGCCTCGGCGATGATGAGGGAAGCCTCCTGATAGTAAATGGGCAGGAACAGAACGTCACAGCCTGCGGACCTCAGGTCGGAAACCTGAGTGGAGAAGTTGGTCTTGGTGGTGTCAGAGAAGGATTTCTTCACGTAGTTGGTCTTGTTCTGAGCTGCCATCTCGTCCTCAAAGCCCTTCAGCAGACCGGTGGAGTACGCGTCGTCGGTGTTGTAGATTACGCCGATCTTGGTGTAATCGGCTACGAGAGCCTTTGCGGCGTACATACCCTGGTCGGGGTCACCGAAGCAGATTCGGTAGCCGTTGGAGTTGGCGATTGCGTCGTCAGTGGACGCGGAGGGGGTGATGAAGAACAGATTGTCCTCCTTGGACTGAGCCGCGAAGGTCAGGCAAGCACCGGAGGTTACGCTTCCGATTGCCGCAACCATGCCCTTGGACATCAGGGTATTGTACGCATCGGTAACCTTGTCGCCGGAAGCCTCGTCGTCGATCATCTCGAAGGAGAAGTTCACGCCGTTCAGACCGCCCGCCTCATTGATTTCCTTGATCGCGAGGTTGGCGCCCTTCTGTACAGAAAGACCGTAGCTTGCGGCGGAGCCCGTCAAGGGACCGGTTGCGCCGATCACGTAGGTGTCGTTCTTCTTGCCGCAAGCGACCAGCGCGCCGGAAGCGAGAACCAGGCACATACACAGGGTAAGGATTCTTAAGAGTGTCTTTTTCATGTCTTTTACCTCTTTTGAAAAATATTGATTTGCGCGAAGCGACGATTTTTCACTCGTCCTTCACATATCATAAATCATACCATACTACGCCTCAATTGTCAAGCGTTTTTTTGGAAAATCATGATTTTTATATTATAATTGAAACAAATCAAACGCTCGAGAGGGGAATGGGGGGAGTGGAGAAGCAGCGACTTTAAAAAAAAGAGACAGGATTTTTTATAAAAAACAAAGTGATATGTGTTGATAAATACAAATTAAAACAAAGAACCGAATTCAAAACAAAAGAAATGTTATTTCATTAAAACGGCGAAAAATAGAATCATGTGCGATATGACATAAAAAATCAACACAAATGCCACGAGCGCGCCTTTTTTTTGGCGGCTTGCCGCGACAAAACTCCGCCAAAAAATTCCGATTTAAGAAAAAATCCTGATGTTTCTTTACAAAAAACTATTGACTTATTGTGAGAATAGTGGTAAAATATAATAACTTATATAATACATTTTGGAAGAAATCCCGAAAAACGGCGTGCCCTCCAATTTGACAATATAATGAACTCTCGGATATTTTTAGAAAAGCAGGTGATCATGACATGAAAAAGTTTTTGTGTAAGCGTGTGCTACCCATCCTGATGACGGTTGTGATGCTGATCTCGGCGTGTATGCCCATTGGCGCCTATACGTTGGCGGCGCCCAATGAGAGCGCGGAGGATCCGTATTACAAGATCGTTTTTGAGGACGGTAATTTGCGAATTCAGCTGAATCCGCAAAAGGTCTACGAGATGGTGCGGGACGGAAGCGTGACGAAGGAGGAGCTATCCAAGTTCATGCCCGAGGACGTGTACGCCGTTCTGGAGAAGGGGAAGGGCGTAAGCCTTGACGATCTGAACGGATTGTTGGCAAGCTATATTACCCCCGACCTGATCGATGAGTTGAAAAATCTCATTCCGACGGAGGTCTTGGTAAGCCGTTTTGATCTTTCCATGTTTGAGGGGATCCTGACGGTTGACGAGCTGTTGTCGGTGATCTCTCTTGACCAGCTGATGGCAACGGTGAGCGAGGAGGATCTGACTGCCCTGATCACCACCGAGGTTCTGGAGCTGTTGCTCAACGAGACGGTGAAGAATGAGGTTCTGGACGAGACGTTCGTGGAGAACCTGCTGTTCTCCGATGATCAGAATACGGTCATCAACAAAATTCTTGAGAACGACGATCTGAAGGCGGAGCTGATCGGTCTGGTGGACGACGCGGTGGTAGAGAAGCTGTTGGACGATCCGACGACCCTCGACAGGTTGGTCAAGCTGATCGAATCGGACGGCAAGGCGTACGGTCTGCTTCACGATTCGCGGGTGCTGACCGGATTGAGCAGCTATTTGCGGGCACATCCTGAGCAGATGTATGATTTTCTGTCTCAAAAGGGTGTAGTAAACGGCTTGAAGCGGCATCCCGAGATCTTCCTCCACGAGGATATTATTGAGCTTCTGGTAGAAGATGGGGTGATTCATAAGGATAACATTCTGACCCTCTTTGAGGGGAAGGATGAGATTATGGCGGAGCTGAACGATTTGTTCGACGATGCCGCGATTGAGACACTGTTGGGTGTCGATAGCTTTGTGGAAGCCGTTTCGGCCAAGGAGGGGCTGGTTACCGTTGATCGGATCAAGACCCTTTGCGCTTGCGGTTATCTGAGCGCCGAGACGGTTGCGATTGTCAATGAGGAGCGGATCAACGCGCTCCAAGAGGACGTTGCCGCGATGCGGGAGTTCTGTGCTGCCTACGGCATTGACGACGCGGATCTGGAGCGGTATTATAAAGGAGAGATTACCGCAAGCGATCTGCTGACGGATCTGGGAGACGATGCCGCGTATTCCTTGATTGTAGATGGGTATGCTTCCGTCAACGAGACCTTGGCGAAGGAGCTGTTGATTGGCGAGCTGACCGATCCGAACAATGGCGACCGAGACGGACTGCTTTCCCTTGTGATTCCGTGGATCGAGGGCGAGAACGGCTTTGACGTGGAGGAATATTGGGATTGCGTGGATGACGACACCTTTGCCGTGATCACCGCCGAAATCCTGACTCCCGCCAAGATCCATTCCTGGTTTGCTACCCATCCCGAGTCGTTTGCTCAGCTGTTCAGTACATTGGAGAGCGGTACCGTAGATCGGATGTACGAGGCGTTCCACAATATGCCCCAAACGGATATCGTTACCATCATGACCTCTCACATCTCAGAGGTGGCACAAACGGTGGGGATGGAGGCATTCTTCGAGTTTAACGGCTTCAATACCGTGGATCTGATCCATGAGATCGGCGGAGAGCGGGGCTTCTACTACCTGATCGACGCGAACCACGTTACGATCGAAGAGGTTGCCAAGGCGATTGGCGAGGGTGACGAGAGCGCGGGCTATCAAAAGCTGCTCCGACTGATTGGCACGGGCAGAATTCTGGAGGAGATTGGCGTTGAGCCCTTCCTTCCTTACGTGAATTTTACCGATATTATTACCGCCGCGGGCGGATATAATCAGGCATTGACTTGGTATTCGTACGAGGAAATGGCATCCATTGCCCGCGCCATCGGTGCGGATCGGTTGCGCGCTTTCCTGACCGATACGGGTATTGTCACCAATCTGGATCTGAAGGGCATTGCTACCGACGTGGCAGAGCTGCTTCGCGGAAAGACCCCCCAGCTGAAGGCGTTGGCAAAGGAGTGTGTCAACCGTCTGAGCCAGATCTTCCTGGTAGACGTGGAGAGCATTACCGTTAACGGAACGCGGGTCGTCCGTTACGGCACCGTTGATCTGCAGGCACTGGTCACCGAGGTTTTGCAGGCGATTCCCGATATCGATACCTTCCTTGCCATGAGCGAGGGAGACGTATTCGCCGCTCTGTGCTTTGAGGTGATCGGCATAGACGATACCTTCCGTACGGGCTTGACGGTTTCTGTGGAATTTATGGGAGACTTTACCCAACTGCAGGAATTTGCCGAGGCATACGCGGATTATTTCCGCTTTGACGTTTCCGATGATCTGGACGTTGCGGTTCAGTCGACCCTTCCCTCGGTGGTAGCCGACCTGTACGAAAAGGTGCTGACCGCCGACAAGGTGCCCGACACCTTGAAGAAGAAGCTCCTGTCCTTTCCGACGATGACCGTGGGAGACGCGGCGGAGCTGCTCAGAGGGCTGAGTGAAGAGGAGCTGCGGCTTCTGGTGGATACCTTTGAGGAAAAGCTCGAGTCGATCCGCGACAAGGCATACGATGCCATCGACGGTAAGCTGGGCGCGGTGACCGACAAGGTAGGAGCCGCAGCCAAGGCAGAGGAAGCCGCCAAGGCGGCGGTGGAAAAGGTGCTCGGTATGGTGACCGACACAGAGAAGCTCCGCGGCGGACTGAATAAGGCGGCGCGTGTAATCGAGGCATCCGCGGCTACCTTTGGGGCGGATACCACGGTTGCCGACTGGTACGTAGCCAACGGACAGTTCCTTACGGATGAATTTACGCTGAAGGCGGATCTGTATGAGACGATCAACCGTTTTCTTTCGCTTCCCGACAATATTCTTCCTATATTTAATAATAACATGACCGTGACGGGTACGTTGGCGCTGGATCTGACACTGACCGACGTATACCGCCTGAAAATCACCGACGAAGAGGCAGAGATACATACCTTCTTCCTTCCCGCGGGAGTTTCCTCCGACGTGCTGGCGGACTTTGATCTGGCGTACGAGTTTGAGGAGGGCTGGACGATGCCCGCGGCAGACACCGAGCTCTTTGCAGACAATCTGTATTTGATCGAGTTCTATCGTGAGGACGGAACCCTTGTGGGAACGGTAGGCTATACCGAGGATAAGGCGCCCAACGAGAAGCTTTATCCCGCGGTTCCCGTGAAGAACGGCTACACGGGCGTGTGGGAGAACTTTACGTCCCGCCTGTGGACCGAAAAGGTGATCAAGGTTTATCCCGTTTATACCGCAGAGACGTATACCGTAACCTTCCGCGCGAACGGTAAAACCGTCGGTTCCTTTACCTATACGGTCGAGGATCATTCCAATCGGTATACGCCCGACGTTCCCGATCGTACCAACTACGGTTATATCAACGGAGCATGGTACGTGGGAGCCACCAAGTGGAGCAATTACAAGCTGACCTACGGCGACGTAACCGTTGAGGCGGTTTACGAGTTGAAGACCTTCAACGGCTCCATCATTGCCTACAAGGGCTTGGATGCGGAGAAGTGGTCCGCGGAAAATTTGAAGTTTACCTTCGATGTTGAGCATACGTCTCTGTGGTTGACGCTTCCCGAGGATCCGACCCACCTTGTTTGGGGTCATACCTTCGATACCTTCTACATCGACGAGGATCATGACGGCGTTCTGAATAAGGACGTGGATACCCGTTTGGAGAAGTACGTTCCCGAAATGCGGATGTTCCGTATGACCAGAAGTACCGAGGTTACGTGGGAATACCCGCTTCCCGAGGGATATCTGATGGATCCTGAGAACGTTGGAGATCTGGATCTGTTGATGTCGTTTACGGTCAACGAATATACCGTAACCTTTCAGGATAAGGACGGCAAGCCCGTGGAGACCCACGACGGTATTTACACCGTTCTCGAACCGACAATTGTTACCCCCGACGTTCCCCCTGTCGCGGGTAAGACGGGCTACTGGTACGTTTGCGACGAGGACGGTAACGTAACCAATCAGCTGTGGAGCGACTATGATCTGACGGAATCCGCAAGAGACATCACCGTACAGGCGGTGTATACGCCCATTGATTACTTCGTAACCTTCTACGATAAGAACGGACTCGAGGTAGGACAGTTCCGATATGACGTGGAAGACTATAGTAAGGTCTATACTCCCGACCTGCCGCGGACTCCCGATTATTACGTAGACGGCAGCGGCGAATGGTGGATTGTAGATGAAGAGGGCAATCCGATTCGCAAGTGGTCGGAGAACGATCTCTTTATCGGCAACTTCACGGTTCAAGCATTCTATACCCCCATTGAATATACCGTAACCTTCAAGGACGCGGCAGGAGCTGTCATTGCGACGGATACCTATACCGTTGAGGAGCAGTCTCTGAGGTTCCCCGACTTAAGCGAGTACCAGCGGGAACACTATAGGATCGTTTGGGACCTTTGGAATGAAACGACCCAGACGTGGGAGGAATGGAACGGCATGCTTCCGTTTGAGGATATGATCTTTGCGATCCGTTACGTTCCGATCCAATATCACGTTTATTTCTACGCAAACGACGGTTTGTACACCACGTTGACCTATACCGTAGAGGATGATTCCGAGCTGGTAGACGCGCTGGGTAACCGCGTGGTTCCCACCGTTCCCGATGAGCTGGGATATACCGGTCAATGGTACGTTTACGTGGACGGCGAAAAGACGGTTCTGTGGGAGGATTACGATTACGTGACCTACCGCGGCGACGTTGAGGTTCGCGCGGTCTACGACGTAGTCAAATATACGGTAACCTTCAAGGATGCCAAGACGGGTAATACCTTGGATATGCTGACCATTACCTATACCATTAAAGATGATCTGACGGCAATTTCGATTCCCGATACTCCTCAAGTGGCGTATTACGAGAATGGACGCTGGTGTCTGAAGGACGGCAACGATAACTACGTACCGTGGGATCAGTTGTTGAACTATGAGAATTTGACGGTATACGCGGTCTATGACGCCATCGAGTACACCGTAGTATTCAAGGATGCCAAGACGGACGTTACGATTGATTCCTTTACCTACACTTTTGATACCATTGGAAGCGTGACGATTCCCAGCGTTCCTACCAAGGATCATTACGAGAATGGACGCTGGTGCCTGAAGGACGGCAACGATACCTACGTGGGCTGGAATGAGTCGTTGAATCTGGAGAGCCTGACGGTATACGCGGTTTACGATGCGGTTGAATACACCGTAACCTTCAAGGATGCCAAGACGGGTGCAACGCTGGATGAGATCTCCTATACGATCGAAGACGATTTGACGAGCATCACCATCCCCTCGGTTCCCGCAAAGACGGGCTACGAGAACGGACGTTGGTGTCTGAAGGACGGCAACGACTACGAGCTTTGGGATAAGTCGTTGAATCTGGAAAACCTGACGGTATACGCGGTCTATGACGCCATCAAGTACACCGCGGAATATACCTACGGTAACATCAGCGGCTCGGTGCTCTTTGACGTGGAGCAGGGCGGCTTCGAGCTTCCCATTCCCTCCAAGGAGCATTACACCTTCGATGCGTGGTACATCGACGTGGATAACAGCGGAAGCGTAACCGCGGGCGATATCCGTCTGACCATGCAGCAGGCATCGACCTTTGGCTTGCGGCGGAATACCACCGCCGACACCGCCATGTTCCTCTTACCCGCGGGTACGGAAATGTCCGCAGGCAATATCAAGCTGTACGCAAGCTTTACCGCTAACCTCTACAACGTATACTTTGTAGAGGGCGAGCAGGTTAAGCTGAACCGAACCTATACCGTAGAGGATTGGCAATTTGAGGTTCCCAACATCACTCCTAAGACGGGCTACACCGCACAGTGGTGCTACAAGGATGGCGAAAGCTATCTGCCTTGGTCGATTGAGATGCTGCAAAACGGCGGTGACGTGACCGTATACGCGGTCTATACCCCCATTACCTATACCGCAACCTTTAAGGTGGACGGTCAGGTGATCGGTACTGTGACCTTTACCGTAGAGCAGACCGAGCTGACAGGCATCCCCGCTGTTCCCGCGAAGAAGGGCTACAACGGCGTATGGTCGTCCTACGAGATCAAGGCGGAGGATATGACCATTGAGGCAGTCTATACCTTGATCAACTATACCGCAACCTTTATCGCGGACGGCATTGAGATCGCAAAGGTGAACTTCACCGTACTGGATACCTCCATCGAGGAGCCTGAGGTTCCCGCGAAGGAAGGGTATACGGGAGTATGGCAGTCCTACACACTGGATGCCGCTGACGTGGTGATCCATGCGGTTTACACCCCCATTGACGAGGGGGATGAGGGCGGATTCCCCTGGTGGATCCTGATCCTGATTCCGGTGCTTGTGGTTGCGATGCTGGTCATCCTCCTGCTGGTATGGAAGAACCGCCAAGACGACGATGATGACACCACACCTCCTCCCGCGCCTGTGGTCGTTCCCGAGCCCGAGCCCGAACCCACGCCCGAAGCGCCTGTGGTTCTGGAAACGGTAGACGTGGATACGGCAGACGCCATGATGAGTGACGCGGACGCGATGGCAGCGATGGAGATCGTGATGGCGGCAAGAGTCACGGGACCCAAGGAGATCGTCAACATTCACCAGATCAACGATGCCTTTGAGGCAGGCGAGACGGTGGATCTGGAAGCCTTGAAGGCGAAGAAGATTCTGACAAAGAAGACCACTCGCTATAAGGTTCTGGCAGACGGACATCTGGATAAGCCCTTGACGGTCATAGCGGATCAGTTCTCGGTTCAGGCAATCAAGATGATTACCCTGACGGGCGGTCACGCGATCCAGAAAAAATAAGGAAGCAAAAAAAGGCGGCTACCTGCCAACGGCAGGTAGCCGCCGTAACCTTTTTGCGAGATGTTTTCGTAAAAAAATTCAAAAAAAATTAAGTTTTTTTGAAAAAAACTCTGTACAAACGGAGGATTTAGTGATAAAATAATAAGTGATCTTTTTATTCTCATAAACCAAAGGAGTACCATGTATGAAAAAGTTGTACGAAGGAAAGACCAAGGACGTATATGAGCTGGAAAACGGCAACGTGCTGTTGAAGTTCAAGGACGATTGCACGGGCAAGGACGGCGTGTTCGATCCCGGTGAGAATGCGGTTGGTCTGACGATCGAGGGAATCGGTAAGGCGAATCTGGAAACCTCGATTCATTATTTTGAATTGCTGAAAAAGGCGGGCATCAAGACCCATTACGTCAGCGCAAACGTAGAGAACGCGACCATGGAGGTCCTTCCCGCGGAGTGCTTTGGTAAGGCGCAGGGCGGTAACGGACTGGAGGTTATCTGCCGGCTGGTCGCTACGGGAAGCTTTATCCGCAGATACGGCGAATATATCAAGGACGGCACCGTGCTTGAGGGCGGTTACGTCGAGTGTACCTTCAAGAACGACGCAAAGGGCGATCCGTTGGTAACGGGTGAGGGCTTGGCGGCTCTGGGTGTGATGACTCCCGCCATGTTCGAGAGCATGAAGGAGCAGACCCTGAAGATCACCAAGATCGTAGCGGACGACCTGAAGTCCATCGGTCTTGACCTCTGGGATATCAAGTTTGAGTTTGGCTACAACAACGGCGAGGTGGTTCTCATTGACGAGATCGCTTCGGGTAATATGCGTGTCTATAAGGACGGCAAGATCGTCGAGCCCGTTGAGCTGACTAAGCTGATTCTGAACAGATAAGATAACAAAAAAGCGTGCCGATAACGGTATCGGCACGCTTTTTTTATTTCTTATTGAATTTTATACTGGGTTCCCTGAGGGGTATCGATGAGGGTTACGCCTTTGGCGGCGAGGGTTGCGCGGATCTCGTCGGCGAGGGCGTAATTTTTATCCTTTTTCGCCTGTACCCGCCGAGCGATCATTTCCTCGATCTCACGGATAAAGGGATCGTCGGACACTGCCACTTTCGCTTCCTCCTCTGCCTTGCGCTGCTTCTCTGCCGCGGGGATCAGATCCAGACCCAGCACACGGTCAAAGTCCGCAATCAGCGAAAGCTTCGTGGCGGGGGTGGTCTTTGCCTTGAGCACGTCGTAGAGCGCCGTTACGCCCAGGGAGGTGTTCATGTCGTTATCCAATGCCGCGCGGAATGCCGCCTTGCGTTCGTCGAATACGGCGGGCTCGATTTCACCGCTCTCCTCCTTCAGCAGTGCCGCAATCTTTGCCACCAGCTTCTTATAGGCGGTAGCGGCATTGTCCAGATTTTCATAGGAAAATACCAGAGACTTGCGGTAGTGCGACTGGAGACAGAACAGACGGTACACCAGAGGATCATAGCCCTTGGATTCCAGCAGGGAAACGGTGAGGAATTCGCCGCTGGATTTACTCATTTTTCCGCTGTTTGTATTCAGGTGGTGAACGTGGAACCAATAATTGCACCACTTGTGCCCCACAAACGCCTCGCTTTGGGCGATTTCGTTGGTGTGGTGGGGGAATGCGTTGTCAATACCGCCGCAGTGGATATCCAGATATTCGCCCAAATGCTTCATGCTGATGCAGGAGCACTCGATATGCCACCCCGGGTAACCGATGCCCCAAGGGCTGTCCCATTTCAGCTCCTGATCGTCAAATTTGGACTTGGTGAACCAAAGGACGAAGTCTGCCTTGTTGCGCTTGTTGGAGTCCTCCTCCACGCCCTCACGGACACCGACCTCCAGATCCTCCTCCTTGAAATCGTTGAATACGTAATACTGCTTCAGCTTGGAGGTATCAAAATAAATGTTTCCGCCAGCCTCGTAGGCGTAGCCCTTTTCGATCAAGGACTCAATGACGCGAATAAACTCGTCGATGCAGGTGGTGGCGGGGGCGACCACGTCGGGGGTTTTGATGTTCAGCTTCTTGCAGTCCGCAAAGAAGGCATCGGTGTAAAATTGAGCGATCTCCAGCACGGTCTTTTTCTCCCGCTTGGCGCCCTTGAGCATTTTATCCTCTCCCGTGTCGGCATCGCTGGTCAGATGTCCCACGTCGGTGATGTTCATGACACGGGTCACGTCGTAGCCCACGTAACGGAGGTATTTCTCCAGAATGTCCTCCATGATATAGCTTCGCAGGTTTCCGATGTGGGCGTAGTGATACACCGTCGGTCCGCAGGTATACATGCTTACCTTGCCTTCCGCGTTGGGGACGAATTCTTCTCTTGTTCTGGTCAGTGAATTATACAGCAGCATATGGTTGTTTCCTTTTTATTTTTTCTTTTCTTTGTTTTTCTTGACGTCGGCAAGCTCTGCCTCCAGCGAGGCAAGCTTTTCCTCCAGTCGGCGGATCTGTTGCGCCACGGGGTCGGGAACGTGGATCTGGTCCAGATCGTCGTCCACGCGGATTCCCTCGCGCTTGACCACCTTGGCGGGGATGCCCACCGCGGTGCAATTTTCGGGGATTTCAACCAGTACCACCGCATTGGCGGCGATCTTGGTGTTGTCACCGATGGTAAAGGGTCCGAGGACCTTGGCACCCGCCCCCACCATTACGTTGTTGCCGAGGGTGGGGTGACGCTTACCCACGTCCTTACCCGTACCGCCCAAGGTCACGCCCTGATAGAGGGTACAGTTGTCGCCGATCTCGGCGGTTTCTCCGATCACCACGCCCATACCGTGGTCAATGAGCAGACCTCTGCCGATCTTGGCGGCGGGGTGGATCTCAATTCCCGTAATGAAGCGAGCCGTCTGACTGAGAGCTCGTGCCGCGAAGGCGTGCCCATTTTGGTGCATTCTATGCGCCACACGGTACGCCGCAAGGGCGTGCACACCCGAATACAGGAGCAGAACCTCCGCATCGCTCTTGGCGGCGGGGTCTCTCTGGCGGGTCGCCTTTACGTCTGCCTTGATCTCATCGGCGATCTCTGCCCATACGGTCTTGATTTGCTTCAGCTGTTTTTTCAGTTCGTCGGTTTTTTTCTTCTTGGGTACCTCTACGGTGCGAACGGTACGCACGCCGTCTACCCAATCGTATTGAATTTTTTTTGAGGTCGTTTGATTCATTCTTGCCTCCCAAATAAAAATAACGTCTCTGCGCCTATTGGCGCAGAGACGTAAGATACGCGGTTCCACTCTGCTTGAGATCGGGGATCTCCTCTTGGATCCTTAACGCGGACGGACGTTGAGAACTACTCACGGACAATCGCTTCATCCTCAAATCTCGCAGGCGCACAAGCCGTTTTCTCTGTCAGTCGCTCTCAGCCCGCGGCGACCGTTCTCTGGAAGCAGAGTCCATCGGTTTCTTCCTGTTCATCGATATCGGCAGTCAAAAACTGCTTATTCTTATTATACACTCTTTTTCCCGATTTGTAAATAGGTTTTTGAATTTTTCTTTGGCGGAAGGCATGCGAAGTACCCGCAAACATAGCGAATCGAACCAACCGCTCACCGCAAAATCCACGGCGGCGAGCATACGATAAAATTTTAAGCAAACGGAATGGGCCGTGAGTCCATAGTTGCTCCGCAAATTGACGGTCCGTTTTTTGTAGCCTTGGGGTGAGATTTTGGCGTTTGTTTTCGGTTTGTCTCGGACGCCGTTTTTATGATCGCCGTCTCCGTTACTTCTCCCGCGTGGACATGACGGCGGAGAGAATCTGCGCCGTGTCGCCCCGTGTCAGGGTGGCAAGGGGGGCAATGCTTCCGTCGGCAGATGCCATGATCCCCATGGAATTCATGGCGTACACCGAGGACTCTGCCCATGCGGGAATCTCCGAGGAATCCGCAAACACGGGCTTTACGGTAGGCGTTGCCGCATTCAGCATATTGCCGAGGATCACTGCTGCCTCGGCACGGGTAATGGCGCGGTTGGGAAAAAAGCGGAGAACCCCGCCTTCCCCTGCCTCTCCCTTGACAAACCCCAGCTCATAGGCGGCGGCGACGTAATTCTTCATTTCACCGGGGGGGATATCACTGTCGTCGGCAAAGACCGTACGGGAAACCGTTGTCAGCTCGTTCATGCCCATGGCGTTCATTGCCATGACCAGAAATTCACCGCGGCTGACGGCTTGGTTGGGGTAAAAATAGGTTTGGGAGCCAATCTGGGTGCCGCTCATGATTCCCGCCTCGGTCATGGTCAGCGCCGCGTTATAGGCGGGGGAATCCAGCATATCCGCGTAAACCACCGAGGTGGAGGGCTTCTTTACGGTCAGGGATACGGTGGCGGCGGCACTGTAATTGCCGTAGAGATCCCGTGCCACGTAGGTAAAGGAATCCTTCCCCGAATAGTTCTCCCCGGGGGTAAAGGTGTACGCGCCCGTTTGTCTGTCGGTGAGGATCAGAATTCCCGTTTCGGGATAGGACACGATCTCAATGAGGGTTTCGTCTCCCTCGGGGTCGTAGCAGGGGAGCGTACCGTAGAGGGTTACGTTGCGGTGGGTGCTGACGTTCAGCGAAGTCTCGGGGACCATGCTCAGCGTGGGGCTTTGGTTGACGCGATCCAGAAGATAGAGCTTGCAGGTCATCTCCACGGGGGAGCCGTTGACCCGAAAGCGGAAGGACGAGGAGGTAATGTTCGCGCCGCTTGCCACGTAGGTCAAGAGGGACAGGTTCCCGTCCTGAACGGTCTGTCCGTTGTTAACCACCGTGGTCCCGACCCTCAGCTCGCCGTCGGTGACGGGGGGCGTTTGGGTAATGGTGACGGAGGACACCTTGGACAGATTCATAGCTCTGGCAAAGTCCTCGCCGTCAAATTGGATCTGATTGCCCCGCAAGCCTGCCATTGCCATACTGTTTTGCTCTGCCAGCACGCAAAGGGCGGGGGAGACGAGCACCTCGTTTTTGGGGGCGGCGGCGACCGTCAGAGAGGTGGGTGAGGCAAGGAGCAACAGGGCGAGTCCAATGGAAAACAGCGTAGTTCCTCTCCTTGGGCGTTTGGTTCTTTTCTTTCTTGAGATCGAGCGATCATTCTTCATAGGGATACTCCTCCGTATATGTTGAATTTCTTCCTTCTTCAAAACAAGTCTATCGAGTCGAGGGGGATTTTATGACTTTTACGGTGTTTTTTCAAAAAGATTTCCAAAAGCTCTTTCTTTTTTTGATAAAATGTATTAGAATATAGGTAAGAAAGCAGTCAAAGACAGAGGAGGGCACGATGAGAGAGTCAAAAACGGGAATTTGTTGCTTTACGGGACATCGTGAGATTGCCGACGGGCATCTGACGCAATTGCCGCAAAGCTTGGATCGGGTACTGGAGGAGCTGATTGCCGAGGGCGTGACGGTATTTCGGGCGGGTGGCGCCATGGGCTTTGATACCATTGCCGCCCTGAAGGTGCTGGAGAAAAAGAAGAGCTATCCCCACGTCCGTCTGGAGCTGTATCTGCCCTGTCGGGATCAGACCAGAGGCTGGAGCGAGACCGGCAAGCACGCCTATCAGTACGTGCTGGAGCGTGCGGATTCCTTCGTCTATTTGCGGGAGACGTACGTGAAGGGCTGTATGCACGAGCGGAATCGGGCGTTGGTACAGGGAGCGGACGTGTGCGTGACCTACTGCGTATCGAATATGGGCGGCACGGCGTATACCGTGGGATACGCAAGGAAAAACGGGCTTCGTCTGATCAATCTGGCGGATCGGATGGAGTGATACATTCATATAAAATTCAAAAAATAGAAAAAATTTAAGGTTTCCCTTTTGGGTGTTATATGATATCATAGAGTTTGTAAATCAAAAAACAAAGGAGAACGCAATGATAGAAACTCTTTTAAACAAATTGGTTGAGATGTGCGCCAACGTAGGCGGAAAGCTGTTGGCGGCAATTCTCGTTCTCGTGGTGGGCTCGATCCTCATCAAGTGCTTGATGAAGGCGCTTTGTAAGAGCAAGCTGAGTAAGCACGCCGATCCTACCGTGCATAATTTCTTGATAAATCTGATCCGAATCGGACTGTACGTGCTGCTGATCGTGACCATTATTGCTATTATGGGCGTGCCCATGGCATCGGTGGTTGCCGTGATCGCCTCTGCCGGTGTTGCGGTGGGTCTTGCGTTGCAGGGGTCGCTGAGCAATTTGGCGGGCGGCATTATGCTTCTGATCTTCCGTCCCTTCAAGCTGGGGGATTTTATTGATGCCAGCGGCTTCTCCGGCTCGGTGACGGATATCGGCATTTTCTACACCACCCTCAAAACGAGTGACAACAAGTCCATCACCATTCCCAATGGATCGCTAATGAACGACACCGTGACCAATTACTCGGCACATGATACCCGCCGTTTGGATCTGATCTTTAGCGTTGCATACGGCACGGATGTGGAAAAGGTAAAGACCATTCTTTTGGAGGAGTCAGGCAAGCATGAGAAAGCAATGAAGGAGCCCGCTCCCTTCTGCCGTCTCTCCAAGCAGAACGCCAACGGACTGGATTTCGTGCTTCGCGTATGGGTGAAAAACAGTGATTACTGGCAGGTGAATTTTGATCTTTTGGAGGCGATCAACAATCGCTTTGCTGCCGAGGGCATCGAGATTCCCTTTAGTCAGATGGACGTTCATGTTAAGAATAAATAATCAGATCGACGCAGAGCTGCGTGAGGATGCGTTGAGAGGAGCTTCTTTCGAGAAGCTCCTCTCAAACTCCCTTGAAGAACTTGCCGGCAGGGAGGTTCTTTTTTTGTTGATCGCTTAGTTCTCCGCCGTGAATTTTGCGGTGTGCGTTTTGGGATTCCAAGCTGTTTTTTCCACAAAACGCTTGACAAACCTTCTCCTTGGATATATAATGAAGCTGTTTGATGGATAGGAGGAAAATCGACATGGAAATCAAAAACAAAAAGATCAATTTTCTTGGTGACAGCATCACCGAGGGGGTGGGTGTCAGTGCCCCTGAATTCAAATACGTAGAGGTGTTTGCCCGCAAATTTCAGCCTGCCGTGGCGCGGAATTACGGAATCAGCGGCACTCGCTTTGCCCGCCAGTCCAGCCCCACGGTAGACAATCCCCGTTTTGACTTGGACTTTTGCTCCCGCGTGGCGGAAATGGACCCCGATGCGGATATCGTGGTCGTCTTTGGCGGAACGAATGATTACGGTCACGGCGACGCGCCCATGGGTTGCTTTGAGGATCGGACGCCCGATACCTTTTACGGTGCTTGCCACACGCTGATGAGCAGTCTGATCGAGAAATATCCCGAGGCGACCATTATCTTTATGACCCCCTTGCACCGCGCGACGGAGCGGCGGAAGGGAAGAGAGCCGCTTGGCGCCTTCGTTTCGGTCATTCGTGAGGTGGCGGAGTTTTACTCTCTGCCCGTTCTGGATCTGTACGCCGCGGCGGGTATTCAGCCTCAGCTCGCGTGTCAGCGAGAAAAGTACGCCCCCGACGGCTTGCATCCCAATGATGCGGGCGCGGCAAAGCTTGCCGACCGCCTCGGCGCGTTTCTGTTGGGACTGTGAGTAGAAACGGACAAACAAAAATCGGCAGAAATATCGTATTTCTGCCGATTTTGCGGTATCATGATGGGGATGGAAATGGAAGAATTGAAAAATCGAAAACACACAAGATTGGAAGGCGCGGATTATAGTGCCGGATTGTTTTTCTTAACGATATGCACCAAAGAAAGGCAGTGCATCCTCCCTCACATTGTAGGGACCGGCGTCCCCGACGGTCCAAAATGCCCCCTCGATGGATAAAAAATCAAAACAAACACCCGACAGACCACTGTCGGGTGTTTGTTCGGTATGAGATTACTTCGTCGTCGCGGCGGAGGAGGTATCGACGGTTACGATGTAGCCGCCCATATTATCGCCGCTGACGGTGTAGTTGTACTTAGTGGGAACCACCGCTTCCTCGGTAGAGGACAGATAATACATATTGTATTTCACGGTGTTGCCCTTCGCGTCCTTCACGGAAACGGTCAGGGGTCTGGATGCTGTAGGCTTATTGGTCTGGAACAGAGCCAGATAGTCCGAGAAGGTCTTGTTGTTGTTCTTCATGTATGCCGCGTGAGCGACGCCAACGTAACGGAAGACGTTCTCCTCACCCTCCGCGGTGGATGCCTGAACAAAGCCGTACTTGTAGGCGTTCTCATAGATCCACTGATATACGCCTACGCCCTTCTTCGCGGTGCTGTCGTAGATCGAGGTCTCGTCATTTTCCGTACCCTTTTCCTGCTGGCATATAATCAGACCCGTGGCGGATTTCAGCGCGGCATCCGCGGCGGAGGAATATTCCTTGGCGGACACACGGCCTTGCAGCCAGAGGTTACCCGTTTTATAGTCTGCCTGATCCTTTTGCTCCGTATGGAATGCGATGACCATGGCGTTGAAAGCGTCCAGCGTTTCCTGAGTGATATTGATCATGTCGTAATCGCCGCGGTAAAGGTCGGTGTTGGTCTCGGTGTCCTTTGCGCGTAGATTGGGCTGAGGCTGTACCGTAGCGGTGGCAGCCGCGTAAGGATGGGTATCGTCGATGACCAACAGCGTTCCCGCGTTGACCGAGTAGCCTGCCTCGGCGAGGTTGGCGGTGGTATATCCCGTCGGGATCTTGGTTCCCGTTTCGTCACCGCTTTCCGTGCCGTCGGGAGCCTTGTTTTTAATTGCCGTTGCGATAGAGCCGATCATCAGGGCGATCAGGGCAACCGCAAGCAGAGCGGCGGTTGCGCAAACAGCCAAGGCAGCAAGACGCTTTTTGTTTTGCTGTCTGACACTTCCGCTGTTAAAGTAATCTGAAAGAAATTTCATCGGGAGATCCTCCTGTTTTATTGTTGGAGTCGGGAGACGGCGTCTCCCGACGGGGCTTGCGAAACTTACTCGGCATCCTTGATGGAGAAGTCCATGCGGCCCTTCTTGTCCAGACCCATGTACTTGACCTTGACTACGTCACCCAGCTTCAGAACGTCCTCCACCTTTTCGATGCGGCGGGGAGCGATCTTGGAGATGTGGACCATGCCTTCCTTACCGGGGGCGTATTCCACGAAGCAACCGAATTCCTTGATTCCCGTGACGGTTCCCGTATAAACGGCACCAACCTCGGGCTCGAATACGATGGCGTCGATCATTGCCTTGGCGGCAGCTGCCTGCTCGCCGTTAACGGCTGCGATGCAGATGGTTCCATCGTCCTCGATGTCCACTTTGGCACCCGACTCGGCTACGATCTTCTGAATCACGGAGCCGCCCTTACCGATGACCTCTCGAATCTTGTCGGGGTCGATCTTGAAGGAGGTCATCTTGGGTGCGTACTTGGAGACCTCCGCTCTGGGAGCGGGGATCGCCTTGAGGATCACCTCGTCGATGATATAGTCGCGTCCCACGTGGGTCTGTGCCAGAGCCGCCTTGATGATCTCGGGGGTCAGACCGTCGATCTTCAGGTCCATCTGAATGGAGGTGATACCCTTATGAGTACCCGCTACCTTAAAGTCCATATCGCCGTAGAAGTCCTCCAGACCCTGAATGTCCAGCATGGTATCCCAGCTTCCGTCCTCGGCGGTGATCAGACCGCAGGAGATTCCCGCAACGGGAGCCTTGATCGGCACGCCCGCGTCCATCAGAGCCAGCGTCGATCCGCAGACCGAGCCCTGAGAGGTGGAGCCGTTAGAGGAAACCACGTCGGAAACCAGACGAATGGCGTAGGGGAATTCCTCGGGGGAGGGGAGAACGGGGATCAGGGAACGCTCAGCCAGCGCGCCGTGACCGATCTCACGTCTGCCGGGGCTTCGGGTGGACTTTGCCTCACCCGTGGAGAAGCCGGGCATATTGTAGTGGTGCATATATCTCTTTTCGGTCTCGCTGTCGATCCCGTCCAGCATCTGCGCTTCGGAGAGCATGCCGAGGGTGGCGGCGGTGAGAACCTGTGTCTGACCTCTGGTAAAGAGTCCCGAGCCGTGAACGCGGGGCAGGATGCCCACCTCGCTTCCGAGAGGACGGATCTGATCCATTCTTCTGCCGTCCACGCGCTTCTTGTCGACCAACAGCCAGCGGCGAACGATCTTCTTTTGGATCTTGTAGATCAGCTCGTCCATCATGGAGCCGATCTCGGGGTATTCCTCACCGAACTCAGCAAGGATTGCGTCGGTGATCGGAACCACCTTTTCGTCGCGGACATTCTTGTCGTCGGTGTCCAGCGCCTCCATCATATCCTTCTCGCAGAAGGCGAAGACCTTATCGAACATTTCGTGATCCAGCTCGCAGGAGGGATAGTCGAACTTGGGCTTGCCGATCTCGTCGATGATGGCGTTGATGAAGCCGAGGAGCTCCTTGATCTCCTCGTGTGCCTTCATGATTGCCTCGAACATGGTGTCGTCGTCCACCTCGTTTGCGCCTGCCTCGATCATGACCACCTTATTCATGGAAGCGGCAACGGTCAGCTGAAGATCGCTCTTCTTCTGCTCTGCCTCGGTGGGGTTCACGATCAGCTTGCCGTCAACCAAGCCCATGAATACGCCGCCGATGGGTCCGTTCCACGGAATATCGGAGATTGCGAGGGCGGTGGACGCGCCGATCATTGCGGTGATCTCGGGGGAGCAGTCGGGGTCAACCGACATGACGGTCAGGGTCAGGGCAACGTCGTTGCGCAGATCCTTGGGAAACAGAGGACGGATGGGGCGGTCGATCACACGGGAGGTGAGGACTGCCTTCTCGGAGGGCTTACCCTCTCTCTTCAGATATCCGCCGGGGATCTTGCCCGCCGCGTACATTCTCTCGTCGTAGTCAACCGAGAGAGGCAGGAAATCGATGCCGTCTCTGGGCTTTGCGGATGCGGTGGCGCAGCAGAGGATCACGGTGTCGCCGTAGCGAACGAGAACCGATCCGTTGGCAAGACCTGCCATTTTGCCCGACTCGATGACGAGGGGTCTGCCCGCGAGGGTGTAGTGGAACTTCTTGTAATTTTTGAATTCCATGGGTGTGCTAATGGTCTGTGACATAAGAAACCTCCAAAAAATATTGATTTGATCTCACAGGGTTTAGCACTTAATTCCATGCCATTTCGGCAAATGGCACGCAATTAACTGCTAAAACAATGTGAGATGGTTACAAAAGTAGGATATACAAGTATTTGCCGATATAAACCTGATTGATTCCAGTCCACTCAGGCTAAAATAAGAGTAAGGAGTGAGGAGTCGAGACGTCTGCTCCACTCTTCACTCCGACAACTATTGAAATTACTTTCTCAAGTTCAGCTTTTCGATGATCGCGCGGTAACGCTCGATATCGGTCTTCTGCAGATAGCCCAGAAGGTTTCTTCTGTGACCGACCATTTTCAGAAGGCCGCGGCGGCTGTGATGGTCCTTGTGATTGGACTTCAGATGCTCGGTGAGGTTGTTGATTCTGTAGGTCAGAAGCGCGATCTGAACCTCGGGAGAACCTGTGTCGCCCTCGTGGGTAGCATACTGCTCAATAATTGCCTGCTTTTCGTCTTTCAGCATTGTTTTCACCTTTCCGCGAATACTCGCAATAAAATTTATCACTAACACAGACGTCGGCGGGTGAAATGCTGCGCTGCAGCTTGATCCGATGCCCGAGCTAATGACACGTGTAGTTATTATAACACGAAATTTCCTCTTTGTAAATAGTTTTTTGAATTTTTCTTCGAAAATTCTTATATTTGTTGCAATTTGGCAAAAATGTTGTTGACATCTCAACAACAATGTGGTAATATATAAAGAGTAGAAGATAATTTTTTCAAAAAGGAGGTGTCATAGTGGAGCAGGATCAACCAAGAACCAAGGAGCGCGGGATGCCCAAAACGGGCTTTGAGGCATTCAACGGACTGATCGGCTGCGCGATGAAGCATCTGGAGCGGTTGAAATCGGAGGGCATGAGCGAGTACGGCTTGTCGGGAACCCACACCCTTTGTATGCGGCGGATGGATCAGTGCCCCGAGGGGCTGACCCGAACCGAGCTTGCCCACGCCTGCGGCGTGGATCGGGCGCAGATCACCCGCGTGATCGGCGAGCTGCTTGTCAAGGGCTACGTGGAGGAGCTGGGGAACGGCTCCAACTACCGCAAGAAATGCGCCCTGACCGAGCGGGGAAAGGAGATTGCGGCGGATATCAACGGTCGGGTGGAGCGGATCCTTCGGTTTGTCAGCGGAAGCATTCCCCCTGATCGGCTGGCGATCTTTTACGAGACGCTCAGCGAGATCTGCGACAATCTGGAGCAAGCGGAGAAATATCTCTGAGGCTTGCCGCCGAAGCAACGAAACAAGGAACCGAATGATAACCATAAATTTGGAGGATGAACAATCATGAAAGAGACAACGACGAAGCCTGTGGACGTCAAGACCCACCGCAGGCCCAAAACCGAACGGAAATACGAGAGAGTCAGCGACGTGCACGACTGGCTCCACGTGATTGAAAAGCACGGAGACAAAAAGGTATATTCCTATTTTGACAAAAAGCGCAATCTGCACGAGGTGACCTACGCCGAGTTCTGCGCGCTGGTTCGCAAGCTCGCCGCGGCACTGACCCAGCGGGGCTACGCGGGCAAGCGGATCGCCATCATCGGCGAGACCTCGGTAGCCTGGGTTGCGTCCTACGCCGCCATTCTGGCGGTGGGCGGCGTTGCCATTCCCATGGATAAGGAGCTGGAGATCGAGGTGATCGAGGGCTTCCTTGACAGAGTGGAGGCGGATGGCATCGTGTATTCTCCCACCTTCAACGGTAAATTCGCCGAGGCGATGAAGTCTCACAAGAGTCTCGAGCTCTTCGTGGCAATGGAGCCCGACGAGGCGGAGAGCGCGGCGGATCAGGTGGTTTCCTTCGGGACCCTTGCCGCGGAGGGCGCGGCGGCGGTGGAGAAGGGCTTTGCTTATACTCCCATTGCCAATCGGGACGAGATGGCGGAAATGCTCTTTACCTCGGGCACCACGGGCACCAGCAAGTGCGTGATGCTCAGCCAGAAGAACATCTTCTCCGTGGTCACCTCCGCGGCGGAGACGGTTGACTTTCATCCCGACGACGTGATCATGTCGGTGCTTCCCATTCACCACACCTACGAGCTTGCTTGTATGCTGGCGGCAATGGACTACGGTATCCACATCTGTATCAATGACTCTATTAGCCACGTGCTCAAGAACCTGAAGGCGTTCCAGCCCACGGGGCTGGTGCTGGTTCCTCTGTACGTTTACACCTTCTACAAGCGGATCTGGTCCGAGGCGAAGAAGACGGGCAGAGACAAGAAGCTGAAGCTGGGCATCGGTGCCGCCAAGGCAATGAGGTCCATCGGTATCGACAAGAGACGGACCATTTTCGCCGAGGTGCTCAATTCCTTTGGCGGACGTCTGGAGAAGATCATCTGCGGCGGCGCCGCGCTGAACCCCAGAATGATCGAGTTCTTTGAGAATCTGGGCGTGAATATTTACGAGGGCTTCGGTATTACCGAGTGCTCCCCTCTGGTCTTCGTTTCCCCCTACTACGCTCAGAAATACGGTTCGGTCGGACCTGCCGTTCCCTGCTGTCAGGCGAGAATCGACGGCGAGGATCGGAACGACCGAGGCTACGTGGAGGGCGAGATTCAGGTCAAGGGCGACAACGTGATGCTGGGCTACTACAAGAACCCCGAAGCCACTGCCGATGTCTTTACCGAGGACGGCTGGTTCCGTACGGGTGACGTGGGCTATATGGACGGGGACGGCTATTTCTATATCACGGGCCGTCTGAAGACTGTCATCGTGCTGGAGAACGGAAAAAACGTCTTCCCCGAGGAGATCGAGGAATATCTGGGTGACATCGATACTATCGCCGAGTGCGCCGTAATCGGTCGTCAGGAGGGCGAGACGGTCAATCTGGTGGCACTGGTTTACCCCGATCTGACCAAGTACCCCGAGGGCACGCCCATGGAGGAGATTGCCAAGGATATCGAGTCCTCGGTCAACGAGCTGAACAAGACCCTGCCCACCTATAAGCACATCAAGCATACTGAGCTCCGCGACGAGCCCTTCGAGAAAACGACCTCCCGAAAGATCAAGCGCCATCTGCTCCAATAAGCCGATCTGGCACAAACAGCGTAAAAATTGAAAAAACGCTTGACAAAATCATTTTCATGAGATATAATGGTTTTGAAAACTACTTTTAATGGATAACGGTAACCGCGTTTGCCAAAACGGCGAACGCGGACACTGTGACGATAGAACAATATGGATCAAACGAATAAAAAGAAAGGCGATTGATTGAAATGGAAAATTACGTACTGATTACCGACTCCTCCTCCGATCTGTCCCGTGAGATCACCGACGCCCTTGGGATCTCCGTGCTGTCTCTGGAGGTTGTCATGGAGAATGGCGAGACCAAGCTGAACAAGGACATCGACGTGAAGGACTTTTACGTCAAGCTGCGGGAAAAGACCAAGGTGACCACCTCCGCGGTGAGCATCGAGCGCTTTACCGCGTTTATAGAGCCCTTCGTGGCGGAAGGAAAGGACGTGCTGTATCTGGGCTTCTCCTCGGGTCTGAGCGGAACCTACAACGCGGGCTTTGTGGCGGCGCAGGAGCTTGCCGAAAAGTATCCCGAGAGAAAGATCTACACGGTGGATACCCTTTGCGCCTCCCTCGGACAGGGACTTCTGGTTTACCTGTGCGGTAAAATGAAGCAGGCGGGCGCCGCCATTGAGGAGGTTCGGGACTGGGCAGAGAACAATAAGCTGAATCTTTGCCACTGGTTCACGGTGGACGATCTGTTCTTCCTGAAGAGAGGCGGACGGGTCAGCGCGGCTACGGCGGTGATGGGCACCATGCTCAGCATCAAGCCTGTCATGCACGTGGACAACAAGGGTAAGCTGATCAACGTTGCCAAGGCAAGAGGAAGAAAGGCGGCGATGGACGCCCTGATCGAAAAGATGAAGGCGACGGCAATCGAGCCCGAGAAGCAGACCTGCTTTATCTGTCACGGCGACTGCGTTGAGGACGCCAATTACGTAGCGGAAAAAATGAAGAAGGAGCTGGGCGTGCCCGAGGTCATCATTGATTATACGGGTCCCGTCATCGGAGCCCATTCGGGTCCCGGAACGTTGGCAATTTTCTATCTTGGCACGGAGAGGTAAGTCGTATGACGATGAACGGACAACTCTTTTTTGAAATGTTGGTTTCCGCCGCCAACGCGTTGGATAACGAGCAAGAGGTTATCAATAACATGAACGTATTTCCCGTCCCCGACGGCGATACGGGTATCAATATGACGCTGACCCTGCGGACGGTCAACGGACTGGAAAGCTATAAGGGCGCGCTTTCCGACTGCGCCAAGCAGGCGGCGGAGGTTGCGCTCCGCGCGGCAAGAGGAAACTCGGGAGCAATCCTGTCTTTGTTCTTCCGTGGAATGTCCAAGGCGTTCCGCGGCCTGGATACTGCCGATATCGGCGACGTTGCCCGTGCCTTCCGTCAGGGGCATACCGAGGCGTATAAGGCGGTTATGAATCCCACCAAGGGAACCATTCTGACCGTCATGCAGAAGTGTGCCGAGAGCGGGGAGAAATTTGTGGAGGCATCGGCTCACGAGGGTGCGAAGAAGGACATGGAGTCTCTGTTTGAGACCATGCTGAAGGCATCCGAGGTGGCGCTTGCCAAGACCCCCGAGCAGCTTCCCAAGCTGAAGGAGGCGCACGTGGTAGATGCGGGAGGCTACGGCTTCGTGACCATTCTGAAGGGAATGGTAGCGGCGCTGAAGAAAAATCCCGTGGTGCTCCTGAACGATCATCCCGCTGCCGCGGGAGCGGCGGATTTTGCCGACTTTGATACCGAGGAAATTACCTTTGCGTACTGCACCGAGTGCATCGTGGAGAAGTCCGAGGCATTCGCGGGAGAGGATACCGCGGGCGAGCTGCACCGCTTCATTTGCGAGATCGGTGACAGCGTGGTGTTCGTGGACGACGAAGCCATTATCAAGCTTCACGTGCATACCGACCATCCGGGTCAGGTCATGGAAAAGGCACTGGAGTACGGTATGCTTGCCACGGTGAAAATCGAGAACATGAAGAATCAGCATTCTTCTCTGGTGGATAAGCAGGAGAAGGCGGAGAGCGCGCCCAAGGTGGCAAAGCCCACGAAGAAATACGGCTTCGTTTCGGTTTGTCTGGGCGAGGGAATTGCGGCGGCGTTTATGGACGTGGGTGTGGATCGGATCATTCACGGCGGTCAGACCATGAACCCCAGCACGCAGGACATTATGGACGCGGTGAATTTGACCCCCGCGGAGTACGTGTTCGTGTTCCCGAATAATAAGAATATTTATATGGTTGCGGAGCAGGCGGCAGGTCTGATTCGCGATAAAAAGGTGATCGTGGTTCCCACCAAGAGCGTGCCACAGGGTATTTCGGCGATGATCGCGTTCAATCCCGATATTTCTCCCGAGGACAATCTGGAGGATATGAAGGCGGCAATCGACAGCGTGACCAGTATGTCGGTCACCAATGCGGTTCGCAGTACCACCGTGGAGGGCGAGAAGATCATCGGCGGTCAGATGCTGGGTCTGGTGAACGGGTCCATTGATTGCGTTGCCGATAGCGCCGAGGAATGTCTCGGAAAGCTGGCGGAGCAGATGAAGGATGCCTCCTACGTCATGGTGTTCCTCGGAGAGGGAATGCCCGAGGACGCGGCGGCGGATACCGAAGCCATCATTCGCGCCAAAGCTCCCGATTGCGAGGTCGCCGTCCTCATGGGCGGTCAACCCTTGTATCCGTATATTATTTCTGTGGAATAAGGAGATGCGAGGCTGCGGCAGACGCGCCAAAGGGAACTTTCTCTCGAGAAAGTTCCCTCCGAACTCCTTCAAAGAACTTCCTGACTGGGAAGTTCTTTTTTTGTAACCCGAACCCCCCGCCATAGCGGTGGGGTTCAAAAGAGGTTAACCGATGAGAAGAAAAAGAAGAAAGCAAAAAGATAGAGCCGATCCCTACAAGGTTCTATTAAATTTGTTGCTTGGATAGTAGCCATATGTTGAGATTTTATCATGCAAAGCGGCTACGAATATATGAACATTTTTTACAGACTGTAGGGATCGGTGTATTCTTTTGCCTGTCTTATCTTTTGTACAAACATTAAGAAACAGTTTGGCAGTGTTTTCTTTTGCCTACTTTTTTTAAAAAAGAAAAGTAGGTGCCAGTGTTTTCTTTTGCCTACTTTTTTTAAAAAAGAAAAGTAGGTGCCAGTGTTTTCTTTTGCCTACTTTTTTTAAAAAAGAAAAGTAGGTGCCAGTGTTTTCTTTTGCTTACTTTTCTTTTTTAAAAGAAAAGTAAGGCGCATCCCCCAAAATTTCACACAAAAAACACAGGATTTTTAGGCAAGGAGGGGGTGCGTTCACAAAATATTTATAATTTCATGCTATAATGTACGATGTATTATCATCTTTTGCGGCAAAAAGGGAGCCGCAAGGGATGGAAGGACGAAAAATCAGGAAAGGAACTTCCGAATCATGATAAAAATCGAACATCTGGTTAAGAACTACGGTTCGAACTGCGCGGTAGACGACGTCAGCTTTGAGGTCAAGAAAGGCGAGATCGTGGGACTGCTCGGTCCCAACGGCGCGGGAAAGAGTACGACGATGAATATCCTGACGGGATATCTGTCGGCGACCTCGGGCAGCGTGTCCGTGGCAGGACTTGACGTACTGGACAACCCCTTGGAGGCAAAGAAGCACATCGGCTATTTGCCCGAGCAGCCTCCCTTGTATCTGGACATGACCGTAGAGGAATATCTGATCTTCAACTACAACCTGAAGGGCTGTAAGCTGAACCGCACCAAGCACTTGGAGGAGATCTGCGACGTGGTGAAGATCCGTGACGTATACAAGCGGGTCATTAAAAACCTCTCCAAGGGATACCGCCAGAGAGTGGGGATCGCCCAAGCGCTCATCGGCAGTCCCGAGGTTATTATTTTCGACGAGCCAACGGTAGGTCTTGACCCCAAGCAGATCATCGAGGTCCGCAACCTGCTCCGCAATCTGGGCAAGGATCACACCGTCATTCTCTCCACCCACATTTTGCAGGAGGTGCAGGCGGTTTGCGACCGAATCGTCATCATCAACAGGGGCAAGATCGTGGCGGACGAGCTGACCGAGAATATTACGAGAGCCGTGGAAAACAACCGCCGCTTTACCGCAAAGATTTGCGGGCCTCAGAAGGAGGTTCTCACCATGCTTCGAGCCAAGCCGGGTATCGTGTACGCCGAGGTCATGCCTCAGCGGGATGGCGACGCGTACTGCTATACCATCGAGAGCGAGGTGGGTGTGGATATCCGTAAGAACCTGTTCTACACCCTTGCCGAAAAGAACTGGCCCTTGGTTGGCATGGAAGCTCTCGGCATGAGTCTGGAGGATATTTTCATTGCCATCGTGGATCAGTCCACCCCCAAGAACCGTTACGAGCGCCGTGGTCCCCGTTCGGGCAAGAGCCGCACGGACACGGAGCGCGAGATCGCGAAAACGGTGATGGAAAAGGCGGGTAAGAAGCAGGGTGGGGAATTCTCCGCGCTGTTTGGCTCAGACTCCGATCAGGAGAGCAAGTAAAGAAAGGAACGGATTATGTTTGCGATTTATAAAAAAGAGCTCCGCTCTTATTTCATCAACGCCATCGGCTACGTATACGTAGGCGTGTTTCTGGCAGCGGCGGCTCTGCTCTGTTGCTATACCACCCTCATCTCTCAGAGCTACGACGCGTCGAATTATTTCACCGCGCTGATCTTTTGCTTCATCATTTTGATTCCTCTGCTGACTATGAAGCTGTTTGCCGAGGAAAAGAAGCTTCGCACCGAGCAGCTTCTGCTTACCGCCCCTGTTTCGATCTGGGGCATGGTGCTGGGAAAATATCTGGCAGCCGCCACCCTGTTTGTGGGAACCGCGCTGGTGTCCTGCATCAACTTCTTCCCCATGTATTCCTACGCGAGAGCGGAACGGCTTGCCGCCGCTTACGCCTCCGATCACATCGGACCCGTTACGGCGGAGATCATCGCCTGCCTTGTGGGCGTGATCCTCATCGGACTTGCCTTTATTTCCATTGGCTTGTTCGTGTCCTCTCTTACCGAGAACCAGCTTGCCGCCGCCGTGATTACCGTGGCGATCATTCTGGTGATGCTCATTCTGGAGATGCTGAATCAGTACGTGGAGGTTTACGCGATCCGCTTCGTGATCGACTGGATCTGCGTGCTCAGCCGCTTCTCCAATTTTACCGTGGGCATTCTCGATTTTTCCGCCATTCTCTACTACTTGTCCATTTCGGGCGTATTCCTTCTTCTGACGGTGCGGGTCTATGACAAGCGCCGCTGGGGTTGATTCAGAAAGGCGGTAACCAACCATGAAAATGAAATCGATCAATACGAAAAAGCTTCGCTACGGCGGCGTGACCGCCCTCCTGACCGCGCTGATCATCGCGGCGGTGATCGTCGGAAACGTGATCTTCTCCGCACTGGCGCAAAAATTCCTGTGGTACGCGGATCTGACCCCCGAGCTGCTGTTCACCCTGTCCGAGGAATGTGTGGATCTGATCGCCAACGGCGACGATTCCTTTGCGGACAGCGCCGCCTCCCCCATCGAAATGGTGGATCGGTACCGCGCCGAGAAGCGGGCGCAGGATCCCAATTTCAAGGACGAGGATCTGATGATCAACGTTATCTTCTGTGACGATCCCGACGTTTGGGAGTCCTCCGCATTGCAAAAGTACGTGTACGAAACGGCAAAGCAGCTACAGGAGAAATTTCCCGAGTATATCAACATTATCAACCACGACATCATCTGGAATCCCTCCGCTGTCAGCAAATACGACGGCGCGACGACCACCAGCGTGATCATCGAATGCGGAACCGAGTATCGGGTTCGTTCCGTAAAGGATTTTTACACTTGGGATTCCGAGGACACCAACACCCCTTGGGCGTATAACGGAGAGAAGATCTTTGCGGCAGGCATCCTTGCCGTTACCCGTTCCGAGACTCCCATCGCTTGTCTGACCGTCAACCACGGCGAGCAGTGGAACGAGAGCAACGCCCAGCTGCTGATCACCCTTGAGACAGCGGGCTATCAGGTTCAGGCGTTGGATCTGGCAACCGACGAGATCCCCGCGGACTGCCGTTTGTTGGTGGTGATGGATCCCCAGACCGACTTCCGCGTGGCGGACGGCGTGTCGCAGGTGGACGAGATTGAAAAGCTGGACGCGTTTCTGGACGGAACCAACTCCATGATGGTCTTTATGGGATCGGATTCGCCGCTGGCGCAGTTCGAATCCTATCTGGAGGAATGGGGTATCGTCTTTGACCGCAAGCAGGAGGGCAATACCTACTATCCCTACATGATCACCGACCCCTCCCAGTCCTATTACGGCAACGGCGGCTATACCATTGAAGCCAACTACGTGACAGAGGGAATGGGCGGCAAGATCACTCAGGCACTGCGTGCCGGCGCAACCGTAGCCCCTTCGATCGTGTTCCAGAACGCCATGTCCATTTCCTATTCCGATCAATATCAGATGACCCACTATACCGACGAAAATGACGCCGGCGTCTCCTATGACTACGGCGCATACAGCGTAGACGGCGTATCCCGTTCGATCTACGACGTCTTCGTGACCTCCGAGAACGCGGTGGCGATGGCGGGGGGCTCTCAGGCGGAAAAGGCAACCGCCATCAATCCCCTCAAGCTGATGACCGTATCCATGGAGGACAGAACCACGCAGGAAAATAACTACGCCACCCTGACGGAGGCATCCTACGTCATTGCCTGCGGTTCTCCCGAATTTGCCAACACCACCGTGATCAACAACAACGCCTACGGAAACAACTCCTTCTTAGAATACGCCCTGCGCGCCATCGGTCAGGAGCCCGTGCCCGTGGGACTGGAATTTAAGGTATTCGGCGACTATACCATGGATACGGTAACCACCGCCGAGGCAACCCAATATACCGTCGTGCTGACCGTCGTTCCCGCCGTGCTTGCTATTGTTGTGGGTACTGTGGTGATTATCAGGAGAAAGAACAGATGAGTAGTATTGCCCAAAAGAAAAAACAATCCTTGATGAGGCGCCGTAAGCGTGCCATCATCCTGTCCGCTGTAGCTGTGATCCTTCTGGCAATCGCCTTGGTCTTCGTTTTGGATTACGTGGAGACGATTACCGTAGAGGACGTAGACGGTACTGCCTACTACATTCGCAAGAAGGACGGGGTCTACGCCCTGTACGACGCGGATCGAGCTCTCTTGAAGACCGATGACGAATACGGCTATTACGTCACCGCCTTGGGCACGCTGATTCGAGTGGACGGGGAAACGGGAGAGCACGAAATCATTGCCGTGGTGGATACCGTGGGTAACGAGGTCTACGATATCCTGTATGCCCGTATGCTCCTTTTCCCTCACTTACAGAGAGCGGATATTATGTCTCTTGAGATCCACAATTCCAACGGAACCGATTTTGCCTTTCTTCGTTACGATTCGGCAACGGGTCAGGTCTCCCCGAACGGCAATTTCGTTCTGATGAATTCCCCCGTGTCCGATTACGATCAGGAGCGGTTCGCCACGCTGATCGTGGGAACGGGCTACGCCATGTCTACCATGAAGCTGGAGAATCCCATCAAGGACGAGCGGGGCGAGTTTTCCGAGTACGGTCTGGTGCCTCAGACGAGAGTGGACAAGGACGGAAACGAATATGCCTATGAGCCCGCTTATTATATCGTCACCGATAGGAAGGGGACGAAGCATAAGGTCATTCTCGGGGATATGCTGGTCACCGAGGACGGCTATTACGCCCAGTACGTAGAGATCGGGGCGGACGGAACCGAGACCAAGCGTGACGCGGTTTACGTGCTGGACGTGGATACGGGGGATGCGGTGACGGCGACGGTAGAATACTACGTCACCCCCATGATCACCTACCCGATGGAGATGACCAACTACTTTGAGGTGGAAAACTTCAGGGTACAGCAGCGGAAAAAGGGAACCAAGCCCGGTGACAGCAGCGCGGTGATGTACGGAGAGCCCACGGTGGAGTTCTCCTATATCGACGTTTCCTTGCGGGAAAATACCCTGCAATCCGCCTTCCCCTACGTATTCGCTACGGCGATGGAAGGCTACACGCCCTCCACCGATACGATTACGAAGTGCCTGCAAAATCTGTACGATCCTGCCCTCGTGGGTGTGTGTAAGCTGCTTCCCTCCGAGGAGGATCTGGCAAAATACGGCTTGTACGCCGCCAAGACCGACGGAGACGGGAAGCCCCTTACGGACGAGCAGGGCAATATCCTTTACGCGGCGTGTGCCGATTATACCTTCTCCTATGATTTCAAGGTGAAGGATGACAGCGGAGCCGTGCGGTACACCCTGAACCATTTGGTGCTGGTCAGCGACAAAAAGCTGGATGAGACTACCGGAGAATACGTGAAAACGGGAAGCTATTACGTCTACACCGTGCTCACCGAGGTTACGGTGGACGGGGAAGGCAAGCGCGCGTACGAGCAGACGGGACTGTATAACATGATCGTGGAGGTAGAGGGTCACACGCTGGACTTCGTCACGTGGGATCGGTACAAGTGGGTCAATACCGGCTACATCAACGGAAGCATTGCCTTTGTAACCGATATCACGCTGGAGTCACCCACCTATCGGGCAAGCTTCAAGCTGGACAATTCTTTGTCCGACACCACCGACTCCATGAACGCCAACTATATGAGTGTCACCGCCTCCGATTCCAACAATAAGACGGCGGACACGTTGGGATTGCTGACGGTTACCGACAAGAACGGTTATATCTGGCGCATATCCGCCACGGAGCTGCAGGTCTTTGACGCGGCTGGGAACCAGCAATCCATGGCGGAGGGAATTCCCTATTACGCCGATAATGAAATGGGAATGCAAGCGCTTTGCCGAAACGGCTATATCGAGTGTAGCTCCTATCGGGTAGAGGTTACCGCCAATACCGTTCGGATTCTGTATCATAACGGACAGGAGGAGGTCTTCTGCCGTTATCAGAGCAATTTGTTCAAGAGGTTCTATCAGACTCTGCTGTACGCTTCTATCGTGGATTCCTACGAGATGACCGAGGAAGAGGAAACGGCATTGATCAACAATTCCGCCGCCCTGCTTCTGACAATGACGATCACGACCCGTGACGCGGACGGAACCGTGGCGACCACCACCTACTGTTTCTACCAAATCGAGGGCGCGCCCAGAAAGGCATATCTGACCATCAACGGAAACGGCGGATTCTACGTCATGAAAAATCGCGTGGACAAATTCGTGACCGATGCGCAAAGCTTCTTTGATCTGAAGATGATCGATCCTACCGCAAAGGTTTGAGCTTGCGTAGTATCTGCGGTTGAATCATAAAAAAGAGCAAGAATAGAGGGAGCTTCCTTCTGTTCTTGCTCTTTTGCTTGAGGGGCTCTTTGCCTGTGCCCTCTTTGTCGCCCGCGTCTGCCACCTCTCCCAATGGGAGAGGCTTGGTTTGATTGTAGCCGTGGGTTGAATTTTACCGTCCATTCCCGCATCCAAATCCGTCGGTACGCAGTGTCCGACGGATTTTTACCTTAGAACAAAACAATCCCTTGCGGTTATTCACCAAGGTGGAGCGCAGAGACTATAAGCTCCATCAAGAACTTGCCGGCAAGTTCTTGGAAGGGGTTATAGGGGGAACCTTCTCGAAAGAAGGTTCCCCCTAATCGCATCCTCTCGCATCCTCTCGCATCCTCTCGC
>JAFTPX010000009.1 GCA_017463065.1 Clostridia bacterium
GTCGAACTCTTATGAGTGGCGTGAGCCCGAATAAGAGTCAAAAAATGCCAAGCATTTTTTGAGGGTATGGCTACACATTTGCTATACCGCTTTTTTCGTTCCGTTAGTTACTAAAAACAGTTCTTGCGTTACAGAAAGGATACATCTAATTCCCAACCATATCCCTGCGGGGCGCTACGCACCCCTTGGTTTTCTCCGCTCGGCTACGCCTCGACTACGAAAACTTCGACTCCGCCGCGGGATTGCCTTTTCTTTTCTATCCTTTCCCCCTTCTCCGCGGCTCCGCTCAGAATGACAATCGTAGGGTAAGGATAGCAAAAACGTTACGTATAGCACGAACTTTATCCTACAAGCAGTACCGTAGTTGAAAAAGGCAAAGCCATTTTTCTGAGCGCCTACCAAAGCCAAGGGCAAGAATGACAAAAAGCCCACATTTTTATGAAAAAAACGAGAATAAAAGTTGACAAACTTATGAACAAGCGGTATAATGGAACCAACAAAAATATATTGGAGGATTTTTCTATGGCATTTTGTACCAAATGCGGTGCTCCCATGGAGGACGGTGCTCAGTTCTGCACCTCTTGCGGCCATGGTGCAGGCCAGCCCGTAACGGCTTCCGGCGCTTCCGCACTCCGCGCTTTCACCGCTAAGAACAACGTTTTGATCCTGGCCCTGCTGGGCGGTATGGCTCTCAGCCTGCTCTTCGGCTTCATCGTCAACGTGGGCGGCGGCGTCTTCTCTGCCCTGGTCAGCGCCGCAGTTTCCGGCATTCTGGTTTACGGCGTGTTCCTGTGCTGGTCTCAGGCCAACAAGACCGACGCATACCCCACCGCAGGCTTCACCATTGTCAAGGTCTTCACCATCCTTGAGATCGTGGCTTACTCCCTGGGCGGTTTCGTCTGCCTGCTGTTCTCCCTGCTGTTCTTTTCCGCGCAGGATCTCATTTCCGATCTGATGGAAGATCTTCTCTACGAGTCCGACGAGTTCTACGATCTGTTTGAAGAGCTGGTAGAGGCTTGGGACATCGGCGGTTGGGACGAGTTCTGTTCCATGTTCGGCACCATCTTCTTCCTGTTGGCCGCATACTGCATCGTGCTGATCTTCCTGTACTGCAAGCCCCTGCTGAAGCACATCGCCTCCCTGAAGGGCGCCGTTACCCTGGACAGCCCCGTGGTGGTTCCTCCCGTGCTTCCCATCATGATGTTCGTGATCGCAGGCGTCGGCCTGATCTCCATGTTCATGTTCCCCGGCGGCGTGCTGGGCGTGTTCTCCTCTCTCATCTCTATCGCAACCTCCGTCGTAGGCGGTCTGCTGCTTCTGAATGCAAAGAAGGAGCTCGTTCACTAATCAAGCACCATTCATCTCCCCGTCTCAAAGGCGGGGAGATTTTTTGTCCCGGCAGGGTAAGGCGGAAATGTACTTGACAACCTGCGTTTTTCTGTGCTATACTGTAAACGAAGACAAAAAAGGAGGTTTTTCTATGGCATTCTGTCCCCAGTGCGGCGCACCCCTTCCGGATGGCGCCAAGTTCTGCATGTCCTGCAGCGCAAGGATCACGGCCTTTGGGTCCGAGGGCTCCTCTGCCCTCCGCATGTTCATCCTCAAAAACAGCGGGCTGATCACGACGGTGGCCGTGGGGCTTTGCATCAATCTCGTTCTCTCTTTTATCAGCAACCTGTTGGTCAACGGCGTTTTTGCCGCGTTGGTGACGGCCGTTATGTCCGGACTGACGGTCTGGGCGCTGTTCTCCTTCTTAGGGCAAGCCAAGCGCTCCGAACCCATCCCCGCCGCAGGCTTTACCGTCATTAAGGTAGTCGCCATCATCGAGCTGGTGGCCATGGCGCTGGTAGGCTCGCTGATGCTTTTGAGCGGGTTCGTTATCAGCTCCGAAGAAGGCGCCAAAATGGTGGAGCAAGTGCTCCGTGAGGATCCCGCCTCCCGGGAAACCATGACGGAGCTGGGCAATCTGCTGGGCACCAACGATTTCGGAGAGCTGTTCGGCTTTTTGTCCGTGGTGATGATTATCATCGGCGGAGTGTGCGTGGCGTTTATCTTCCTGTACGGCGTGCCGCTGATCAAGAATTGCAACGCCATGAGGGATCTGGTCACCATGAACGTCCCCGTCAAGCTTTCCCGGGTGCTCCCCGTAACGCTGTGGATCATCGTCGGTCTGAACGCCTTCAGCTTGCTTCTTATGGCGGGCGGTATTTTGGGCATGATCTCTTCTCTGATCGCCATCGCCGTCTATTCCTGCGGCGCCCTCTTGCTGCGGAACGCTTCGCAGGAGCTCCTCTTCGAGACCACTTACGATTTCAACCTTCCCGGAATGGAGCCTTGACGGCTTGATTCCGTGAGCCGAGTCTTAAAGGCTCGGCTCTTTCTTTTTTCAAAAAAACGGGAAAACCCACGGAAAACAGGGGTTTTGCGGTTGATTTCCACGGCGGTTTGTGATAGAATAAGATGTTAAATCATTCATATTTGTTTTGGGAGGAGTGTGCGAAGCATGAAACCGACGGTAGCCGTCATTGGCGGGGGGGTCGTAGGTAGCCTGATCGCCAGAGAATTAACGAAATACGAGCTGAAGGTGATCCTCATCGAAGCGAGAGAGGACATCGCCACGGGAGCCACCGGCGCCAACAGCGCCATCGTCCACGGCGGGTTTGACCCCGTTCCCGGAACGCTGAAGGCCAAGCTGAACGTACAAGGTGCGGCCATGATGCCCGCCTTGGCGGAGGAGCTTGGGGTCTCCTACAAGAACAACGGCTCCTTGGTGCTGGCTTTTTCCGAAAAGGAAATGGAGCACATTCGCAAATTATACGCCAGAGGGCTGGAAAACGGCGTTCCCGGTCTTTCCGTATTGAACGGAGAGGAGCTTCACGATTTGGAGCCCAACCTGTCTCCCGAAGCGGTGGGCGCTTTGCGCTGTACCTCTGCGGGGATCGTCTGTCCCTATTCCCTCGCCATCGCCGCCGCAGGCAACGCGGCAGACAACGGGGCGGAGCTTTGGCTGTCCTCTCCCGTCACCGCCATTGAAAAGGACGGGGAGTCCTTTATTCTCACCTGCGGGGAAAAGACCCTGCAGGCGGATTACGTCATCAACTGCGCAGGCATCCGTTCCGACGAGGTCTCCCGCCTCATCGGGGACGACAGCTTTGCCATCAAGCCCAGAGCGGGAGAATACCTCCTGCTGGATAAATCCGAAGGGGACACCGTGTCCCATACCATTTTCCAGACGCCCAACGAGATGGGCAAGGGCATTCTGGTCACCCCCACCGTTCACGGCAACCTGCTGACAGGCCCCACCGCCTTGAACATCGGGGAAAAGGGCAACACCGCCACCACCCGCGAGGGGCTGGCCTTCGTGCGGGAAACCGCCGCCAAGAGCGTGCCCAATCTGAATTACCGCGCCGTCATCACCTCCTTCACCGGGGTGAGAAGCGTGCCGGATCAGGAGGATTTTATCATCCGCTTCTCCGAGAAGGATCCCCGCTTCCTCCAGGTGGCGGGTATCGAGTCTCCCGGGCTTTCCTCCGCCCCTGCCATCGCCCCCTATGCGGTGGGTCTGTTGGCGGAAGCAGGGCTGGAGCTCACCGAAAACAAGGAATTCAACGGTAAGCGGAAGTCCTACCATTGGTTCTCCTCCCTCTCCATGGAGGAAAAGAACGCCGTCATCCGTGAGAATCCTGCCTTCGGGCGGGTGGTCTGCCGTTGCGAGACGGTAACGGAGGGCGAGATCGTGGAGGCCATCCACCGTGCACCCCGCGCCACCACCTTAGACGGCTTAAAGCACCGCCTCCGCAGCGGTATGGGCAGATGCCAGGGCGGGTTCTGCACCCCGCTTTTGGTGGAGATTTTGGCAAGAGAGCTGAACGTTTCCCCCATGGACGTGGAAAAGGGCTCTTGCGGCAGTAAGCTTCTCATCGGTAAAACGAAGGGAGAATAAGCATGAAAAAGGAACTTGTGATCATCGGCGGAGGCCCCGCAGGCCTTGCCGCCGCCGTTGCCGCTTACGACAGCGGGATTCGGGATATTCTCATTTTAGAGCGTGATACCTCCCTGGGAGGCATCTTACAGCAGTGCATCCACAACGGCTTTGGGCTCCACCGCTTCGGGGAAGAGCTCACGGGCCCGGAATACGCCGCACGGTACGAACAGCAGGTGCAGGAGCGGGGCATTGAATCCCTTTGCGGCACCATGGTGCTTTCCGTGTCTCCCGATAAGACCGTCACCGCCATGAACAAGCAGATGGGCATCTTCACCCTGGAGGCCACCGCAGTGGTTCTGGCCATGGGGTGCAGAGAACGTCCCAGAGGTGCCTTGAACATTCCCGGCACCCGTCCCGCGGGGATCTTCACCGCAGGCACGGCGCAGAGATTTGTAAATATGGAGGGCTACATGCCCGGCAAAGAGGTTGTGATCCTGGGCTCCGGCGACATCGGTCTCATCATGGCCCGCCGTATGACCCTGGAGGGGGCGAAGGTAAAGGCCGTTTGCGAGCTGATGCCCTATTCCGGCGGTTTGAACCGCAACATCGTACAATGCTTGCGTGACTTTGACATCCCCCTGTATCTCAGCCATACCGTCTCCCGCATCCACGGCAAGGAGCGTGTCACCGGCGTTTCCATCGCAAAGGTGGACCAGCGTCTGCAGGTGATCCCCGAGACGGAGACCTACATCCCCTGCGACACCCTGCTTCTTTCCTGCGGTCTGCTCCCTGAAAACGAGCTGACCAAGTCTGCAGGCATCCCCCTGGACGGCATCACCGGCGGTGCCACCGTGAATCAGAACCGTGAGACCGCCTTGGAGGGCGTCTTCGCCTGCGGAAACGTGTTGCACGTTCACGACCTGGTGGACTTCGTTTCCGAGGAGGCCGCTTTGGCAGGCAACGCCGCCGCGGCGTATATCAAGGGAAACGCCCCCGCAAAGGAGATCGCCCTGGCCGTCAAGCCTGCAGGGAAGGTGCGTTACACCGTGCCCCAGCGGATCGACAGCGCCAAAGAAGAGGTCACCCTGTTCTTCCGTGTGGGAAGCGTGGCGGATAACGCCCTGCTCACCGTGAAATGCGGGGACAAAGTGCTTCTTTCCAAGAAGAAGCGCCGTATGACCCCCGGCGAAATGGAATCCGTCCGTCTCTCCCCCGCCCTGCTTTCGGAGGCCGGCGGGGAGCTGACGGTCTGCGTAGAATGACAGGAGGAACCCTATGAAGACAACCGAACTGACTTGTATCGTCTGCCCCATGGGCTGTACCCTCACCGTCACCCAAAATGAGGAGGGCGAGATCCTTTCCGTAGAGGGCAACACCTGTCCCCGTGGCGTTCCCTACGCAAAAAACGAGCTGCTGCACCCTGTGCGCACCCTCACCACCACCGTGAAGACGGCAAACGGCAAACTCTTGCCCGTAAAGACGGACAGACCCATCCCCAAGGAAAGCCTGTTTGCCGCCATGGAAAAGGTGAACGGCGTCATCGCTCCCGAAGGTGTGAAGATCGGGGACGTGTTGCTGGCAGATCTCTTCGGCGCCAACCTGGTGGCCACCGCAGACCTGCGCTAAAAAACCAACCCAAAGGACGTTTTATGACCAAGACGATCTCCCAAAGCGAAAACAAAATGGCGGTGATGTCGGAAGGCAAGCTCCTTCTGAACATGGCGTGGCCCCTCATCACCTCCATGCTGGTACAGGCTCTCTACAATATTGTAGACAGCATGTACGTCACCCAATACAATCCCGAGGCTTCCACAGCTCTTTCCCTGGCGTTTCCCATTCAGAACCTGCAGATCGGCTTTGCCACCGGCGTGGGCGTGGGCGTAAACGCTCTGCTCTCCCGCTTTTTGGGCGAGGGAGACAAGGAACGGGGCAGCCGCGTAGCGGGGAACGGTATTTTTCTTTCCGCCGTGGTCACGGTGCTGTTTATGCTTTTCGGCTTCTTCGGCGCACGGCCTTTCTTCGAAATGCAGTCCGACGTGCCCTTCACCGTGGAGAACGGCTCCGCCTACGTGGCTATCTGCTGTATCTTCATCGTCGGCATCGTGTTCGAGGTGCTGTTTGAGCGTATGCTCCAAGCCACGGGCAGAACCATCTATACCCTGTATACCCAGGGTACGGGTGCTGTGTTGAACATCATCCTGGACCCCATGTTCATCTTCGGCGTTCCCGCCTTGGGCATCCCCGAAATGGGCATTGCAGGCGCCGCCATCGCAACGGTGATCGGTCAGTGGGTAGCGGCACTCCTGGCGCTGTTCTTCAACCTGAAGTGCAACAAGGACGTGGATTTCCGCCTGTCCTACCTCTTGCCCAAGTGGCATCTGGTCAAGGAGATCCTTGCCATCGGTATTCCCTCTGCCATTATGATGGCCATCGGTGCCGTGATGAACTTCGGCATCAACCGTATTCTCCAGGGATTTTCCGAGACGGCAACGGGCGTCTTCGGCATCTACTACAAGATCCAGAGCTTCTTCTTTATGCCCCTGTTCGGCATGAACAACGCCTGCATCTCCATCGTGGCCTTCAACTACGGCTACCGCAAGCCCTCCCGCATTACCCGCACGCTGAAGCTCACCTGCGGTATCGCCTTGGGCGTGATGTTTGCGGGCTGGCTTACCTTCCAGCTGGCGCCGGACTTCCTGTTGGGGATCTTCAACCTGACGGACGAGTTCTTAACCATCGGCCGTGTGGCATTGCGGGTCATTTCCTGGTCCTTCCCCATTGCGGCGGTGGCCATCGCCCTGTCCGCCTCCTTCCAGGCGCTGGGGAACGGGTTCTATTCCACCATCGTCTCCTTGAGCAGACAGCTTTTGGTGCTGTTGCCCGTGGCGTATCTGTTAAGCCTTGCAGGCAACGTGGACCTGGTCTGGTGGGCCTTCGTCATCGCAGAGTTCGTCAGCCTTGCCGCCACCATCGTGCTGTTTATCCGTATTTACCGCAAAAAGATCAAGCCCTTGCAGGGATTGGAATAAAAAACCCAAAAAAGCAATTTGAAAAGCACCCTCCGCCGGAAGGGTGCTTTTGTGTTGTTGTTTCAAAGGATCGAATTGACCGATTGGCATGGTCCTTTTGGGAAGCTCACAATTCTTCCGTCTTAAAGGTGGAATATCCCTCATAATAGTAGCTGTGATCGATGCCTTTCATATAGACCTCGCGGCTGTCCACGTCGGAGGTCAAGGCGTTCTTCAGGAGAAATTTGATCTCCACGTCCTTGATGGGGCTGCGCTCCATGGCAAGGAGATAGTCCTCCTTATCCACCAAGCTCCAATCCACCACCACGCCCAGTTCTTTTTTTAGAATGCAATCCAGCCAGATGCGGGTGCTTCTGCCGTTGCCCTCACGGAAGGGATGGGCGATATTCATTTCCACGTACTTTTCCACGATTTTCTCGAAGGTGTTCTGAGGCATTTTCTCGATGTTTTTCAGCGCCGCCTCCAGATACATCACAGGTGCAAAGCGGAAGTTGCCTTTTGCCATGTTCACGGTGCGGAGTTTTCCCGCAAAGGGGTAGATCTCCCCGAAAAGGTAGCGATGGATGGCCTGCAAAGAAGCAAACGTCCCAGCCTCCAAGTCGGCGAGAAGGCCGCTTTCAAAAAGCTCTGCCGCCTTCTTTTTGCTGATCTTCTCCTCCGCTTCCGCCAGCGCGGGAGCATCGGTAATGCCCAGCTTGTTTTCCAAAACCATATTCTCCGCCTCCTTTGTCTTGCTTGCACGTATAGTATACCATATCCCCCATCGTTTTGCAAGTTTTCATATAAAATAAATGAGAATTCTTCGTCTCTTATTGCCACCTTTTCACCCTTTTTCGCCATCTTTCATACCCTGTCAATGGGCGGATGCAATTGCCGCCCAAAACAGAAAAAGGAGGCTTCCGATTTGGAACCCTTGGATCAATTTGTGGCGGAGATGATGGCCTTTGAGGAGAGCATGTTCCCCGCCAAGATCTCCCTTGCCATGTCCTACGTGCCCAATCAGCCCTTCGAAAACCTCTACGGCGAAGACGAAGCCCTGGGACAGGGCACCCTGTTCCGCTCGCTGAACTTCCCCTTCGTGGGAGGGAAACACCGATGAACAACGCCACTCCCTACGAAACCGCCCTGCAGCAGATTCGGGAAACCGGCTTTGCCCTTCACGAGCTGGTGCTGTATTTAGACACCCACCCCGCCAACCGCAAGGCGCTTTCTCTTTACAAGACGTACAAAAAGAAATACGACGAGCTTTACGCCGCCTTTGAAAAGAACCACGGCCCCCTTACCGCCTTCGGCGTACACGGCGACCGCTGGACCTGGACGGAGCACCCCTGGCCATGGCAAAATTGCCGGCAGAACTGCCTCTGTACCCCCGGTGAAAACGCCCGTCCGTGGAAAGGAGACAACTGATATGTGGTCGTATGAGAAAAAACTGCAATACCCCGTGAATATCAAAAATCCCAACCCCGCCCTGGCAAAGCTGATCATCACCCAGTTCGGCGGCCCCGACGGGGAGCTGGGCGCTTCCCTGCGCTATCTCTCCCAGCGGTATTCCATGCCCAACAAGAACGTCATCGGCGCTCTCACGGATATCGGCACGGAGGAACACGTACCACCACGTTATCAGTCAAAAGCCAATTTATGTAAAAAAAGGGCAGTCGAAATGACTGCCCGCAGGGATCACTCCACCGGGAGCTCCATCGGAACTTTCGGGTAGAGGACGATTTCAAAATTATCAAGAGGGCCGCACCGCACCCCGCGCTCGGCTTTGATGTAAACGACCTTTTCGAGCACCTCTTTGAGAAGGTCGTTCTTCTCCGCAGGAGACGGCAGGGAGTGGTACACATCGAGAAGCCGTTCAATCTTCGGGATCACAAGCGCACGATTGGTAGCCCGCGCCTTTTCCATAGACAGATCCTTTTCAAGACTCTTGCGATCTTCCTCGTTTTGTTGGAGCCGCTCGGAGATCTTGCGGGACCGTTCGAGGAACTGATCCGTTGTGTAGATGCCTTGTTCGAGAAGATCGTGGGTGCTGTCAAGTTGCTTTTTGAGCGTTTCCCGTTCGGATTTGAGACGGCGGATGGCGGCCTCCTTCACCGTGATAGCGGAAACAGGATCTTCGACAGGAGCGACAGCTTCCCATTGCAAGCGGTATTCGGAGAGCCAATCACCGAGAGCTTGCAGGATCCGTTCTTCTACGACATGGAGCTGACTACTCACATTCGGGCAAGCGGTGTTGTGACACATGAGCGTGTCGGGGTATTTACCGGGTGGATAAGGACGGCGCACCATCGTGTGGTTGCATACCCCGCAGATAACAAGACCCGAAAGAGGATTCTTTACAGAGTGGGCGGCCCCAACCGGGCGCGGAGGATTCTTTGACATGATCGCCTGCGCCAAAGCGAACGTCGCCTCGTCGATGATCGCTTCATGCCTCCCGTCATAAACCTTGCTTTTGGGATTCCCCCGAGGCCGTTTCTTGACGATCTTCCCGTCCTCCATTCGCTTTTCGGTTTTGCGCCAGTCCCAACGGAGCTTGCCTATGTAGATCGGATTCGAGAGAATACCACGCACCGAGGCAACGGACCAATGCACACTCTTGCGGGGCGGGACGCGCATTTCGTTTAGGCGGCGGACTATAAGGGAAACACCGAGACGGCGGAAAGATCCGTCCTCTTGCTTCTCGCCTCGTGTGTATAGCGAGAAGATCAGACGGACGATCTCAGCCTCCGCCGGGTTAGGAGTGAGCGTGAAGCCCTTTTCCCCTTGCAGGCGGACGCGATCATATCCATAGGGAGAACCGCTACCGACGTATTTCCCCTCCTTAATCGACGACTGGCGACCATTCTGCAAACGGCGGTTGATCGTCTTGTATTCCCGCCGGGACATGAACAGCCCGAACTCGAAATACTCCTCGTCGAACTCGTTGCCGGGCTTGTAGTCTTTCATCGGGGTTATTATTTCGCAGTTTGAAAATTTGAACGTCTGCGCTACGATTCCTTGGTCGATGGTATCGCCGCGGGCGAGACGTTCGACCTCCATAACGAGGACGCCGTCCCAAACACCCTGCTCCACCTCAACCAAAAGCTGTTGCATGACAGGACGCGCCGCAATGGTTTCCCCGGAAACGACCTCACGCTTTATATCCGTTATATCGAGTTTCTTCCGCTTCGCAAGTTCGAGCAGGGTGGCCTCGTGCCGCGCAAGCGTTTCGCCTTCACCACGCGCCTCGGCCTCTGCGTCGGAGCGGGATTTACGAAGATACAGACAGTAGGGCATTTATATCACCTCCGAAAAAAACCGCCCACGGAGGGCGGTTTAGATTATAGGACGATAGCCCCGATCAAACATTTATTTTTCAGCGGGGCCGTCGGCGTTGTTTTGTGCATCAAAAGCAGTATGGATGTCAGCTTGCAGGAGCTTGTCAAGCAGGGTGCTGACATCGGTTTTGAATGTTCCTTGAAGTGCCATCAGATTCGAGAGCATGAGCGGATCATTTGCTTGACCACCGCTTTTTTCCACCGTGCTCTTGATTTGATCGCGGAAAGCCTGCAGAACGGAGAACAACTCGACGTACAGATCCAAACGAGTTTCGGATCTGTTCACCATATCGCTATTCAACAGCAGGTAGAGGCGATCATAAATCTTGGCGACCTTATGACGCAACCCCGAAGGCAATGCCTCGTATTTCTTTTGAAAATCAATCGAGCGATTCACAAAGACCACGTCGCTGTGATTCTTGCTGTCCTCCACGCCAAGCAGATAATCTGTTGACACGGAAAAGAAGCGCGCCAAATTACACAGGGTTGCGTAGTCCGGTTCTTTCCCTTCGGTTTCGTACCCGGAAACGGTAGAACGAGTTTTGTTGATGGCTTTTGCAAGATCAGCCTGCGTTAATTCTCGCTCTTTACGGAGAGCGATCAGCCGTTGAGATAAGACTTTCATAAACACTACCACCTTTTTAGATTTTTTATTATAACATTTTTTTGTGCCTTTGTGAACAAATGCCCCAATAATCGGCAAAATAAAATAATTTTTAAGAAATTTTGGAAAAAACCTTGACAATGCCCCAAAACGGGGCTATAATATAACCAAGGTCAGACAAATCGACCCCAAAAGAAACCCACAGCAGAAAGGAGAAGACAGATGAGAACCAAACTCGTAAAGCTCCGCGAGGGGCGCGGCTATTCGCAGGAGACATTTTCCAAGGCCGTAGGCATTTCCCGTTCGCACTACTCGCAGATCGAGACCGGCGACAAAGCGCCCTCCCTCAAACTCGCGCTTGCGATCAAGCGGGTCCTTGACTACAGCGGCGACGATATTTTTTTTGATCATCGGGGACGCGAAACGGGGCAAAAATGAACCGCGGCGACCCCCACCGAAGCAATTTCTTTTTACACGCACATTCTACAACGAAAGGAGAGAAAAATAAATGCCCAAAATGGCGACGAAAGCTGTAAACAACGTCTTTTACAAAGCACGAAGTGAAGCATCAACGTGGAACGACTCTTTGAGATCGAGAGAGAGCACGTCCGAGGCGACCGGCGTAGACCGCACACGGCTTGCGAACATCGAACTCGGGAATATCAATCCACACCCCGAGGAAGTGCTGATTCTTTCCGAAGCGTACAATGCCCCGGAGCTTTGCAATCAGTATTGTTCCAAAATGTGTCCGCTTGGCATAAAGACCGTAAATGAGATTGAAGTCCCCGAGCTCGAAAAGGCAGTATTGCAATTACTGTCCATCTTTCAGAACTTGCCACAGATCAAGGCAGATCTGATCACCATCGCGGCAGACGGTATCATAGACGGGGACGAACGACCGAAGATGGAGGAGATCTTGAAAAAGCTCGACCAAGCATCCGACAAAATACAAGCCCTAAAGATCTACTTCACGAAACAAATTGGGAATAGGACAAAATCCTAAACGAATAAAATTCAGAAGGAGGTGCAAGTATGGTTGCAACAGGAAACGTGGTTAGAGAATTCACAATCGGGCAAACCCGCATAAAGATCTGCGATGATCATTGCAGGAATAAAACGAAGCAGGACGTCGAAGAAATTTTGCGGCGGATCGCAAAGAACGCAATCGGCCCCCTATCCGTTGCGATCAACAACAGCCATGAAAAAAATTGAAAAAGCAAGACGCGACTTTCAGTCAGCGGGAACGCTATTCTTCGCGGTATTGGCGCTTATTATTCTTTCCACCGGCGCGGCATTCAGCACCCAAGGCAAGACAAAGGACAGCCCCGAGAGCATAGCAAACAACGCGATCTCCGAAAGCAGGATCACGACGGCAAAATTCATTGTAGTTGAGGAACCCATCGAGGAATGCGAACCGGACAGGCAGTATTACGACATTCCGCTATCAACGGAATTGCAGGACTACATTTTCGACATCACGGAATATTACGACGTTCCTGCCGAGGTAGTTATAGCGATCATTCAGCAAGAAAGCAGTTACAGACCGGCGGTAGAAGGACAAGCCGGAGAGCTTGGATATATGCAGATCCACCCGATCAACTTCGAGAGACTCTCTGAGACGCTCCATATCACCGATTTCACAGACCCCAAGCAGAATATTCATTGCGGCGTGTTTCTTTTATCAGAGCTCTTTGAGAAGTACGACACGACCACAGAGGTCCTTATGTGTTACAACTGCGGAGAACGAGGCGCGAAACGCCTTTGGGACAAAGGCATCACAGAAACTACACACAGCAAGAAAATTACAACGATCATCAGCGGCCTAACAGTAAAGGAGGCGTAAAAAGCAGATGAACAAAAAGGCTACATTAGCAGGGCTTTTCATTTTCGAGATCACGGCAGGATTGATCTTAGGAGCATTAACAGCAGTTGCGCTCCTCCCGAGCTTATACGAAAGCAGAGGATATTTCGCCGTAGGATCTGAATGGATCTTGATCACCGTCGTTGCATACACGGGATTCAGAGTGTGCAACAAATTCATTTTCGACAGAATAGAAAGGAGCTGTAAACGATGAAGTACATAGTATGCGAGCATTGCGGAGCACACCTTGACTTCGGAGAAACCTGCGATTGCCAAAAAATCAAAAAGGAGGACAGCCATGGACCCAAACGTAAACCGAGAGTACGAGGAGGCGGAAAGAGAAGCAAAAATAAAACTCGCACAAATCATTGAGCGAGAAGGTGATGCCGGTGGCGAACGAACAAAGCCGTATTACCTCGAAAGCCTTATACTCGAAGCAATCGGCGCAAGACATTTATCAAACCTCTGCATGAGAACGCAGAGAACACGATCAAAAGAGATAAAAAAAGAAATGCCCGCGACATAAAGCCGCAAGGCAAATCTAAATCCGTATCTCTATTGTATCACAAAAATTTTGAAAATGCAATAGGAGGCATGAAAAAATGAACAACAATTCCAATTCTTTGGTTATCACCCAACAGTACCCCGTTGAAAAATACAATTTGCTTGTATCTATGCAGACCGTCGCGGAGATCTCGGACATCCAAAAGCCCGTGATGAACGTCGTTTCGATCAGCACGAACCTCAACGACAAAGAGATCTACGAGCAGGAGAAGGGCTACGGGCCTAACCCGGCGAAATACGCCATCACCAAAAAGGGCCTTACGAAGCTCATGAGAGCGGCAGGGATCAAGATCGTTTCCTCCCGCCCGGTCATTCCTTCGACGTGCCAAAAGTGCGCACAGATCAACGCAAGCATCGGCAAACCCGTCAACTGCGGAGCTTGCTCCAATAAAGACGTCAAGTATGAGGTGAGAATCAGCGTACCACAGCTTACGGGCGAGAATATCGAAATCGTCGCTCATAAGGAAATTTTCGTCGCAGACGTTGTAAAAGGAATGTCGGACAAGCAGGCGGCGGAATTCATCAAATTCAGAAACGAAATGTGCGAGAGCAAAGCCCTCAACCGCGCATTGAGAACCGCGATGCAGATCAAGGGGACTTACCTCCTCGAAGAATTCAAAAAGCCTTTTGTGGTCGCATACCTCGTTCCCAACCTCGACAACGACGCAGTAAAGGAAAGAGCAATCGATAGCTTCTTTGCTTCCAAAAACGAGCTCTACGGCGGGAACAACGATGCCGCCCGCAGAACCGTTTACGTGGAAGACGACCCGGAGGATCTCGACGGAGGCGCATACGAAGCGCATCAGACCCCGATTGAGCCCGCCGCGGCACCGGAGATCGCAGAACCTACACCCGCCCCTGCACCCGTAAAGCAGAACGGACCGGCAGACCCGAACATCTGCGTAAAATGCGGCGCGAAGATCTCCAACGGCGTTTCCAACTACTCCATCGAGAACTACGGACAGCCTTACTGCATGACCTGCCAACGCTCTATGGGAGGTGAAAAACAATGATTGCTATCTTATCACAGGACAGAAAGAACATCCTCAACGCCGACTCGGTGGAGCGGATCTACGTTGATGGAAACACGATCTACGCGAAAACCCTCACCGGGACCGTTACGGAACTCGGCACATACGAGAAGACTGAAAACATCGCAAAGGTGATGCTCTACATCGGATTCGCAAGCGCGGCGGCGAAGGACGGCGGCAAGCTCGTCGTCGTTCCCTCCGAGGAAACCGTCGGAAACGAAAAAGAGATCGCCGCGAAAGCACTTGCGGCCATGTGCAAAGATGGGACGGTCGATGTTAAGATCGCCCCGGAACTCAAAGCCTACCTCGACAAAATGAAAGGCGGTGAGGGTAAATGAGTATTAAGGTTCTTCATTCGGGGGATTGGCACATCGGGACCTACCCCGGCCCGGAAAAGAACGGCGAAAACGTGAGATTCCTCGACATCTGCCATTGCCTCGACGCCCTTGTAAAAAGGGCGGGCGAGGAAAACCCCGACATCATCGTTATCGCAGGTGACATATTCCACCAAGCAAAGGTTTGGGCAGATCGCGGACTCCGTGAAAACAGGACAGCGACGCACTACGTCAGACAGCTTTCAATGATCGCGCCGGTAGTGATCGTCAGAGGCACTCCAAACCATGACTCGGAGCAACAGTTTCAGAGCCTCGAAAACACGTTCCTACACGACGACAGCGTTCACATCATCACCGAGCCGCAAGTGAAAAAGATTTATACCTACCACGGCGGCGCGGTACAGATCGCAGGGCTTCCCGGCTTCGACAGAGGCTTCTACAGAGCAAAGCATCCGGGACTCTCCAAAGAGGAGGAAAACGAGGTATTCACCGAGGAACTTGCCAACCTCATTCTCGGTTTGAAAGCGTCTTGCGAGGTAGGCACACCTACGATCCTCGTTTCCCACTTCACGATCCCCGGCTGTAATATGGAAAGCGGGCAGACCCAATTCTTCTCACAGTTTGAGCCCGTTGTTTACCCCGACACCCTTATGGCGGCGGGCTTCGACCTTAACTGCTTCGGCCATATCCACAGACCCCAACAGATCAAGGAGGCGGGAAACACCTTCTACTGCGGCGCGGTATCGGCGATGAACTTCAATGACGAGGGGCAGGAACGCGGATTCTATATCCATTTCATTGACGAAGAAAAGGACAGAGCGGTATATAGCCATTTTTATACTCTCCCTACAAGAAAATTTAAGACAATCAGCCTCGAAGATGAAGACGTGGCGGCGATAAACGAGGGAAACGCGGTCATTGCCGAGGACGTTTGCGAAAAGATCGTTCGAGTGCTTTACAACTGCACTGACGAACATAACAAGGCGTTCAACAAAGCCGCGCTCGAACAACAGCTTTACAGCGCGGGAGCGTTTTGGGTACAGGAGATCACCCCGCAGAAAATCACCGTTTCCGTGAATAAGGACAGCCTATCCGACGAAAGCGGCCCGGAAGAAAACCTCCGTCAGTATTTCGAGGAGAAGGGCTACGAACCGGCAAAGATCGCAGAGATCATCGAGGCGGCCCGCCCCTACATTTCGGAGGCTACCGAGAATACCAAGGGCGGCGCAAAAAGCGGATTGTTCACCCCGTTGCGAATCGAAGTGAAGAACTACCGCAACTACCGGGAGGAGTCTTTCGACTTCGACGGCATCCGCTTCTGCACGATCAACGGCGAAAACGGCGCGGGGAAGTCAAGCCTGTTCATGGACGCAATGCTCGACGCGCTTTACGAAGAACCCCGAGAAGGAGATCTCACCGGGTGGATCTGCAACGATCCCGAGGTAAGAAGCGGCGCGATTCAATTTACGTTCAGCATCGGAGACAGCACCTACCGCGTCACGAGAACCCGCCAAAAGAGCGGCAAGGCAACGTTGAACCTATCCGAACTTGTAGACGGCGAATGGCAGGACCGTTCCGCAGAGCGCTACAAGGACACGCAGAACATCATCACGCAGACCATCGGAATGGATAGCCTCACCTTTAAGGCTTGCGCCCTTATCATGCAGGATCAGTACGGTTTATTCCTGCAGGCTGACAAAGAGGCGCGAATGACGATTCTCGGGAACATTCTCGGCCTCGGCGTTTACGAGAAAATGGAGGATCTTGCGGCCGATTCCCTAACCAAGAGAAACCGTGAGATCAGAGCTTTGCAGGACAGGGTGACGGACGTCACCGCAAAACTTCCCGACGCGGATGCCCTCGCCGCCGAAATCGAGGATGCGGAGTCATACATCGCTCACTTTCAAGGCGCCGTAAAAGAAAAGGCGGCAGAGATCGACAGCACAAAGGTACGACTCAACACGAAGGTAGAAGCCGCGCAAAGGGCGGTCAGAATTCAAACGAACATCGCCTCCCTTTCCCAAAAGCTCGCAGGAGCGACCGCCAACAAGACATCGCAGACGCTTATAGCTAACGGGGCCATGGCAGTATTGAGCGAGGAGGCGGCGATCAAGGCAGGCGTGGCGGAATATGAAGCCCTGCTCGAAAAGGAAAAGGCCCTCATCTCTGCAAGGGACCGCCGGGACGATCTACGAAAGCAAAAGGACAAGCTCGCCGCAGAAATGCAAGCCCTCGACGGGGACCTGACGAAAATTGTATCGGATATGTCGGAGGCCGTAAGAGCCTTCAACAGAATCGAAGACCTCCTCGCCGGTGAAGAATTCCTCAAAATGAAACACGACGAATACCACGAGGCGTCCGACAAGTTGGAGGAGCTTCAAGCGGCATTCCCCGAATACACCGATCTCGTTAGCAAGCACAACGCCGCTATGATGGCATTTGCAGACTTGGACAGCAAGACAGCCGCAGAGCGCAAAGCTCGCCTCGCTGAGATCAAGGCGCTCACGCAGAGAGTGGAGCTCCTCGAAAACAGCGGGTGCCCGATCTCGGAGAAAGCGTCTTGCAGATTCCTTGCAGATGCACTCGAAGCAAAGGCCATCCTCCCCGAAAAGCACAAAGAGTACGATCAATTCGAGGCAGACGCCGCGCAAAGCGTCGCAAGAGCGCGCGAGAGCGTTGATTTGACGCTGAAAGCGGTACAGGCAAACAAGTACACCCCGGAGGGGGTTGCGCGTTTGCAGAGCCTTGTGGAGCGTTTGAGAGCGCATGAGGATAAATACCTCGCCCTCGACCGGGAAAAGGAAAAGGCGGCAGAGCTGAAAAAGAAGATCGAAGATCTCAAGGAACGGGCAAGCACCACCGACGGAAAGATGAAAGCGGTGGAGACGGAGTACGTTGCGGCTTGTGAAAGCCTCGCCACGGCGGAAACAGCCGCAGAGGGATATGACCTCCTCGCCGTTCAGATCAAGAACGCCCGTGTGTGGCTCGACAAAGAAAAGGATCTTCCCGTCGCCCGTGAAAGACTTACGGCGGCTACGGCCCGAATCAACGAACTCGATGCCGAAATCGCACAGATCGAAGCGGAAATCGCCGAAAAGAAAGCGGAACACGCCCACGAGAAGCAAACCTCGGAGGGCGCAGAGGAATTGAGGGGTTATGTATCGCAGGAAGAAACCGCTATCGCCTATTGGCAGGAAGAAATCAGAAAACAATCCATGAAGCTCGGCGCATTGCGAAAGCAGGAGGAAAACGCCGCCGCCGACAGAGCGACGGTTGCGGAGCTTATGGAGCAGACCGAAAGTATCGGCAAGCTTGCCGCGATTGACGACGACCTCAAAAAAGCATTCTCGCAGGACGGCATCCCGCACAACGTGATCCGCTCCATCATCCCGATCTTCGAGGCAACGGCAACGGGCATCCTCGGGCAGATGAGCGGCGGTAAAATGAGCGTTGAATTTGTTACCGAAAAAGTCTTGAAGTCCAACAACAAGAAAGAGGTAACGACCCTTGACATCATCATCAACGACTGCAACACCGGGCGACTGCCTTACATGAGCAGGAGCGGCGGCGAAAGAGTGAAATCCGCGCTTTCAGTTATCCTTGCACTCTCGGAGATCAAAAGCACAAAAGCCGGAGTACAACTCGGATTCTTATTCGTGGATGAACCTCCGTTCTTAGACGGGCAAGGCGTACAGGCATACTGCGACGCATTGGAAGCGATTCAGAACCGCTACTCGACGTTGAAGATCATGGCGATCACTCACGACCCGACCATGAAATCGAGATTCCCGCAGAGCGTAACGATCTACAAAGACGCGAATAGCAGTCACGTTATGATGGATTAAAACAAAAGCAAAAACGGTCCGCCGGGGAGAGTCCCTCCCCGGCAACCGAGAAACGGAGGTGAAGCAATGGGACGACCAAAAAAACAAACGGTTGATTACTTCCCGCATTTTGTGGAAGGAACGCGCCGGACTCTTTTCGTTTTGGAAGAGGAATGGAGAAACGACGGCTACGCTTTTTGGTTCAAGCTGTTGGAGCTGTTGTGCAAGAGCGACGGCCACTATTTCGACATATCTTCCCCGGCAGATCAAAAATACCTATGCGCCTTTGCAAAGGTCCCGCAGGACACAGCGACGGAAATACTCAACACCCTTGCAGAGCTCGGTAAAATTGACCGGGAGTTATGGGAGAACCGAAAGATCATTTGGTGTCAATCCTTGGTTGACAATTTGAAAGGGCTTTACGACAAACGCACCACGCAGATGCCTACAAAGCCCGTTTTCGAGGAGATAAAACCCGAAAACGAAACAAAAAATTCCGAAACGGAAATTTCCGACACGGAAACACCGCCGAAGCCCGCAGAACCGCCGGAGCCCGCAGAGCCGCCGAAACCGAAAGGTCCAAAGCAATCCGTTTCGAAAGCAGACATAGACGCATTCTTTGAACACCTTTGGAAACTATACCCCGTAAAAAAAGGCAAAGGGCAAGTTTCCGATGCGGCCAAAAAAAGACTCTTCTCCATAGGCAAAGAAGAAATGGAAAGAGCGATTGAGCGATATTTGAAAGAGCTGAAAAAGGACAGCGAATGGCGCAAGCCTCAAAACGGAAGCACATTCTTTAACTCGGGATATATAGACTACCTTGATGCCAATTTTACACCGCAAGAAGAGGCGGGAAAGAACGGAGGTGCAGGCGATCATGGGCAAACTGAAACACCTACGGGTAATAATGGATCAACAGCATACGGAGGATTCAAGCCGTCAACAGGATTCAAGCCGAAATTCTAATAACGACGGTTTCATATCCTCTGTTGATGCGATCAGACGCGGAGTCCCGATGAAAACAGAGCCCCCGCCTCCCGATGTATGTCAGTTTTGCGGGAAAGAACACCCGCGAAACGGCGTATTGCTTTGGGGTTGCGTCGTATCTTGGCAACCGTTCCCGGAACGCTGTAACTGCCCGGAGGCCGTGAAGTATTGGGAGCAATACGACGCGGATCAGCAAGAGGCAGAAAAGGCAGAACGGGAAGAAAACGAACGCAAGGCAAAGCGGGAGAAGATCGAGAAGCTACTCGGCAAGAGCGGCATCAAAAAGCGATTCCGGGGCAGGACCTTCGAGAACTTTATAACAGACACACCGGGACGCACCCGGGCATACAAGATCGCCCGCCGATACGCGGAAACATTCTCGGAGCGGTACGCAAACGGCGACGGGCTTTACATCGAGGGGACGAACGGGACCGGCAAGACTCACCTTGCAGGAGCTATCGCGCTCCACCTCATAAACAAGGGCATCCCCGTCGTATGCAAGACTGCGGATGATTTACTGCACGACATCAAGAAAGCATACGAAGACGAACACACCAAAGAGAGCGCGGTGCTCGACGCATACAAAAGCGTTGATTTGCTTATCATCGACGATCTCGGAAAAGAGCAATGCTCCGATTGGGGAATAACGAACCTATACACGATCATAAACGACCGCTACGAAGACATGAAGCCCACGATCATCACGACGAATTACAGCACCGAGGATCTCAAAAGAGCCTTGACACCCAAGGGCTTTGACAGCGGGAAAATCGCGGCGATCATCAGCCGGTTGTGGGAAACCTCGACCGTTATCACAATGGCGTGGGAAGATGCAAGACTCACGCAGAAATAGGAGGAACGCAAATGTTCAAGAATTTAACGCAACTAAAGAAAGCACTTGTCCCCGGCGCAAAGTTTGAGATCATCGCCCATTGCCGCCCCGAGTGCGTAGGACAGCACCGCATGGTGAACATCGCAAATACAATGGGCTTTTACAGCATCATTCCCGACGAACCCCAAAGCAAGGTCACGAACGCGAATTGCGGGAAGGGATCTTGGCTTGGTTGGAGCAAATCCGCGTATTGGGAATTCGACGGCGATACCGCCACCCTGTACGACAACGACGAACTCCACACCGAGGACCGCTTGATCATCAAGATCAGAGTGGAGGGCGCGGCATGACACCCGAAGCCCTAACATACAGTCAGCGAATACACAAAGAATACTGCGAAGAGCACCCGAATTATTTCGCTTGCGGATCGCGTAGCGTCCCAACGTTGGTAAAAAAAGCAGAAGAGGAAGCGGCGCAAATACTCAAAGAGTTTTCAGTCTTTTACCGCGGGGATATTGGCATAAAGATAGAGCCAAAATTCCATGAATTGTGTTACAGCATCACGGCTACGCTCACAGTCAACGGAGAGCCGGTAATGACGGAAGACCCCTGCGACCTTTTGTTTCTGCATTTGAACGAAATCATGCTGAACCGAATGATACAGTTAGGATTCACTCGGCAAAAAGGAGGCAACACATGAACCACAGATACCTCAAAGGATCAGAAAACAGCGTAGAGCGCGTGGAGCTCGATATCGAGAAGCCGAACGGCGACACCGTCGCATGTACGGTCAACGTCGATTTGCTTCTTTGCGGCGTTTACATCTTCCCTTGCGAGGATGGGACGGACGCAAAACTGACGCTCGAACAGAAGCGGGATATCCTCGTTCTCGTTACCGAGGAGCGGGAGAAGATCATCAACGAGGTCACGATTAAATCACGACAGAGTTGGCACGACAGCGGCCTCGGGACCTTCAATGAATATTTCTTACCGGGAGACACGGTTGCGGAAGATGTTGTTGACTATTTCATGGACATCGTTCCCCCGGTAGTTTTGAGAAAAAACCTCCTGCAAGTCGGGGAAGCACACAACTACGAGTTTGACCCCGAAAAAGGCAAGATGCGAAGCACCTTTGCGACGTTCTACAAGGCGGAGGGCGAATGGAAATTTGCAGGGTACTGTTTCCTTGGCGAAACGAAAAACAGGGTTACAAGGCCCGGTAGGATCGCCGAGAAGCTCGCAGAGGTGGAACACCTCATTCAAAAGAAATAAAAAAGACATCGTAAGGAGAACAACCATGAGATTATTTTCCACAGAACAAGTATCAAAGTACCATCCCGATAAGTACGCGGATCAGATCAGCGACGCGATCCTCACCGCTTGCTTGCAGGAAGACCCGGACAGCCGTGTAGCCTGCGAGTGCATGGTGAAAGGCAAAACCGTCATTCTCGCCGGAGAGATCACCACCAACGCAAAGATCAATTACGGCGACATTGCTTGCCGCGTCGGAAGCAAGCTCCGTTACCCCGTCCGCCAAGTGCTGACCTACATCGAAACGCAGTCACCCGAAATCGCAGGCGGCGTGAAGAGCGGAGAAGATCTCCGCGCCGGGGATCAAGGCATCATGTTCGGCTACGCTTGCAATCAGACCGAAAGCGGCTTACCGTATGCGTTCGATTTGGCGAACAAGATCATCGCCCTCATCGAAAACGATTCAGAGCAACCGAGATCAGCCCTCAAAGGCGACGCAAAATGCCAAGTGACCGTTGACCTCGACAAGCCCGCAGACAACCGTAGCCTCGTGGAAATCCTTATCAGCGTATGCCACAAAGAGGAATACAGCCTCGAGGAGATCCGCAAATACGTTGAGGGGCTTGTGGTATTCAGCGGCACCGGCATCGGAGAAGCAACGCTCAACATCAACCCGGCAGGAAGATGGACCATCGGCGGTCCGACGGCAGACTGCGGACTCACGGGAAGAAAGATCGTGTGCGATCAGTACGGCGGCTTTTGCCCCGTAGGCGGCGGAGCGTTTTCGGGCAAAGACCCCTCAAAGGTTGACCGCTCGGCGGCTTACATGGCAAACGTGATCGCCCGCGACCTCGTGGAGAACCACGACCTCGAATGGTGCGAAGTACAGCTCGCTTACGCCATCGGGGAAGCACAGCCCATGAGCGTAACCGTCAAGAGCAACAGACCGCGCATCGACAGCAAGCTCGCAGAGGCCGTGAGAGAAACCTACGACCTCACTCCCTACGGGATCATCACTTACCTCGATCTCCTCAACGTGGACTACGAGAAGCTCGCAGAGGGCTGTCACTACCGCATGGAGCTCCCGAAAAGAGGGTAGGCACATGAGAATAGGATTGATCGATGTAGACAGCCACAATTTCCCCAACCTCGCACTCATGAAGTTGTCCGCACATCATAAAGCCAACGGAGACACGGTTGAATGGTACGATCACAAAAAGCATTACGACATCGTATATCAGTCAAAAGTCTTTGATAGCACCTACAGCAAAGACATTACATTCACACCAAACGCGGACACAGTAATAAAGGGCGGCACCGGCTATGGGTTAGATAACGCCCTCCCGGACGCAGTAGAACACATCATGCCCGATTACTCGCTATATGGGATCACAGACACGGCATACGGATTTTTGACACGCGGTTGTCCGCGGCATTGCGAATTTTGCATCGTCGGGGACAAAGAGGGCTTGCGAAGCGTAAAGGTTGCGGATCTTTCTGAATTTTGGAACGGACAGCAAAAAATCGAACTACTCGACCCAAACCTCTTGGCTTGCAAAGACCGCATGGAGCTTTTGGATCAGCTCATCGAAAGCCGCGCAATCGTAAACGTCAACCAAGGATTCGACATTCGCCTCGCCAACGAAGAAATCGCAGAAAAACTCGGTAGAATGCGGATCAAGCGCGTTCACTTCGCGTGGGACAATCCACATCAGGACTTGACGGAGCATTTCCGCCGATTCGCAACGGCTTACAGGCGCAAGGCTGTCAGCACCAAGGTGGTATACATACTCGTCAATTTCAATTCCACGATGGAGGAAAACCTACACCGCATTTACACGGTACGAGACCTCGGCTACGACCCGTATGTTATGGTTTACGACAAACCAAACGCCCCGCGCGAAATAAGAAAATTGCAACGGTGGGTGAATAACAAAATCATATTCCGAAAATGCCACCGATTCGAAGATTACGAGGTATAAAATGGAACACGCTAAAATCATTCACGGCGATAGTCTCGAAGTCTTGAAAACCCTCCCCGACTGTTCGATCGATTGTTGCGTTACCTCTCCTCCTTACTACGGACTGAGAAACTACGGGAGCGACGGGCAAATCGGTTTAGAGGAAACCCCGGAGGAGTACATACAGAAACTTGTTGAGATATTCAGAGAGGTACGACGCGTTCTTAAGGACGACGGCACGCTATGGGTTAACATCGGCGACAGTTACGCAGGAAGCAGAAAAGGGTTGATGAAAAACGGGACTCATTCCGCAGGACCATCGAAGTCAGACAAACACCTCGCGAAAATAACCGGACTGCAACCGTGCAAAACACCGGGGATAAAAAGAAAAGACCTCATCGGTATACCGTGGCTTCTCGCATTCGCTTTACGGCAAGACGGTTGGTATTTACGGCAGGACATTATTTGGAACAAGCCCAACGCGATGCCGGAAAGCGTCAAGGACCGTTGCACAAAGAGCCACGAATACATTTTCCTTTTTAGCAAATCGGGACGGTATTTTTTCGACCACGAGGCAATAAAAGAACCTTGCGTAGGATACGACAATAGACCGCCTGCAGGAAGCAACGGGACGTTGAAACCCAATTCTCGAAAGAGGAAAGGCAATGCAAAGTCATTCCGAGGGGGAGGCGCATATACGTGCGGCAGATCCTTCGAAAACAGCGCAAACGTCGAAAGACAGACACACGGTAACACCCCCAATGAAAAGGGAACGCGGAACAAGCGGAGCGTTTGGAGCGTAGCTACACAGGGGTACAAAGGAGCGCATTTTGCAACTTTCCCCGAAAAGCTTGTTGAGCCTTGTATATTGGCAGGATCAAAACCGGGCGGAACGATCATCGACCCGTTTTCGGGGAGTGGGACAACGGGCGCAGTCGCAATAAGAAACAGCCGCAAATACATCGGGATTGAAATAAATCCCGAATATGTAGAACTATCATCAGACAGACTCGCAAAGGAGGAGGAGAAAAAATGAAACCGATCTACGTTCCGAAAGGCAAAGCCAAAGAATACGGAGATTACGCCCTCAACATCTATACGGGCTGTCCTCACCGATGTTTTTACTGCTTTGCACCGAATGTTTTGCGCCGGGAAAAGGAACAGTTTCACGCGGTTGTAAAACCCCGGGAGAACATCGTTGAGGAAACGAGAAAGCAGATCGAGAAAGAGGGCATCACGGGGAAGCTCATTCACCTGTGTTTCACATGCGATCCATACCCCCTCGGCCACGACACAACGGTTACGCGAGAGATTATATCCCTGCTCAAAAGCACCGGGAACAACGTGCAAATCCTTACCAAAGGCAATGGCCGCCGCGACTTCGATTTGCTCGGACCGGAAGATTGGTACGGCATAACCCTCGACGGCGGGCTCACCTTCAAACATGAAGTTGCTTCTTTCCCCGTTACAAGAGCGGAGACGCTACGAGAGGCTCACGCAAGAGGGATAAAAACTTGGGTGTCGTTTGAGCCTGTTCTTAACGCAGAAACCGTGCTGAAAAACATCAAATACGTCGCAGAATTTGTAGATAAGGTGAAAATCGGCAAACTCAACTACCACCCATCGGATATTGATTGGGCGGAATTTGGAAGGAAAGCCGAAAGCCTATGTCAGAAACTCGGACTCGACTACTACATCAAAGAGTCTCTCCGGGCGGAAATGGAGGCGGCAAAATGAGCAGAGAGATTTTATTCCGGGGGAAGCGAACCGACAAAGACGAGTTTGCCGAAGGATATTTCGGAGTGTTCAAAGGTGTGCCACAAATTTATGTTCCTTTTACAGAGAAAGAGGAAAAAGAAAACGAGGGGCACATCTTCTCTGCGATAGGCGGCCTTTGGCACAAAGTTGTCCCCGAAACCGTGGGCCAGTACACGAACCGGGACGCGGCGAACGGAAAGATCTTCGAGGGGGACATCTTGCAGAGTCCCAAGGGAGAGATATTGGTAGCCGCATACGCCGGCACTCAATTCACCTTGCGACAGCTTAACGGCAGGGCGAAAACATGGCTACACGCAAATTCCTATAGGATCATCGGGAATAAATTCGATAACCCGGAGCTTTTGGAGGTCCGCAGATGAAAATTACTGAATCAGCACCCATTATTTGCGCGACGTGCGAAAAGGTGTTTTACGGAAAATATGCTTCTTATTGCCCCGAATGCCTGCGGAAGTTATCAAGCGAAAGAGCAAAACGGATTGGACTCAATAAGTTGGGAAACGAAGCATATTCAAAGAAAACAAGCGGAAAGGAGCAAAGGATGAGCAAGATTGATTGGGACATCATAGACAGGCTCACACGAGCGTTTCCGAACGGCTTTATAAACGGACAGGGCGAATTCGTCGCCCACAGGACAGGCGAGTATTTCATTCTCCGAAACTGCGAAACAGAACTCGACATCAAGTGCAAGGTTTTGGAGTGGTTTTCGCGGGCGGCGTATAAGACCGAGCCGTACGGAAGCAAGGAGAAAAACGACGAATTCCACGCATTTATGCTCCGCGGCATAAATTTATTCCTCGGGACGCGCTTTACGCAGGGGGATATGGAGTACATATACACCTACCTCGGAAACGCCATAAATCACGAAAAAACGGTTGAATTCATTACCGAGGCTCAATACAATATGGGATTTTTCCAACAGTTTGAAAACAGGAGGGCTACCGATGGAAAAGCAGATTGAGGAAATGGCTTGGGATTTGTGCGATATTCCGAGACACCCGAGCATCAAATCGTGTGAACAATGTGGCAACAAACATTGTCACGCTATGTATTATGCAGAACGGGCTTGCAACGCAGGCTACCGCAAGCAGAAAGAAGGGCATTGGATAACACGTGCCGCTTCTTACGAGTGTTCGGAATGTGGCGAAGAGATTGATGTAGACAATCCCGAAGATTACGACCCTGTCAGCGATTATGATTTGCGTTTCTGCTCCAGTTGCGGGGCGAAGATGAAAGGCGGTGCGGAGTGATGGCACGATACATTAGTGCCAATGAATTAACTGCATTGATACAAGAAAAGTTAAACGAAAACCAAGAACTCAAGGGGACCTTCGGGTATTATGCAGTTGAGACATTTAAGGAAATTCTTGAGAAAGCGCCCGCCGCCGATGTTGTTCCCGTCGTCCGCTGTAAGGATTGCAGAAACTGTGAGCTCATATACCCCGAAAAGAAAATCGGGGAAGAGCCCGTGGTTGTTTATTATTGCGAAGCCATCAAAGGAAGCAGAACGCCGACAGATTTTTGCAGTTACGGGGTGAAGAAAGAATGACAGAAGCAACAGAGTTAGCTCTCCAATTGGCAAGTTTCGGAGCCTGTGCGATTGCGCTTAGTGCAGTCAGCGCATTCCTTGCGGTATTACTTTTAGAGGTTTGGAGAGGACGGTAACAGCTATGACATACGATCAGATCATTAAGGCATTGCATTGTTGTTCAGAGTATGAAGAATGTTGCAGATGCCCGTGTAAAAACGAATGCGGTGATTTAGGGGTGCTGACGGGCAATGCCCTTGACCTCATCACCCGCCAAAAGGCAGAGATCGAGCGGTTGACCGCAGAGCTCAAAGGCAAAGACATCACAAAAGAATTACGGAGGGACACCATGGCAAAGGTAAAAATTGAAGCAAAAGACGTACCCGGCTTCGGGGGGATCTGTTTCGAGGCAGAGGGCCAAGAAAGTTTCGTTGCAAGAGAGCAGAACGATTTCTTTTTGATCCTCGACTCGATCCAAGAGGCTGTAACGGGGCCCACGATTATCCTGCGCCCCGTGAGCAAAAAAACAGACGATAGGCGGGCAAGAGGGCAAGTCCCCGAAATCAAGCGCACAGACGTCCTCAGAGACGCTCTTGCCACCCTTGGGTTAATGTATCAAAGCGACAGGGCAATCGAGGAAATGAGCGAGCTCACAAAGGCGATCTGCAAGGAACGCCGGGCGATTACCGAAAGCGAAATCTCAAAGGCACGAGAGAACATCATCGAGGAACTCGCAGACGTTTACATCACGCTACGGCAGTTGTTCATCGTTTACGGCGGAGACGCGCTTCAGAGAGCCGTAGATGAAAAGATCGGCCGCCTCGCACAGACGTTACAGAAAGCACACAAGGAGGGAAAATGAACCATGAATGAGTGTAATTTCACAGGAAGAATTTGCGACGATTTGGAGCTGAAAAAGACCCAAAACGGAGTCAGCGTATTATCGTTTACCCTTGCTGTAAAGCGACGCCGTGTGAAGGACGTTACGGACTTCATTCCGTGTGTAGTTTGGCGGCAGAGCGCGGAATACCTTTCCATGTATGCCCGCAAGGGAGACATGATAGAAGTTACGGGATCTCTCGAAAGCCGCAAGTGGGAAGACCGGGACGGAAACAAACGGACCGCGTGGGAGATCCAATGCGAAAAGGTAGGGTTCCTCGCTTCCAAGGGTGCAAAGCAGGAAGCGCAGGACACCGCTCCCTCGTACAGTAACGCGGGCGCTCCGGGCTGTTTTGAGGATCTCGGCTACGACGACGAATTACCGTTCAATTAAGGAGGGACGACATGAAAAATATTCTTTGCAAACTCGGATTCCACAGACAGGAAAAGGACTTCTATTTGAGAGTCACCCGCCACCACAAGAATGGCATGGCGTACCACAGAAACTATGTTGTGTGTAAGAGGTGCGGGAAACGCCTCGCCACTTTAGCAAAGCAGAAGACAGGAGGGAAGAACGATGGCTAAAAAGAGAAAATGCAGATACACCCCGGAGGAGCTTGCGATCCACGACGAAGCGGTTAGACTTCGCAAGATGACCGACGCACAGCTCGTGCAGGCGTTCAGAGAGGCCGCAGAGCCTCCCTGCGCCGCTTTTGAGGAAAGCCCTACCGAGAAGACCAACCCCGTGAAAAAGCTGATTGAGGGGCTTTCAAGAGGCGATTGCAAGGGGGTCAAGGGCGCAACCGTCTACAAGATCGAACAGTACGCCGCGGAGGTGGGGCTGATTTGAGGGACAATGCGCAACACTACAAAGCCGTTATTAGCGGGAGGAGAAGCAGGGAGGCCGGGGAGTTTTGGGAAAACGTTATAGACGCGACCTGCGAATATTACAGCCGCATCGGGATAGCGGAAATCCAAAAGACACCGGAGCCCATGAAGCCGATCAGACCGCTCGGCAACGGCAAATTTATTGCTCACTACGAGAAAAGAGCACAGCCGGATTACAAAGGCACCTGTGCCGGAGGCAGATCAATTGTATTCGAGGCAAAGCACACAGATGCCGACAGGCTTTTACAGAGCGTTGTTTCGAGTGAGCAGGAGAAACGACTCAACAAGCACGAAAAGCTCGGCGCGGATTGCTTTGTGTTGGTTTCCTTTGGATTCAAGGAGTTTTTCAAGGTCCCGTGGGCGGTCTTTCGGTCCATGAAAGAGATCTACGGGCGCAAGTACATCAAGCCGGAGGATCTTCGGGAATACCAAATCCGCTACACGGGAGGCGTACTTAAATTTTTAGACTAATTCTATACTTACGGGAGGACACAGGATGAAGATATTTCAAAAATGGCGGGCATCGAAACACCGCGACGAAGTCGAAGCGACGATTGAGAACTATAACGAGGCAGTCACGAACCTCGGGGAAGCGGCAGATCAGCTTGGAGCGATGCTGAAAAAGTGCGGGATCGAGTCGGAAAACATCACCGCATCGATTGAGCGCATGAAAGAATTGGCGGATATCGCACTTATCACCCCGGAGGATTTGCAGAGAGGAGGAAACAGCAATGGGAAAAGGTAAAGGTGAGGACTTACAAGCGATCATACAAGCGGCGGTTACAGCGGCTTTTGAGGTCGCAGAGAAGAACATCGAGGAGAAACTGCAAGCGGCGGTAGAACTCGGGACGAAGATCGGCGCGGCCATCGGTGCGGAGATCGGAGCGAAATCGGCGGTGAAAGCCGTTGAGCGCGAAAAAAAGAAGTTTCGGGAGCAACAGTACGACCGGAGATTCCACAACACCAAGCTCCTTTTGCAGAACTACCGACACCTCAACGAGCATTTCAAGAACGCTATTTTTGAGATCGAACAGGCGGAGGAATACGACGAAACCTTTGTTGACATCATGGAGCTTATGTCAAGCAGAGGCTACGGCGACAATTTATGCGTGGAAAGCATCAAGAAATCCACCGTCCACACCAAGATCATCATGACCCATGTAAACCGCATGATCGACGTATACGGGATCATGTGCGAGAGGTCGTCCCGGGCAGACGACAAGAGGCACTACCGCATACTGAAAGCGATGTACCTCGACGAACAGCCAACGTCCGCGCTTGCCATCGCAGAGCGCGAACACATCGACAAACGCACCGTTTACAAGGATCTCGACGCGGCGGCCACGTGCTTGACCATGCTTCTCTACGGAATTAGCGGAATCGAAAAGATGTGACGCGTTTCGGGGCAAAAAGAGGGCATTTACAAGGCGATAAGAAAAATGTATAATATAGGCTGTAAAATCGTGTACCACCTTAACGGATTTTGCATAACAAGCAGAAGCAGGCCGCCTTATCGAAAGATCGAGGCGGCTTGCTTTTTGCACACCAACGACCCAAAACGGGGCATTTTGAGAAGGAGGCGTTATGTTTTACATAATCATCGGACAAAGCGGATCGGGGAAAACCACATTCGCAAAAACGAATTTCCTTTCCGAGCCGATTGAGATCATAGAGGACATCATCCCTTACAGCAAATGCTCAAACGGGATCATCGCCCTCGGCAGATACGGAATCGGCAAGCGCACCGAGGGGACGGACACGCTCTCTTACAGCGCAAAGAACAACATCAAGAAGCTCCTTCGGAAGCTCAAACACGAAAACGTCCTCCTCGAAGGCGACAGGATCAACAACAAAGAGATATTCGACTTCATAGCCTCCCTCGGGGTTGGCGTTAAACTTTACCTCGTGACCTGCAGTTTGAACACGTCCATGAGACGGTTAAGAGCCGCGGGAAGCACGATTACACCGTCGTTCGTGAAAATGACAAAGACAAAATCGAAGAGAATGTTTTTGGAATACGGACAGCGATTCAATGGAGAAATCATAAACACGGAGGAACAGGACAATGCAAACAGCCATAATGAAACTTAAAGACATTCGCCCGGCGGCATACAATCCACGTGTAGTATTAAAGCCGGGTGACGCAGAGTGGGAGTCACTCAAAAACAGCCTCGGGAAATTCGGGCTTGTAGAGCCTTTGGTCTTTAACAAGACAACGGGGAACCTCGTCAGCGGCCACCAACGCCTCAATGTATTGAAAACAAGCGGCGCAGAGGAGGCAGAGGTCGTTATCATCGAAGTTGACGAGGAGAAAGAAAAGCTCCTTAACATCGCTTTGAACAAGATCGACGGCGATTGGGACTACAAAAAGTTGGAAGCCCTTTTCGATGAAATCGACTCCGAAGACATCAAATTCACGGGCTTTACACCGGATGAATTATACAACCTTTTCGACGGCGAAATTCCGGAAGACGAGGACGACGACGAAGAGGAAAGTAACGGATCTACCGACAGCGGCGAGAAAGACAGCAAAGAGGCAGACCCGGAGAACCCTCCCGAGCTTTTGAAGGAGTTTCACATCTTTTTGTCATTCCCGACGAAGGATCTTGCGGAGAAATGGCTGAAAGACAGAGGCGTAGAGGCCGAATACCAAGGAATGGCCCGCAACATCACGATCAGAATGGAGGGAATCGACTATGGTACAGGAAATTAAGGTTGAACTGCTCAATGCGGCACCGTACAACCCCCGTATTACGTTAGAGCCGGGAATGCCCGAATGGGAAAAGCTGAAAAACAGCATCGAGATCTTCGGCAACGTAGAGCCGATTGTTTGGAACAAGCGGACCGGCAACGTCGTAGGCGGCCATCAGAGACTCTCCGTGCTGAAAAGCATGGGTTACGACACCGTACCGTGTTCCGTCGTAGACCTCGACGACAACGACGAAAAGCTGTTGAACATCGCCCTCAATAAGATCAAGGGCCAATGGGACTACGACAAACTCGAAGACATTTTGAAAGACTTCGACCACGAAGTAGCGACGGCATCCGGCTTCTCTGCGGAGGAGATCGCCGTCATTCTCGCAAACAACAACGAACTGCTCGACGACGATGATTTCAGCGATTGGGACGACGATCCCGAGGAGATCACGGTAGGCGGCAGTTTTGTCGTTACACTCGTATTCCAAAGCGAGGGGCTTGCGCAGGAGTGGGCCGAAAACGAAGGATACAAAGACCAAATCCGCGAGGGATCAAGCTCGACAGTCATACGAATCGAAGAATAGGGGGCGGCAAAATGGAAAAAGACACATTGAAACAGGATTACCAATCACCCCGTTGGAGCATGGAGATCCCCGACTGTTCAATGCCCATGACAATGGACACTTACAGCAAGTGTGCATACAACTGCCTTTACTGCTTTTCGTATTTCCAAAAGAGCCACACGCTCGACGGGTACATAGGCGGCGGACAGCCTCGGTGCGTCAACCCGCAAAAGGTTATCGACCTCTTTGAAAGCGCGATGAAGAACGACACCGCGGCAGTCACGAAATATTATTTGCAGTTCTTCCCATACATTCAGAACCGACGCATCATGCAATGGGGAGGCCTCGCAGACGAATTCGACGAATGGGAACGCAGACACGGCGTAACGCTCGAACTGCTCAAATATTTCGATAAGATCGACTACCCGCTGTCATTCAGCACAAAAGCCGCATGGTGGACGCAGGACGAAAGATATATGTCATTGTTCCGCAAGCACGCCCATAATTGGCACGTCAAGATCTCCATCATCACGGCAGACAAAGAGAAAGCCCGCAAGATCGAAAAAGGCGTACCGTCGCCGGAGGAGCGCATCGCGGCAATCAAGCGGTTGGCGGACATGGGCATCCACGTTACCCTCCGTTTGAGACCGTTCATCATTGGCGTTTCTTCCGACTTCAAGCAACTAATCAGCATGGCATACAAAGCCGGAGCGGACAGCGTAACGACGGAATTCTTCTGCATGGAATCAAGAGCGGACGAAAACCTCAAAAAGCGATATGCCGAAATGAGCAAGATCGCAGGGTTCGACATCCACAAGTATTACATGGAGAACAGCAAGCAACACGGCTACAAGCGGTTGAGCAGAGGCGTAAAAGCACCGATCATTCACGAAATGAGGGACTACGTTCACAGCCTCGGTATGCGTTTCCACGTCAGCGACGCTTTTTGCCGGGAATGCAACGACGCTTGCAACTGTTGCGGCGTTCCACCGGAGTGGGGCGTAAGTCAGCAGGGCAACATCGGACAGGCGATCATCACCGCCCGCGAAAAAGGGCAGGTGCACTTCTCCGACATTTCGGAGGGCATCAACAAGTATTTCTCGTTCCCGTGGTGCGGCGCGGCAGGGTACAACACAGGTAGCAACAAAGCCCGAGCACTCAACTACGACACGACAATGGCGCAGTTCCTACGGGAGAATTGGAACACCCCAAGCAAGGGAACAAGCCCCGCCAAAGGCTACGGAGGAATCCTACGGCCCATCGGAAGGGACAGCAACGGCGACATAGTTTATAAATATGCACTCAAAGGAGAGGAGGAAAATGGCAGGAAGGAGCAAAAGCATTAAGTCTTGGGAACGTCAACCCAAGGAAAGTGTGCAAGCCTACGAAGCCTTTTCCCTCTACCTCGAATTGGGGTACAAACGCACTGTGCGAAAAGTGGCACAGGACTTGAACAAATCCCTGTCGCTCATAGGCGGATGGAGTAGCACGTGGAATTGGCAACAAAGAAGCGCGGACTACGACGCAGAATTGAAGCGGCAGGAGTTTGAGGAAGCCAAAAAAGCGATCAAGAAAATGCAGGAGCGGCACATACAAACGGCCATGCTCCTGCAAAAGAAAGCGTTGCAGGCCCTCGAAAAGAAAGACATCGAATCTTTCACCCCGCAAGAGATCCTACGCTTCATAACCGAGGGCGCGAAACTCGAAAAAGCGACCCGAGAGGAAGCCAACCCCGCAACGGAGAACGCCAACGGCCCGGGCAGTCTTGCCGACACGATCATAGCGGCGTATGAGAAACGGAGAGGAGGCGGCGGTGAATGAGTTTAAGTCAAGAAGCCATCCTCTATTACGCAGATCACCCCGTCCACTTTGTTGAGGATCTCATAGGGGCAACGCCGGATGAAAAGCAAGCGCAGATCTTGCAGAGCGTTGCGGACAACCCCATGACCTCAGTACGCTCGGGACACGGTATCGGAAAGAGCACGGTTGAGGCTTGGACGATCATTTGGTTTATGGCGACAAGGCCGTTCCCGAAGATCGCTTGCACCGCACCGACACAGCATCAGTTGTTCGATATCCTTTGGGCGGAGATTAGCAAGTGGTTGAGAAGCGCCCCCGCCCTCGAAAAAGAGTTCGTTTGGACGAAAGAGAAGGTGTACCTCAAAGGCTACCCGGAGGAATGGTTCGCGGTAGCACGAACGGCCACAAAGCCGGACGCATTGCAGGGCTTCCACGCTGACGACATTCTATACATCATCGACGAAGCAAGCGGCGTTAAGGACAACATCTTTGAACCCGTCCTCGGTGCGCTGTCAACACCGGGCGCAAGGCTTTTGATGTGCGGAAACCCGACACAGCTTAGCGGATTCTTTTACGAGAGCCACACGAAGAACAAAGCGTCGTACAGCGCATTCCACGTAGACGGGAGATCAAGCAAGCGCGTCTCGCAGGATTTCATCAATACGATCATCCGAATGTACGGTGAAGACAGCGACGTATTCCGTGTTCGTGTTGCAGGGGAGTTTCCAAAGGCGGAGGCGGACGTATTCATTCAGCTTTCCCTCGTGGAGAGCTCTATTATGACAGAGTTTTACCCGCGAAAGATACCTGCGTCAATCCGCATCGGTTGCGACGTGGCACGCTTTGGCGACGATAAGACCGTAATAGGCTCGAAGGTGGACGAAAAGGTTACGCTCGAAAAGAAGCGCAACGGGCAGGACACCATGAAGACGGCGGATGACATCGTTCTCCTTTACTACGATCTGCTGAGGAAATACCCAGACTACAAAGACGATATAACCGTCTGCGTAGACGACGGCGGCGTGGGCGGCGGCGTAGTGGACCGTTTGCGTCAAATGAAGAAAAACGCGCCGGAGCGGCTTGGGCAGATGAACATCGTGCCGATCACCTTCGGACAGCGGATCAAGCATAAGTATTACCACGACTCAACCACGTACATGATGGCAACGGTCAAGGCCTTGCTATCACCATTCGACGAAGACGGAAACCCGAAACCCGTCGAACTGATACTCCCGAACGACGACGACCTCGTAGCACAGCTTTCGGGCAGAAAGTACGGCTTGACGGACAACAGCAAGATCAAGGTCGAGAGCAAAAAAGACATGAAGGAACGCGACCTCCCCTCCCCCGACGAGGCGGACTGCGTTTTGCTTTTATGCGTCCCGATCAGACAGAAGAAAAAGAGCGGAAACGAAAAGAAGCAGGGCAGATAACCCCACGGACATTCGCTTACGCTCTATTTCGGCGTTTTAAGGCTCTTTTTCGGCAAAGGGCAAGCAAGTATACCCCAAAGGCAGAAAAAGCCGTCAGAGAGGCTTTGAGAACGCCACACGGTCACATTATCGCCATCGGAGGCGATCACAACACAAAGGAGAGTCAAAAATGGCAAAGAAATCACAGGGATACAGAGCGCGGATCATCAAAGCATCCACGCCCAAGCCTGTCAGCAAGTCGGACAAAAGCGAACAGCTCGACGCACGGGAGGATCTCGCCGTAGCGGAATGGATCTCGCCGCCTCTTGATATGCGGGGCCTCGAAGAGCTCGTATCGCATTCCTCGATCCTGCCGCAATGTATCAGAGCCTACAAGAACAACATCGCGGGCTTTGGCATTGGCATCAGATACAGGGAGGACATCGACGAAACCCCGGAAATGGCCGCAGAGTACACCCGCGCGGAGGAGATCCTCGAGCTTCTCTCTTTCGATCAAGACACGAAAGAGATATTCGAGGACGTTATCGAGGCCCGCGAGACTTACGGCATCGCATACATCGAAGTCATGCGCAACGTCGGCGGCGAAGTCGTTGAGATCAAGTTCGTAAAGGACACGTACACCATAGAAAAGACGCGGGAGTTGGAGCCGCACGTAGAGGCAAAGTTCTTCCACAAAGGGAAGGAGCACGAGCGAAAGAAGAAATTCCGTAAGTACCGGCAGACCATCGCAGGGCAAACGGTATATTTCAAGGAGTTTGGCGATCCCCGCGTTATGGATAAGCGGGACGGCAGATACGCCGGTGAAGGAGATACGATTGACCTCGATAACCAAGCAAACGAGATCTTGGAATTCGCCATCGGTACGAAGCCTTACGGTGAAGTACGGTGGAGTGGTCAGATCCTCGGCGTAGATGGAAGCCGCAGGGCAGAAACCCTCAACAACAACTATTTCAGAAACGGCAGACATACGCCGCTGATGATCATTGTTAAGGGCGGAACGCTCACGGATGACTCTTACAACAAGCTCACGCAGTACATGGACGGCATCAAGGGCGAAGCCGGGCAACACGCTTTTATCGTGTTGGAATCCGAAACCGCCGACAATACCGCCGCATTCGAGGGAGAGAAAAAGGCAGACATCGAGATCAAGGATCTCGCATCCGTATTGCAACGGGACGAACTCTTCCAAGACTACCTCGACAACAACCGCCGCAGGGTTCAATCCTCTTTCCAGTTACCCGACCTTTACGTCGGCTATACGACGGACTTCAACAGAGCAACGGCGCAGACGGCGCAGGAAGTCACGGAGGAGCAGGTATTTCAGCCGGAGCGTAAGAGCCTCGCATGGGCGATCAACAACCGCCTGCTCAACGAGTACAATTTCAAGTACGTTGAGGTTTACTTCAAGGAGCCGGACATCAACAACCCGGACGACGTTGCGAAGATCCTCAACATCGTAGAGAGAGCCGGCGGCCTCACGCCGAACAAGGCGAAAGAGGTTGCGTACACAGCCCTCGGTGATAGCTACGAGCCGTTTGAGGGCGAATGGGCGGAAACACCCCTTGTCTACGCAAAACTCATGCAGACCCCGGCCCCGAACGTTCCCGACCTCACGGCACAGCTTGAAAAGCAGATCACCAAAGCCGCCGGAGCAAAGGACGATGCGGTGGTGGCGGTCATGAAAGAGGTTCGCTCCTTGCTACTGAAAATGAGCAAGGAGGGCGAATGATATGCACGACTGCACAAAACTTCTTGAAGCCATCGAACGCTACATCGCCAAGGCAGACGACGACCTTGCGGACGTTCTCGCGGAGGAGGGCTTCTTAGAGCCGGAAAAGACGGTCAAGTGGGCTTCCAAGATCGAAGACGCGATCACCGAGGCGTTGGAGGAGGAAACGGAGCTGTTCATCACGACCGCCGAAACCGCTTTTGACGTTCAAGAGTTTGCGGACCGTATATGGCCCGGAGTCAAGATCGACGACCAAACCGCGGAAAAGCTCAAAGAGATCTTCCAAGAGAAATTTCAAGAGCTCATGCCGGAGCTTATAGAGCCTTACCTGCAACAGACGGATAAGGATCTCACCCTCACCTCCGTATCGAAGAAAACCACGGCGTGGGTGGAGAGTTGGAGCGGACAGCTCGGATCCTTGATGAAGCTCACCTCCCACACGACGTTGGAGAACATTCTAAAAAAGAACCTCGAAGCCGGGAACGGCATACAGTCGTTTATCCTCGACATTCAAGACAGCGGCATACGTTCGGAACGCTACCGCGCCCGCATGACCGCGATCACCGAGGCACTACGCGCTCACAGCGTAGCGCAGGAGGAGTCCATACAGCAATCCCCGTCGGTTGAGGATAAAGAATGGGTACACACGGGAGCGTACAGAAACGACCCCCGCCCGAATCACCAAGCGATCAGCGGGCAGATCGTGAAGAAAAACGAGCCGTTCGTGCTGATCGGCGCCGACGGTAGCACCTACTACCCGCAATACCCCCGCGATCCCTCCCTCCCCGCAGGAGAAAGCATCCATTGCCATTGCATACACCGGGGAATCGTATCAGAGAAGATCCTCGGACTCCCCCTCGAAGAGCGGAAGCGCCTGCAGGCAGAGGCAGTCGCCGCAATGGACGACGCTTGGGAAGCGGAACTGAACGCCCAAAACAGGGCAAAAGCCGGGATTGAGTAAATCCCACGAACAACTAAAAAACAAGTGAAATTTCACTTCACTTATTGCACTTATTTTTTAAGTTGTTGAATCACGGAAAAGCGGCGCGGAAATGCGCCTCTTTTTATACCTCATTATGCACTTGAAAGGAGGTGAAAAAGTGAAAAACGTGCAAAAATCTTACGCAATTACCGACGCGAAAATCTCGTTTGTTTCTCTTGTTGACAAGGCCGCAAACAAACGTCAATTCCTCATTACGAAAGCGGAAGACGGTCAAGCACAATTCGCCACCTACGGACGGATTTTGAAGACCGACGCAGAACATCATTTCGTCACGGGCGTAGTATACGAGCCTATGACCGAGGACGCACACGGCAACCACATGAGCGAGGAGGAGATCACCAAGGCCGCCTATTGGTTCGCAAAGAACGGGGACGGCGTGGATCTCCAACACAGTTTTGAGACGCTTGAAAAGGCGGCTGTCGTGGAGAGTTGGGTCGCAAAGGCTGATTTCGAGCTTGGCGGCGAAACCGTTAAGAAGGGATCTTGGCTTATGACCGTTGAGATCACCGACGAAGCGGTATGGGACGCTGTTCAGAAGGGAGAGCTCACCGGCTTCTCTATGGGCGGCGTAGGGCTTTACAGTACGGAGGACGAAGACTTGACCGAAGTTAAGAAGAACGACACCCCCAACAAACAGACCGAGCACAAGGGGATCTTGAAGAAGCTTGCCGAGATGTTCGGCTTTGACGTAGTTGAAAAGGGCGCGGTGGCTGACAGGTACGCAGAAAGCTCCAAAGTATCGAACTTTTGGAACGCCTTCTACGCCTTGGAAGACACCCTCTACCGATACAACTACGCCACGGGCACTTGGGATTACGAGAACGACGAAACCGTGATCAGAGAGGCTTTGACGGACTTCTCCAACATCATCACCGATATTCTCGCGGGCTCGGAAATTGCGAAATCCCTTGCTGTCGAAAAATCCGGCAAAACATTGAGCGCAAAGAACAAGGAATCGCTCACCAACATTTACAACAACCTCGGCGCATTCCTTGCTGAGGTAGAAGACGAAAAGGAGGAAAAGGACATGACCAAATCCGAAATCGAAAAGATCGTAGCCGATGCCGTCGCAAAGGCTATGGCACCCGCGCAGGAGGAAGCTCCCGCCGCACCCGACGCTCCTGCGGAGATCACCGTAGAGGGCGTACAGAAGATGGTTGAAGATGCCGTCGCAAAGGCCCTCGCACCCAAGGAGGAAGCAGTCACCCCCGAGAATGTCAATGACATCGTGGAAAAGGCGGTCAAGAAGGCCATCGAGCCTATTTTGAAGTCCCGCGCTCTTTCCACCGCTCTCGGTGACGGCGATGCTGAACCCGTGGAAAAGGGTGAGGCTCACTACCTCACCGGAATCCTTTAATCAATAATCAAAACAGGAGGAAAAAACTATGCCTACCAACAGACAGATTGTGAAAGACACGATCACTACCGCAACCGTAACCAACGGCTTGCTGAAACCCGAACAGTCTCGCCGCTTCTTGCAACAGACTTTCGACGCTACCCCTTTGCAGGGCCTCATTCGCCATGAGCTCCGCACTTCCACCACCGGCGAGATCGACAAGATCGGTATCGCTTCCCGTATTCTGCGTAAGAAGACCGAAAACGCAGACGACGGCTACCGTGCAAAGCCCAACTACGGCGCGGTTGAGTACGCTTGTACTCCCGTTCGCTTGCCTTGGGAAATCACTGAGGAAACCCTGCGTCAGAACATCGAGGGTCAGAGCCACGAAGAAACCATCGCCAACCTCATGACGAGACAGGTTGGTATTGACACCGAAGACCTGTACCTCAACGGCGACGTTGCCACCGCAGACACCGATCCCGATTATGCGTTCCTCTCCATCAACGACGGTTGGATCAAGCAGATCAAGAACGGCGGTCACATCTTCGACGCGTTGGCCAAGAACGCCGGCGCAATGACCCTCGACACCTTCTACGGCGCGTTGAAGGCCATCCCCAACAAGTACAACAACGGCAGACTCCGTTGGCTCATGTCCCCCGCAAGAGCGCAGGAGTGGGAACTGTACTTGATGAACAAGGTCATCGACGCAGGCGGCGCTGTTCCCGACAACGTCTACACCTCCCCCGCCCGCATTCCTACCGTCGAAGTGCCTAACATGCCCGACGACTGCATCCTGCTCACCGACCCCAAGAACCTCATCGCGGTCAACTCTTATAACATGGTTATCAGAAAGACCACCGAGGGCAAAGAGGCGGTCATGCAGGACAAGCGTTTCTACGTCGTGCATTTCGACTTCGACGCGATCATCGAAGAGCTCGACGCAACCGCGGCAATTACCGGCCTTGCATAAGAAAAAAGGGGCTTCTCGCCCCTTTCCCGTCTTGCAAACCAACAAGGAGGTGAAAGGATTTGTATAAGATCCTAATTTGGAAAGACCATTATACCAACATGGAGAACACCTATGTTGCAAGGCAAAACAACAACGGGACGATCACCCTCACCCCTGCGGGTCAAGTCATTCAGCAAGGCACGAGCATGAGCGCGGAGAACTTCAACAACATGGAGTGCGGAATCCTCGATGCCGATCTTGCGAACCGGCTCCTCCTTTTACTCACGAGGAACAACGCCACCGAAATCGCCAAGATCAAAACGTCCACGGGCCAAGCAGTCGGCGTTGTAACGTACATGAACGGGGCGCAAACCGGGTCAATCGAAGCGGCAGAACCCCTTATGATCGAAGCCGGTAACGGCATCGGCGCGACGGTCCAAAACGGCAGAGTTATCCTTGGCGTTGATGTAACCACCGCCCCCGAGTCGATGAAAGGCGGTTCGAATTTCATTGCTGACACCGTCACTTTGGAAACCGCCAAATGGACGCAAACAACCGCAGACGGCTTGATGTACGAAATGCCTTTCGAGGGCGTTTTGGCAGACCCCACGAAGTGCCTTGTTTTTTGCGCCGTCGTTCCCAATGATGCCGCAATGGAGGCAGAGTGGGCGCGGTGCGATATCCGTTGTGTTACGCAAGGGGACGGCTACATTAGGTTCAGATCACGGAGCGGAGAGACACCCACCATCGACATCAACGTTTCCGTAGCCGTATTTACGAAGTAGGAGGGAAAGCGTATGCCAATCATCAATATCAACCCTACGAAGAAAGATGATTCCACCGCCGCCACCGTTTACGTGGTCGGGAATCCCGTAGAATTCGTCCTGTCGAAGGACCTTTGGAACGGGACGATCTACACGATCACGACAACCGAATACGGCGAGGTGGGCGCTCTGCAACTCGGAATCCCACCTACATCAAGCATGGCCAACGCCAACCGCCTCATTCGGTGCGCTTTGACGATCCCGCAGATCACAAACACGAGGATCGACACGGACGGCGACGACGTAAAAGAGACCAACCAAGCTACGATCACCATTTCCGCAGTAACAGCCCCCGACGAAGACGTGACCGTGGCGATTTGGGGGCTGATCTAATGAATCAGTTGACCCACCTTGCAGTCATCGCGGACGGGAACGGCCGTTGGGCGGAAAAGCGGGGGCTTACCCGTTCAGAGGGCCACGAACACGGTCTGCATAAGATCGACGATCTGCTTCATTGGTGCGTGGATCTCGGCATCCCTTTTCTTTCCGTTTACGTTTTCTCTACCGAGAATTGGAACAGACCGAAAGAGGAGGTTGACGCCTTGGGAGAGCTTGCGGACAAATATTTCGACCGTCACCGGGAATTCAAGGAAAGCAATGTGCGTGTACTCATTTCCGGGTGCGCGGACAATTTGAAGCAAACAAGCCTCGATAAAATCGCACATCTGCAAGAGGAAACAAAGGACTGCACCGGGCTGACGTTGAACCTCTGCGCCAACTACGGAGGGCGCAGGGAGATTGTGGACGCCATCGCCAAAGGCGCAAGGACGGAGGAGGAGATCACAGCCGCTCTCTATCACCGATTACCGCCGCCGGACCTCATTCTACGGACGGGCGGGCATCAACGGCTCTCCAACTTTCTCTTGTGGCAATCAGCTTATGCGGAGCTCCACTTCACCCACACGCTTTTCCCGGATCTTTCCTTCGGGGAAGTCAAACACATCAAAAGCGCATTCGAGCGCGAAACCCGAAAATTTGGAGGTGTGATCATTGACAAGCGGACAGTATAGTTATTTGCTTCTCAAACATATGCAAAAGTACGTTTCTTGTTCCGAGCCGTGGGTACGCGTATATCTCTACAACTTCTACGGGAGCATTTTCAACGACCCCTCCGTGGTGGTTGACGAGGCAAGCTATTTGCGGTTCAAAGAGCTCATGGACGCAGAAATGGAATATTGCGCTCAAAAGGGATTGCACAGCATGGAAGACGTTTACTACGACGAAAACTTCGGCGAGTCCTACACCCTTTTGGAAGATGCATTTGGGACGCTTGGGATCACTATGGAGATCACGAAAAACTCGGACGGCCACCCGCAAACGCTCATATTCACCTTGCCTTCCGGGGAGCAAAAGATTCTCGAGTGTTACAACATGTGCTTTAACGGCTGTACGCCGTATGTGCGGGCGCGATTGGGCGTGACAGACACCTACCTCGAACAGATCCGCTCCTATTACCAACTCGAAGAAATCGAGAGGTGCGACTTGGAGGAAGACGGTTGCAACGTGGCGGGGAACGGCACCTGGTGGACGCATGACGAAGCGACAGGAACGCTTGAAATCACAGGCGAAGGATCTCTCGTAGAATCCATCGTGTGGGGCTACGTCGGGATCGAATTGGAAACGGTCTCGACGATGATCGTCGGCGCCGGGGTGAAGGTTTTCGACGACTACTCTCTGAGCTTTGAAAATGTACCTACGGTGAACATCGTCACGCTTCACGGAGAAGCTGACGAACTGACGCTTGGCGAGACGGTTTTCGGATCCTTCAAATCAGAAAGAACCGTCATTCTCTACACGGATAACACGGCTTTGATGGATTACTTGGCGGCAAACTACGCGGGGACAATCGACTACTTCGAGATCCACAGCCTTGCGGAATGGGAGGGATAACATGAAGGTATACGAGATCGGCTTCTCGCAGGTAGCCGACGCAATGAAAGAGATCACGCAGACCGGCGGGGAGGGGCTGATCGTTGAGATCGCCGCAGACCCTTGGCTTGCGACGGGAAGGATCGACGGCACCTACTCGGAAGAGGCGCGGCAAGATCTTGGCATTCCCCTTTTCCACGCAAAGCACTACGGAGGCACCTGCGTCGTATTTCCCGGAGACCTATCTCTTTGCGAAATGCGCTTGACACAGAGCGACTTCGGCAAACGTGCAATCCACGCCGTGAAAGAGTTTTTGAAAAGCCTCGGGCTTCACGTTGCGCTTGACGGAAACGACCTTATGCTTTACTCCCCGGAAGAAAACGAAAAATTCAAAGTTGCGTCCTACGGTTCGGGGAGCTTCGGCGGCGGGCATTACCAAACGGTTGTGCACGTTTCCATTGGCATGGACGAAGAACTCGTAAAGCGCCTATGCACAAAGAATCAAAAAAAGAAACCGAGAGGGCTTGACCGTTACGGCGTGACCGCGCAGGCGGTTTATGAAGTTATAAAACCCCTTATAACAGTTTGAGAGGCTAAAAAATGAAACTTCGGCTTATTTTACTCTACGTGTTCAACATCATCGACACGATCACCACGCTGTACTTGACGCAGATCATCGGCTTGGAGGAGGCGAACCCCGTGTGCCGTTTCCTTTTGTCCGTTGGTCCCGTTCTTTTCGTGGTAGTAAAGCTCGCAGTCGTCACCTTCTGTTGTTGGGATCTTTGGCGGCTCCGGGACGAAAAGCTCGCCCAAATTGCAACGTGGATCCCCTTCACCGCATACGGGCTTTTGGTGGCGTACCACGGCTTTATTTTTTACATTTTATTTCGTTTGAATTTGATTTAAGAAAGAAGGTGAGAAAATGGAAATTCAATATTTGAGCATTAGAGACGCGGCAGGCGAAATCGTCTTCACAAAGATCCCCATTAGGCAACCCGGACAGGAGGGCGAATTTGTAAAAGTAAGAGACGCCTACGGGGATATCGTCGAAATCGAAGCGTGTATGTGCGGGCCCCACCTGCACACGATCAGCGACATCAACGCTTTGCAAGAAACGCTCGACAAAAAGCCAGATGCTTACCACGCCGTTCTGCAACCCTTTGATTGGGTATTCGACGGCACTCTCGAAGGGAAAGAAACTATTCCTATCGGTGGAACTCCGGAATTAATGGCCTACCTTGTGAAAATCACAGATCTCGTCCCGACGATAGAGGAGTTTAAGGCAGGAACTGCCACAATAAGACCTTTAGGCACCGATGAAACTATGACTTTCGCCATTTCCGAGAATGTGATTAACGTTATTCATGGAGGGTACTATTTTGGAATTGTTCATGTCGACCAAATCAACTATATTGCGCTCGTCACGAACAATACAAACGCCGGGTACCTTTCAGGCAGTTCTCCCATTGATGGGAAGGATGTTTCTACGGGCGTATGGGCTACTGTTTTTTGTCTCAAAGACGACAGCGAGAAAATAATCTTCGGGCCTAAAGAGATATATTTCCCTTCCATTGCAAAAGCCCCGGCAAAGAAACTCGACCCCGCTCTTGTGGACGCCGAGTGGATGCCTCGGAGGGAAAAGGGCGCCGGCCCGCTGACCGTCTCCTTCGACGGGGATTTGAGCAGGCATCCGCACACCTGGATAAGTGGATTTGATCAAATCGTTTGGATTAAACTTTCCGATCTTATACCTACGAATGAGCAAATTAACGCAGGAAAGGGAACCTATACCACTATCGACGGTTCTGTCCACGAATTTACAGATGCCGGACGTTTTAACGGTTGGGAGAATGAGGCCTTGGGCTCCCCTGGGTTATATTTTGCCTTTGACGCCTACCATGAAGAGCTATCCCCTTGGAAATTCACCTTCCAAATACCCGACGTAGATGGGGCAGGCACGCCCGTGAAAATTCCGGAAGAGTTCCTGCCCGACTACGTTGCGGATCTTCCGGCTGAGGTTGAAATGGCCAAAGACGAGGCATACCAAAACAAGATCGTTCGTTTTTTATTTAATCCAACCAATAATACCGGTTCATACTATTTACAAAATTCATTCTCCTCAACTATTGTTACCGCCGCCGAATTGGAAGCACTGGGTTATGTAAGAAAAAACGACACCATGGACTACCGCATGGTTAGAGGCCCCTTAATTATATCCGTCGGTGGGGGGCCGGAGTTCCTCACCGCTGTTGCGGTTAAACAAATGGATGACCTCGCGGGCTCCCCGTTCTGCGTAACTGTTATCAACAGCGAGGGGGAACCGATCAAGCTCTACACCGCCGAATACACACTCGAAGCAACTGAATAAAACCATAAACGTGCATTTTTGGTTACAAGATGCACGTTAGCCCCCGAAAAATCAAAATTAAAACCAAATACAAAACCAAAAGAAGGAGGATTCCAAAATGTTTAAGGTCAAACTTATCAAGGGTCTTTCGTACAACGGCGCGGTCCGAGTCACGAAAGCAAACCCCTACGCAGAGGTCGAGACAAAGGAAGCCGCAGACGCGCTCGTAGCTACCGGCTACTTTGAACTCGTCGAAGTCGTAGAGCCCGCCGCACCCGCCGGAGAGCCCGCAGAAGGCAATAAGAACGACGAAACCGCCGCACCCGAGGCAGAAGCCGTAGTGCCCGAAGCACCCAAAGCAGAGGAACAGGCGGCTTCCAAGCCGGCCAAGAAGGCAAAGGGCAAAAAGGCAGAGACCGCCGCAAAGGTCGATGAAGCCGCTCCCGCCGCTGAACCCGAACCCGCCGAAGGCGAAGCTGACTACGGCGAGGGTGAGTAACCATGCCGGCGAGACCTTGGGTAAGGCCCGCAGACGTTCAAGCCTACTCCGAGTATAAGTCCGTCAAGGAACGAAGCGAAGCAAAGCTCGTGGTGGATATCCTGCGGGCAGAGAACTACGTTATTTCGTACACCAACAACGATTTCAAGGATCTTGAAGAGATCCCGGAAAGCGTCAAGACCGCGATCATCATCGTAGCGGAGGCTTACGGGTACAACGCTTGCCTCGCCGCAAGGGAAATGAAGTCGGAGCAGTTCGACGATTATTCCTATACGGCGGCAGACGCGCATCCGATTGACATCGGATCTCTTGACATCGCTTCCCTGCTCGACGAGTACGCGAAGCCGGAGGCGCGGAACGGCGTTACCCTGCGCATGAGAAAACTTTGAGGAGGGACAGGCTATGAGCATTGCGGAATTCTTCGACCACTCTTGCGACATCTACCATTTGACCGAGGACAGCAAAAGCCCCGGTTTCAACTTGCCCTCCTCCCCCACCCACGACTACCCCGCAGAAGCCTCTCTGAAAGGCGTTGAGTGCCATTTTACCGTGAGGGTAGGCAACAATACCAACCTCACCCAAAACGAGCCTCAGAACGATTACGCGGCGCGAACAAAGCTGAACTTACCCGTTGGGACAGAAATCGGTCTGAACGATAAAGTCGTTGACTGCGATACAGGGCTTTCGTATACCGCCGTAACCCCGCCCCGGAACATTCGCGGGCATCACATCATCGTTTACGTGGAGCGTACAAGGGAGCAAAAGGCACTATGAAGCACGTAGAGATCGACACATCGGAGGCAAGGCGTTTCTTTGACGCAGTAGAAGCCGCCGCAAAAGGCGGGTTGCGCAAGGAAATGGAGCTTTGGTTGGAGGCGTTGGGCGTTGAGTTTTTGCGGATCGTTCAAGACGAGATCATACGCCGCAAGGTTATGGATACCCGCCTTTTGCTTGCGTCCTTTCATAAGGGGAACGACAACAGCGTGTGGGAGCTTTCCGACGGCGGGCTGACGCTCGAAGTGGGATCTACGCTTAACTACGCATCATACGTCAACGACGGGCATTGGACGAACCCCAAAGGCGTAGAGAGGCGTTTCGTTCCCGGGTATTGGGAAGGTGACCGCTTCATCTATGATCCGTCCGCAGAGGGCGGCATGGTTCTGAAACAGAAATGGGTGGACGGCAAGCCCTATTTCGAGTCTGCGCTCCGCATCCTCGAAAAGATGATGCCCGGCTTCCTCGACGCAAAAATGCAAGAGTGGATCGACAACTATTTTCAGTAAAGCGGAGGTGCGACAATGCTTGAACAGGAGATCGCAAGTATTATCAAATTCACCCTCGACACGGCAGGAAACCCCGCGCCGTACTATTGGGAGGTGAAAGAGAATTTCGTTGTGCCGTCCTGCTATTTTCCCTCGCCGGAGATAGACACCGACGGCGAAACATTCTCTACCTACCGTTTGCGGTACAGTTGGTTTATCAAATTCTTTCACAATACCACGGAGGGCGCGTATGCTTTGGCACAACGCGTCCTCTTGGCGTTGAAGGGATTGAGAAACTGCGTACCGCTTATCGGTGAAGACGGCAAGCCCACGGGCGAAAAACTGCGGTTGCGCGACCCGTCGATCAAGAAGATCGACAGCGGCGTGTATCAGCTCGTTTTAGAGTGGGACAGCCGCAGGCCGTACAACGACCCGGAATATCTGCTCGCGCAGAATTTCACAATAGAGAGTTGGAGCAAATCGGAGCTTTACCGAATGAAAGAGTTTTCCGCAGATGTGCTGTCGCAAGTCGAACAGTATGTAGGAGATCTTTCGGAGGAGGGCCCCGAGGAAGCGTCAACCGAATAAAAACAAGGAGGCTTCTCTATGGCAACCAAGGAAAAGAAAACCGTCGAACCCACGGGTGCGCCCGTGTTCGGCATCGAGAAGCTCCGGGCAAACTGCGTTACGCTTTTCGGCGTGACTACCAGCACGTTTGACGGGGCGACTCACGGTCTCGAAGGGGAATTCACCGTTGAGGCCATGAAGCAGACCATTGAAGAATGGAAAAACAAAAAGATCAGCAACAAAAAGGAGGCTAATTAACAATGGCAAGCGGAAGATTTGACAAACTTGCAGGCAAGGTTCGCCCCGGTACTTACGTCAACTTCGAGAGCACCAAGGTCGGTACTGTTGGTGTTGGCGAAAGAGGCATCGTTGTGATCCCCTTCATCGGGCATTCCTACGGTCCTGCAAAGGAATTCATCACCATCACCAACGCCGCACCCGACGCGGCCCGCGCAAAGCTCGGTTTCAGCGTGTTCGACGACAATCAGAATATGCTGTTGGTCCGTGAGGCTTTGAAAGAAGCGGCAACCGTGATCGTATACATCACGGCAAGCGGCACCACCGCAAAGGGCACCGGCGGCGGCCTTACCGCAGAGGCGGTATACGGCGGCCTGCGCGGTAACGATCTCGCATACTCCGTTGTGGCGAACCCCCTCGGCGGCTTCGACGTTACCGTTACCCTCGGCGGCGTGACCGTCGGCTTCTACGAGGGCATGAAGACCGCGGCAGAGGTTATCGCAATGAATAACCCCTACATCAAGTTCGCGGCATCCGGTGACGCGCTCACCGCTGTTGCAGGCGTGAACCTCACCGGCGCAACCGCAACCGAGAACACCAACTCCGACGTTACCGACTTCCTCGACGCGGTGGAGGGCGTGAAGTTCAACGCTTTGTGCTTCCCCGTTTCCGACGAAACCTTGAAGACCGCGTTCGTGAGCAAGATCAAGTATCTGCGCGAGAACGTCGGCAAGTGCGTGGTCGGTGTTGCGGCAGACCTCGACGCGGACTACGAGGGCATCACCAACGTCACCAACTCCGTTATCGTGGGTGACAAGGAGCTCACCAAAGAACAGGCAACCGCATGGGCGGCAGGCGCATCCGCGGGCGCGTCCAACGTCCAGTCCAACACCTATAAGACCTACGAAGGCGCAACGGGCATCGTAGGCGTGAAGACCCATGAGCAGGCTGTCGCCGCCATCAAGAACGGCGAATTCTTCTTCTCTGTTTCCGAGGAGGGCAACGTCATTGTAGAATATGACATCAACAGCCTTGTGACCGTTCCCGCCGGGAAGGACGCAAGCTACAAGAAGAACCGCGTGATCCGCGTGTTCGACACCTTCAGCGAGAGCCTGCAACTCAATTTCCCGCCCAACAAGTACCCCAACAACACCACCGGGTGGAACATCATGGAGGGCGTTGGCCGCTCCATTCTGAAAGCGTTTGAGGACGCGGGCGCGATCAAGAACGTGGACTACGAGGCGGATTTCGTGGTGGACCGCGAGGCTTCCACCGGCGATCAGACGTTCTTCAACGTCGGTCTCGAACCCGTAGACTCCGCAGAAAAGCTCTACTTCACCGTAGCAACGAGATAAGAAGGAGGCGTGAACCATGGAATACAACAAGAGTCCTATTTCCTTGCGTGAAGGCAAGGTATTCATCGACGGCGTAGAGGTCATGGACAGCGTGAAGTGCAACATCAAGTTCACTCCCGAAGTTTGGTCCGGCAAGCAACTCGGCGAAAAAACCCCGAGTAGCCGCTACCTCGGCTACACCATCACGGGTAGCATCACCCGCCGCCGTTCTACCCCTTGGCTGAAAGAGAAGATCGCCGCGTACATCAAGACCGGCAAGACCCCCGAGTTCACCATCCAAGGCGTCATGAACGACGAGAACTCCGACTACTACGCGGCAAACGGTGAAGACACCTGCACCTGCGTAGGATGCGTTCTCACCGGCGATATGAATTTGATCGACCTCGACAGCGCAGGCGACGTTGTTGACGACGTTATCAACTTCAACGCAAAAGACATCGTATAACTAACCGGCCCCTCTGCCAAAAGCGGAGGGGCAAATTATTTATTTTTTCAGAAAAGGAGATACCACAATGGCAAAAGATTTGAGCTATTTTATGCGCGAACAGAAAGAGGAGATCATCACCGTTCCCGGCCCCGCGTCCTTCAAGGACAAAGACGGCAACGTGATCGAATTCGAGATCCGCGTCCTCGATAATGCAACCATTCAGAAGATCAACGACAGCTACCGCAAGCGCGTCATGGCCGTCGACAAAAAGGGTCAGCCCTATATCTCAAACGGCTTCGTCGTGCTCAAAGAGGAAAACGACAGCAAGAGAGCAGTCCGCCACATCATCGCGGAGGCGTTGGTATATCCCAACCTCAAAGACGAAAAGCTCATGGAATACTACGGCTGTCACGACATCACCGAAATGCCTAACAAGGTATTCCGCAAGGCAGACGAATTCGCGCACGTTTCCCGAATCGTATTCGCCGCGCTTGGGATCGGCTCTTTCGCCGATGAAGACGGCGGCGCAGACTCCGACGTAGAAGATGCAAAAAAATAATTTCCTGCAAGGGATCCGCGGCGCATTGGGCGCACGTTCTTTGGCAAAGGCACAACCTCCGCCCGGAGGAATTCGAGGCTATGCCGTTGCGCAAAAAGGCGTTTTTCATAGCCTCGGAACTCAAAGAAGCCGAAGAACCTTGCAGGAGATTTTAAGATAGGAGGCGGGCACGATTGGCTACACTTTCAGCGAAATTTAGGCTCATTGATGAAATGAGCGCAAAGCTCGACCACATCGCGCAGAGTGGTCAAAACGCCCTATCGCAATGGGAAAACGCGGGAGCCGCGATAGACACCGCCTTTGGCAACGCGGGAGTTACCACGGCGCAAACGCTCGATAAGATCGACACCGCAACAGATCAAGCGGCAAGTGCCCTTGACGACTTCGACAACGCGGCAAAAAAGGCGGAAAACGGCGTTGACGACCTCGGTGACACCATCGACAGAACCCGCAGGGAAACCGAGGACTACGACGAACAGAACCGAGAGACGACCGATGGCTTACGGGATCTCGAAGAACTTCTCGTCGCCGCCGGGATCGTAAGAGGGCTCGAAGAGATTGGCAGGGCCTTAGTTTCCACCGTTGAGGACGCTATCGAATTTGAGAGCGCGATCACAGGTGTTTACAAGACCGTTGACGGAACGCCGGAACAGCTTGCCGCCATTTCGGACGGGGTAAAGGATCTATCGTTGGTGATCCCGTCAACCACAACGGAGATCGCCGCCGTTGCGGAGGCCGCAGGTCAGTTAGGTATCGCCACAGAGAACATCATGGGATTTACGGAGGTTATGATAAACCTCGGAGAATCCACCAACCTAACCTCCGATGAAGCGGCATCCTCTCTTGCGAAATTCGCCAACATCACGAAGATGAACGCCGCCGAATACGAGAATTTAGGTTCGACAATCGTTGCTTTGGGTAACAACTTTGCGACGACGGAGGCGGACATCGTCGCCATGGCAACGCGCATGGCTTCTGCGGGATCTCTCGCAGGGCTTACCGAGGCGGAGATCCTTGCACTCGCGGCAAGCGTTTCGTCCGTCGGCATCGAAGCTGACGCGGGTGGTTCTTCTATGTCTACCCTTATGTCGAAAATCACGCTTGCGGTAGAGACCGGGAACGAAAGCCTCGAACAGTACGCCTCTGTAGCGAATATGACCGCAGAGGAATTCCAACGCGCATGGGGCGAAAGCGCGGTAGACGCTCTTTACGCCTTTATTGCAGGTTTGAACGACACGGAGCGAAACGGCGCGTCTGCAACCGCGATCCTCGACGAAATGGGGATCACGGAAATCAGACTTTCCAACGCCGTAAAAGCCCTTTCTGCAAACCACGAAGGATTGCGGGACGCGGTAGACCTCGCAAGCGGCGCATGGGACGAAAACAATGCCCTCGCAACGGAGGCAGAAAAGCGATACGCCACCCTCGAAAGCAAGCTCGCCATGACGGAGAACGCCTCCAAAAACCTCTCTACGGCCATCGGTGAAGTGTTCACGCCTACCGTATCGGCAGGTTCGGACGTTCTTTACGACCTCTTGAACGGCCTTACAGGGTTCGTGAAAGAAAACCCCGCCGTAGTAAAGGGACTCGCGGCGCTCACCGTTGGCTTGGGCACTTTCGTCGCCGGCATAACGGCATACGTAGCGATCACGAAGGTTGCGACAATCGCTACGACGGCGCTTAAAGCGACTTTTGCGTCGCACCCCTTGATGTTGTTCGTAACGGCTGTTACGAGTGTTGTTGTTGCTCTTGGCACATTGGCAGTTACCTTGAATGACACTGAGGACGAAATGGAAAGCCTCACCGCGACTTCAAGGAAGCAAGCGAAAGAGCTTGAAGCCCTCGAAGCAGAGTACGACAGGGTGTGCGATGCTTACGGAGAGAACTCATACGAAGCGTGGGTTTTGAAGCAGGAAGTGGACGAAGCAACCGCGTCGTTCGAAGCCAACAGGCAGACCGCAGATGAACTCCAAGCAGAGTTAGACGGAGTAACGAACTCCTTAATCGAAGCACGAGAGGCGTATGAGGAAGCAACCACCGAAATCGAAAACGAATACGAGAGCTCGATTTCGCTTATTGCAAAGCTCGAAGAATTAAGCTCCTCCTCGGAAAAAGCGGCAACAAATCAAGCGTTAATAATCCCCATTGTCGATGAATTGAACAGCCGTTATGAGGATCTCGACCTCACTTTCGATAAACTCACGGGCAAGTTTAATTTAACTGCCGCGGAAATTCGAGAAATAGCAAAGGCAGAGGCGGAGTTAAAACAAGCGGGAATAGACTACGATAGGTACGTTGAAGCGATTGGCGGCGAAAGCTCTTCTAAAACCAAGCTCGACAAAGCCAAGGCGGAATTGGAGTTAAGGGAAAAAGAATTAGAGGCGGCAACACTTGCTTATAACGACGCGGTTGAGCTTTATCAATATTCCGATCCTTTAACACAGGCGTTCATGCTGTGGGAGCCGGGGGATGCACTAACCGAAGCGGAAGACGCCTACGAGACGGCAAAAGCCAACGTAGGTGAATTGCAAACCGAATACGATGACCTCATCAACACTATACAAACGTTTGAGAAGGCTTACGGCTATACGGGAGACACGGTCGAAGATACAACCGACGGCATGATCACGTATAAGGACGCTGTATCGAACGCACTTTCTTCCGTTCAAGAGGAAGTCAACGAACTTTGCGCCACCTACGACGAAGCCTACGCCGCCGCGAGAGACAGCATCGACGGACAGATCGGGCTGTTTGACAAAATGGTCGTCGAAGCAGAGCTTTCCGTTGAGGAAATGCAGGGCGCGTGGGAGAGTCAGATCCAATACCTTATCACGTACAAAGAAAACCTCGAAAAAGCGATGGAGTACGGACTCGACAAAGATCTGATTTCCCAACTGTCCGACGGTAGCGAGGAGAGCATGGCAAACCTCGACACCATCATCGGCAAGGTTGAGGAGCTCGGCGGCACTACCGAGGAAGCAAAGAAATTTGTAGACGGTTTCAATGCCAAATTCCAAGAGGTCGAAACTGCGAAAGATCAATTTGCCGGGACCGTAGCCGACATGGAAACGGACTTCACGGAAAAGATGCTCGAAATGGAAAAGCAACTCGGCAAGAGCATCGACAACATGAACATGGAGGACGATGCGGCGAAAGCGGCAAAGGACACCATGAGCGCGTATGTGCAGGAGATCATCGCCGGAGGCAATTCTGCTGTCACGGCGGCAGAGAACGCGGCGGCGAAAGTCGCGGCGGCGCTCAACGGCGAGAAGGCCGGAACGGCAAAAACCGGCAGAGGCGGCGGACTGTCCTCCGGCAGAGGATTGGCCGGCATTTCTGTTGCTTTGGACGCATACGCAAGCGGCACGGAATACGCCGCACCCGGTGTTGCAGTCGTCGGCGAAGACGGTCCCGAGCTCATTCAATTTGGCGGCGGCGAAAGAGTATACCCAGCAGACGAAACCTCCCGTATTCTTGCGAACGCTCCCGAGAACTTCGGCAACACCGGAGGAAAGAGCGACAGCAAGACAATCCACATCGACATCAACGGTAGCGGCGCAATCGCTGTTGACGGCTCCATGGATGAAGAAACCGTCGTCGGCATCCTCTACAACCACATCAAACCTGTTCTCACAAGCATCGTGAAACAGGAGATCTTCGAGGAAGGGGACCTTGCCTATGACTACTAAAAACAAGTACCAAATTTGGATCACGTTCAACGGGGAGAAAGAGAAACTCCGCCTCCCCGTTCTCCCCGAGACAATCAAGGTCTCGATGGGTACGAACGATCAGAGCGTCGATATAGCGGGGCTTGGTGAGATCCTTGTAGCCCAAAGCCGCCCGGCAACCGAATTCAGCTTTTCGTCTTTCTTTCCGAAAGCGGCATTCCCCGGTATTGCGGTCAAAACGATCACCAATCCGACCACGTTGAAGAACCGCCTCACGAAATGGAAGAACAGCGACAAGCCTGTTCATTTCATCGTCACCGGCGCGGGCATCGACGTGTATTGCCGCATTACGAAGTTTGACCCGAGCGAAAGCGGCGGCGATGTCGGGACCATTGCTTACGACATCACGCTCAAAGAGTACAGAGAACCGAAGGTGCGCAAGGTGAACGTGAAAAACGGAAAAGCTACCGTATCAAGCAACAACTCCCGCGTCGATAACACCACGGCACCGCAAACCTACACCGTCAAAAAGGGAGATTGCCTTTGGAGCATCGCGAAACGGTTCTACGGTAGCGGCTCGAAGTACAAGATCATCAAAGAGGCAAACAAGAGCATTATCGGCAATTCCAACTACATCTACCCCGGGCAGGTGTTTGTTATCCCGAAAATATAAGGAGGTTGCGACATGGCAAAAGGCATCGAACTGATTCTCTTTAAGGGAACGCAGGGCTATGACATCAGCGATCTCGTTATTCAGATCAAGTGGGCCGGGAGGAAAGGATCTTCCTCCCGTACCGTCGAAGCGACCTTGCTTGACGACGAAGCGCGGGCAAGCTCCCGGGCCGGGATCAACGTGGAGGAAGGCCAGCAGATCATTTTCAGCCTCGACGGCCAAGAGCTTCACCAAGGGATCATCATGTCTCAAAAGCATACGGAGAAAAAACAGCTCACTTTCAAAGCCTACGACAACGGGATCTACCTTGCAAACAACAAAGACACCTTTGTTTACAGCAACAAGAGCGCGTCCCACATCTTCCGCGACATTTGCAAGCGGTTCGGATTGCCGACTTCGACGGTTACGGAGACGGTTTACAAGATCCCGGAGCTCGTGAAGCCAAAGACAACGGCATTCGACGCGCTCTGTGACGCTCTGAGCCAAACTTTCCGTGCCAAGGGACACAGATACTACATCGACTCCAAAAAAGGCAAACTGCGCCTTCTGAAGCGCAAAGAGAATATTCTGCAATGGGTGTTGGAGATCGGTCAGAACATTATTTCCTACAACAGCACCGTCAGCATCGAAAAGGTGAAGACGCGGATCAAGTTGCTGTCCGACGAAGGGACCGTGTTGGCCGAAAAGAAAGATACGGAGCTCGAAAAGAAAATCGGCATCATGCAGGACGTTGACGAGCCGGACGAAACCCTCAACAGCGCACAGCTTGACGAACTCGTGGCGGCCATGCTCGACGAGAGCAAACAGCCGGAGAGATCGCTCAAATTGACGACCCTCGGAATCCCCGACGTTGTTTCGGGGGTTGGCGTGGTTGTCATTATTCCCGCGCTTGGGATCTCCAAGACCTTTTACGTGGACGAAGACACGCACATCTTCAAGGACAACTACCACACGATGTCGCTCACCCTCAACTACGCTTTCGACGCGGAAGACGCTTTCACGCAAAAGGAAAAGTCAAAGTCTACGGGAAGCGGAAGCGGGAGCACCGATAGCAAGGGCGACTCCTACGGCGGCTTTTCTGTTGGCGATACCGTCTATTTCAACGGCGGCGATCAGTACGCTACGTCGGGATCTTATTCTCCCGTCGGGAGCAAAAGGACAGCCGGCCCCGCAAAGATCACCCGCATAGCGAAGGACGCAAAACACCCGTATCACCTTGTGGGTGGAAAATACAACAGCTTGGGCGGCGACTGCAACGCATACGGTTGGTTCGACGCAGGCACATTCACGAAGGAGGGATAAAGCATGGGAGATCCGAACAGCTTAAAGGCGCTTATTCAAGAGCTTATTCCCGATCCTTGCGGGATTTTCCAAGGGCGGGTCGTTTCCACTTCCCCGTTGAAAATACAGGCTTTGAACGACGAAAAACTCATTATCTCTGCTTTATCGATGATCGTGCCGAAACACCTCACGGACTACACCGCGGAGGCAGAGTTTTCGACGGGCGATTCCGTCACGGGCGGGACGATCACGATCCGCAACGGGCTGAAAGCCGGAGAGAAGGTACACCTGCTTTCCCTCAACCACGGAAAAAAATACTACGTTTTGGATAGGGTGGTGTAATCATGGATTCAGTATTTATTCCGTTACCCGTCAGCGAGGTAACGGAGGAACAGGAACAGCCGTCCCGCACCTACAAGCTCGATCTTGAAAAAGGCAGAATCGTAGGGACCGTGGACGGCATCGAAGCAGTAAACCAAGCCATTCACAAAGCGATCATCACTCCCCGCTTTAAGTGCTTGATTTACGACAATCAATACGGTAGCGAGATACAGGAGGCGATCATAGCGCAGGACGCTACGCCGGAGTATACCGAGGCCGTAATCCCCGGCTTTATAGAAGACGCGCTGAAACCCGATACCCGCATATTGAGTGTTTACGACTTTCAATTCGAGTTTAGGGAAGACGGCGCGTACATCTTTTTCAGAGCCGATACCATTTTCGGCGAAACGGTATTTGAGGAGGTGATTTAATGTTTTCCGAAGAATACACATACGAAAAACTGTTGGAGGACGTGTTGGAGAACGCCCCGCCGGGCATCGACACCCGCCCCGGCAGTATTTATTACGACGCGATCTCGGGCGTATTGTTCAGAATCGCGCAACTCTACGCAGACATCGACATGGTAGGCGATCTGATTGCGATTGACACCGCAACGGGTGAATACCTCGAACAGAAAGCCGCCGAAAAGTCCATTTACCGCTTGCCCGCCACGAACGCCTGCTATTACGTCACGTTTGAGGGCACTCAGCCGGAGGTCGGAGAACGATTCTACCACGACGGCCACTATTTTGTGCTCCGGAAGGACTCAGACGGAGATCTGTATCTCGAAGCGGAGGAAGCGGGAACGGTCGCGAACGGCATTTACAGCGGCACACCCGCGATCCCCGTCAATAACATTCCCGATCTGACCGCCGCCACCTTTGGCGAGGTTATGGAAGCGGGCGCGGAGGAGGAAAGCGACGACGACCTGCGGGAAAGACTGCGAGAGAAAATGTCGGGCCCCGCAGAGAACGGAAACAAACAGCACTACCGCACATGGTGCGAGGAGGTTGAGGGCGTAGGCAGAGCGCGGATCATTCCCCTTTGGAACGGCCCGAACACCGTCAAGGGGATCATCATTGACCCCAACGGCATTCCCGCAGGGGACGCGGTTATTGAGCGCGTACAAGAATACGTTGACCCGGACACGGATGGAGACGGGGAGGGCGACGGACTCGGCGAAGGGGCCGCAAACCTCGGAGCGCATTTTACCGCCGCCGCGCCGGAAAGCCTTGCTGTCAACGTCTCGTTCAACGCCGTCTTGAAGGTAGGAGCAACAGAGGCGCAGGCAGTAGAGGAAACCACCGCGGCGGTCACGGCGTATTTGAAAAAGCTCACGCTCGACACCCCGGACGGCGAAGACATCGTTGTGAGAATTTCGGCTGTCGGCGCGATCATCAACGCGCTTCCCTCTATCCTCGACTATAACAGCCTTGCATTCAACGGCGAATCCGCAAACATTCAGCCGGGCAACGAGGCTGTCGCAGTTTTGGGGGAGGTAACGGTCAATGTTTCACAATAATGGCTTTGAAAACAGCTACGAAGAGTTGATCTCCTACTACCCTGCGTTTTACCGGGACGTTCTCGAAATGAGAGCGATCCTCGAAGCAGAGGGAAGATTGCTTGACGGGTGCATCGGCGCGGCCAACGCTATGTTGGGGAACGCTTTCGTTATGACCGCCAATGAGGAGATGATAGCAAGGCTCGAAGCATTCCTCGGAATCGAAAAGGACGATAACCGTACTTTAGAGGAGCGCAGAAGCCTTGTATACTCGTTTTACGTTGGGTTCGGGAAGTTATCAGCCTCCAAGCTAAGAGCCTCCATAGGGGCTTTCACGGACGAAGCGGTCAGCATCAAGCTCGAACGGATAGACGCAGAGGGGAACAACGCCCTCGTCGTTCGCATTCCCCGAGGGAAGAAAAACGTGTTCAATTTCAAGGACACGTTGACCGTCTTGGAGAAAATGATCCCCGCCCACATCGCCTACGCTGTATATTTCACGTACAGCATTCCCGTTGCGGTGTCGTGCAAACACGCGAACCACATTTACGACATGAAACTCTGCGGGTTGGAGCCGGAGGCCGCAACGGTATGTAGCTTGCAAGAGGCGGACACCGTAACAGAGACCGACGAAGCCGCAACGAACTACGTTAAGAGCTTTACCCCCTGCGGCACCGCCGTAGCGGGTGCTCTGTAAGAACCACCACTACGACAGGAGGTAACACAATGTTTTGGCAAGAAACATTTCTCGCAAAGCGGCGTTCCGAATGGCTGAAAAGCATCGTCAAATTCCAGTATTTCAGCAACGGATCATGGAAAGACGCGGTTATCACCGAAAAGACCGTTGACGGGAACGCCCTCAAAATCAAAACCACCATGGCAGACGACGGGACCACGGAAACCATTGCCGCCGTCAGAATCCTCGACAGAGACGGCGACGTAGCCGGGCAGATGTCTGAGCGAATCGTAAAAAAAGCTACGCAAGGGCTGTTGACCTTGTGGGAATTTCCTTTATACGAAGTAACATAAGGGGGAACAGAACGTGTACAACATCCTCATTTGGAAGGACCATTGCGTAGAGCCGGGCAACACTTACATTGCCAAGAACAACGCAGATGGAACTGTTACCCTTACCCCCACGGGGAAGATCTTGCAACAGGGAACGAACCAAAGCGCGACCAATTTCAACAATATGGAGGCAGGCATCCTCGACGCACATCTCGCAAATTCCCTGCTCCTCCTTGCGTTAAGAGATCTTTCCTCCCGGCTTGAAGCCGCAGAGAAAGCAATCGCAACGCTCCAAAGCACATAGTAAACGATAAAGGAGAATGAACATGAGCAAATTTAACCTTACGAGCCTTGCGCTCGAATCTGCATTTTCCCCCAACACCCTCATTTACGACGATCTAGGGCTTCCGTCGGTTATGGTGTACGTCCCCAAATTCAAGATCAGCGACGTAATCCCCGGCGGGAGCGACAGCACTCACCCGGCGTTCATCGTTGACGGTGTGGAAAGAGACGGCATCTATATTTCAAAGTATCAGAACGTAGTCCTCAACGGCAGAGCTTATTCCATTCCCTGCGAAGATCCTGCCGTTAGCGTAAGTTTCACGGCGGCGGTTGATTATTGCGCGGCAAAAGGCGAGGGGTGGCACATCATGACCGCCGCAGAATGGGCGGCAATCGCTCTTTGGTGCAAAAAGAACGGGTTCCTGCCCTACGGAAACAACAACTACGGCAAGGACACAAGGGAAACCGATTACAAGGCGATCCCGACAGCAAAAGATGCCGACGGCAGGACGCTTCGCGTAGCAACAGGCACAGGACCTCTTACGTGGAGCCACAACAATATGCTCGACGGCATTTACGACCTCAACGGTAACGTATGGGAGTGGAACGGCGGTATGAGGCTTGTTTACGGCGAACTCCAGATCCTCGAAAACAACAACGCCGCCAACAGCGATGCCTCGCAGGCGGCCTCTTCCGCGCAATGGAAGGCAATCGACGGCACCACAGGAGAGCTTATCACCCCGGATGGAAACGGCAAGACGAAGAACAGCCTCAAACTCGACCTTTTGAACTCCGTTTGGACGTGGATCACCGGGACTGTCACAGCAACCGCGACGTTCACTTCGAGATTTAAGGAAGTCACCACCGACGGAACCGTCAGCGACGCGGCAAAGGCGATCCTGCAGGCTCTCGCCATGCTCCCCCATGACACCGGCGATTACGGAGACGACGACTTCTACATCGACCCCACGAAAGCGGACTTTATCCTCTATTCCGGAGGGGCACAAAGCACCGGCGTTAGCGCCGGAGTTTTCCGCAAGGCTTTTTCCGCATTGAGAGCTTTTGCGGCATCGACAGTCGGTTTCCGCGCCGCTTACTACGAGTAACCGAAAGGGGGACACCGCATTGGAAGCATTAGAAGCGATCAAGACCGTAGCAACCACCATCACCGCCTTATTGGCGGTTTTGGCGGTTGTCTACGCTGTTATCAAATGGTTTCAAAAGCAGGGACAGCAAACTGTTGACATCGAAGCGCTGAGGAAACAGCACGATGAAGACATCAAGCGACTTGAAGAAACTCACAAAAAGGACATCGAGGAATTGCGGAGTTATCACGACAAGGACATCAAGACGATCCGCGATGAACATTCCAAGGCGTTAAGAGAGATCAACGAGGAATTGTGCATTTTGAGCTACGCTATGCTTGCAACCCTAAACGGCCTGCAACAGCTTCACTGCAACGGCGACGTTACGAAAGTATACGACAGATTGGAGAAGCACCTCAACCAAAAAGCACACGGGCAATAACCGATAGGAGGCGATCTACCGTGAAAAAACCCGGAGTAATGGATATTGTCCTCATTTTCATTGCCGTTTCTCTCGTTGTTTTTACGGTGGTTATGATACGGACCTTTTGGCTTTACGGAGCGATCCCGGACACCCTATGCACCTGCGTGTTCGGTGTACTCGGGACGGAGTGCGGCGCAATGGCGTGGATCAAAACCACAAAAGAGCGCCGCCGGGAACGCAAGTGGGAGCTCGAAGACCGCGACCACGAAGAAAAACGAGAGGATAACAAAAAACAGTAAAGGAGAGATATTATGGCAGGAAAGATCACTACCGCCGCTCAACTCGCCCAAAGAGCGAAAGAAGTGGCACTTTACTACAAGACATTGTACGTCAAAGGGTGCTTCGGCTCACCTATGACGAGTGAAAACAAAGACCGCTACACACGAAACCACGAATACAATATGCAGACCGTCAGAACCGCGATGATCAAGGACGCAAGCTCCAATACCTTCGGCTTCGACTGCGTTTGCCTTATCAAAGCCTTGTTGTGGGGTTGGATCGGCGACAAATCCGCAAGATACGGCGGCGCTACCTACAAGAGCAACGGCGTTCCCGACATCAACGCAGACGCTATGATCAAGGTGTGCAAGGACATCAGCACCGATTTCTCCTCCATCGAGGTCGGTGAAGCGTTATGGAAGCCGGGCCACATCGGCATTTACATCGGCAACGGCCTTGCCGTCGAATGCACTCCCGCATGGAAGAACGGCGTACAGATCACCGCTTGCAACTGCACCAAGAGCGGCTACAAGCGTCAGAATTGGACGAAACACGGGAAGCTACCCTATGTAGAATACAGCGTTCCTGCGTCCTCTGACGCGCCCACAGCCGCCGCAAAGACGGTTGAGGAGATCGCAAAGGAAGTCCTCGCCGGAAAGTGGGGCAACGGATCTGACAGGACCAAGAGGCTGACCGCCGCAGGGTACGACCCGAAGGAGATCCAAAAGGCCGTCAACGCAATGTGCAAGCCCACCCAAAAGAGCAACACCGAGATCGCCAAAGAGGTGATCGCCGGAAAGTGGGGCAACGGATCTGACAGGACCAAGAGGCTGACCGCCGCAGGGTACGACCCGAAGGAGATCCAAAAGCTCGTAAACAAACTGCTGTAAAGGAGATCACCCATGAAAGAAATGATTTTCGACGCACTCCAACTCATCATCACCGCCGCCGTTTCCGTCGGGACCGCTTACCTCGTAGCCTTCCTCAAAAAGAAGGCGGCACAGGCGGCGGTACAGACCGAGAACGAAACCGCAAAGCGTTATATCGAAGAGATCGAAAACGCCGTCACCACGGCTGTCATTGCGACCTCGCAGACCTACGTAGACGCGCTGAAAAAGGAAAACGCATTTACCCCCGAAGCACAGAGCACAGCATTGAAGAAGGCGTACAACACGGCCCTCGCAATGCTTTCCGCTTCGGCGATGGATTTCGTGAAGAACGTTTACGGCGATCTTGACGAATTCTTGACGGCAAAGATCGAAGAAGCCGTCCGCGTACAAAAGCAGAGCGAACCCCTCTTGCTTTCCGAAGTACCCGCATTGCCTTGGGCGATCTTTGAATCATCCGAGGAAGCAGAATAACGCAAGCCCCTCTATCATCACGGTAGAGGGGCTTTTCTTTTTTTGCCTAAAACGCAGAACACGCACGACGCGCTGAAACGCCCTGCAAGCGATTTTTGTTTCCAACGGACAAGTTTAAGGGCAGACCTCGAAACGCGCCGCAGACACGCCCAAGCGACGCAAGGCGGGGCAGAGCAGGCGCAAGAGAGACCTCGATGCCGATTTTCGTGATATTTTGCGCCGAAAATGAATCTTTGTGGTAGATTATTGGCAGTATACTTGGAGGTTAAGCATGAAAAGATTATTTTTCCTTTTTACAATCGCCCTTTTGTTGGTTTCGCTATGCTCCTGCGGAGGAAAGCCGGAGAACACGAGCGACGCCATGTATCAGATCGGACTGAACGCCCTTTCCGTCGCAGACGAATACATCAACGGAAAGATCACAGCAGACGAGGCTCACAGCCGGTTGAAAGATATAGAAGAACTTGCGGACGCGCAGTACGAGAGGTGGTGCGAGGAATTCGGGACAGAAACCCTCGTCGGAACGAAGTACGAAAACGACTCCGGCATATATTTTGAAATAGCGATACTCGAATTAAAAATCATGGGGGCCAAGCACTCGTTCGACACTACCCCATTATCCGAAATCATCGAAGCCCGCGACGATCTCGAAGAGCAACTCGGGAAGTAAGAGCACCCGGGACGCGCCTTAGGAACAAACAATACCATAAATGCCCCCAACCGCCCCACATAAACGGGCGGTTTTCTTTTTTGCTCCGATCCGCGTCACACAAAAGCAACATATTTTCGTATTTGCGGGGTTATTTACCATTTTTCGGCAAAAAGTTTGAAAAAAGTTGAAAAATTTTTCCAAAAGGGGTTGACATTGCCCCAAAAAGGGGCTATAATATAGTCAAGAAAACAGAAACGACCCAATACGTGACACACGAAAGGAACACAAAAGATGAAAAAGAATGCGAAAAAGATGGGTTACAAGGTAATTGATGAATTCGGTATTGATATTGCTTCGATGGTATACGTCGAATGCGAAAACAATGAAGTGGTACGGGTTATCGACGAATTTGATATCGACATTACAAGACGTGTTCGTATCGAACGTGCATATTAAGCCAACCGACGAAGAAAGGAACAACGGAAATGAAAAGAGAAATCAGAAACGCAATCGCAAAGGCAATCAAGGACAGCGAGCTCAACGGCTACAAGTGGACGATCACCGAGAACGGACTCCGTTGGTCTTACCTTTCGGAGAACGACGGGGAGTTCACCTTCGACGAAAATTATGAGGCCGAGTTCTTGGTCGTTCACGGACCCTATTGCAAAATGGCCATGATTTGGTTCAGCGAAAACGACCGCTTCGCAGACTGCAAGACACTTACCGACGCTTACTACTTGGCAACCAAAGCCACCATTCGCAAAGCCAACAGCATTTATTGAGGAGGCGCAAAGATGAAATACGAAATCAATTTTGACAACAACGCGGCAGAAAAAACGTTCCTTGACTTGTACCACAGCATCGCGTGGTCAGAGCGCAACTTCGAGGACGGCGATCTCGTTAGGAACGTCGGGTGCACCGCAACCTTCGAGGCTCACGTACAATTCCTTAGAGCATACGGAGCAAAAACAGAAACCGGCACGTACAATGACAACGGCTTCCTTAGAATCGGTTACGCAAGCATCAACGGACACGAGTTCGTGAAGAACGGCAAGCTCAACGCAAAGGAATTAAAGGACGCGCTTTGGGAAATCGCACACCCCGAGGGCAACTAAAAGAAAGGAAACGGGAAATGGAACTTCAATTCATCAAGATCGATAAGAACGGCACGAAGATTTACCACGATTGGACTTGCCCCCGCTGTGGAGGCGCCGGGGAAAGCGAAGCGTGGGCGCACACGGGCCGCACTTGCTACGAGTGCGAAGGAAGCGGCAGACGTCACAAGCCCGCAATCGTTAAGCATTACACCCCCGAACACGAAGCGAAATTGAATGCCAAGAGAGAAAAGCGGATTGCCGAAAGAATCGAAAAGGCAAAAGTCGAGGACTACCCCAAAGCGTTGAAGAGAAACGGCTTTGGCGAGGACGGAGTCGGATATGTCTACACGGGCAACACATTCGCTATCAAAGACGAATTGAAGGCGGGTGGCGCAAGATTCAGTTTCGCCCTCCATTGGGTAAGCCCGAAACCGATTGCCGATTTCCCTTGCATTGAGATCCGGGCAACAGATGTTATAGATTGGTTTCACAGCCGTTACGATTTGAGCAATCCGAAGTGCGAAGCGTGGCTCGCGGAACACGGCATTGAATTTTAAGCAGGAAAAGAAAAAGGGGCGGGGAAACCCGCCCACAATGAAGAAAGGCACGTTGACATGAAAATCGAAATTTACAATGTGCACTTTTGGGCGACGCAAAGGCAAGGAAACGGCAAGGAGCGCAGAACGCTCCAAACGGTACACATGCCGCGGTTCGACGCGGTAACCCGCAAGCACATCACGGAAGAACAACGCATCGAGAAAGGCACGCAGGCGCTCACAGCCGAAGGCTTCTACGACATCGAATACGGAAGCACAGTAGCAGACGAATTGATCGTCACTCATTGAAAAGAAAGGAAGGAGAGGTAAGCAAAATGGAAAATAAACTCAAAGCACTTGAAGGTAATTGGTACGGCAAGCTGAAGGACATCTTTGCAGAGCTCAACGAAATGGGAGTTGACTTTTACGAAGTAAACAGCGAATACATAACAGCCGGATATAACGACGGCGACGAAGCGGTGCGACTGCTGATCAGACTCGGCGGCACTCCGAACACGATCATCATCAACTCGGTAGAGGAAGTTTACAGAGGGTAAGGAGGCACACCATGACCTACATGGAAATTCAAAACGAGGTCGTTAAGAAGTACCGCATCGACCTCTGCGACGGGACAAGATGCAAAGACGGAGATTGGAGCAGAACGCACGCACACGTCAAGAAGCGCAGAGTTTGCAAATGGAAACAGGCGAACAGCATTCAATCCACGTTTACCCTGTTTCATGAGATCGGGCACATCGAAGCAAACATGTCGTGGATGCGGCGGGCGGAGCAAGAGTACAGCGCAACCGCTTGGGCGATTGAGGAGTGCAAGAAATACGGCATCGAAGTCCCCGATAAAATCATCGAAGCGTACCAACGTTACATCGACGATGAAAAGGCAAGAGGCATACGCCGCGGAGGTAGCGGCTACGCAAAATTGAACCTCAGAACATATTACGCAAAAAAATAACGGCGATTCTTCCCCTACCACAGATCGGAATCGCCGTTATACCACAACGCTCACGCCCGGACGCTATGTCCGGCAGAGCTTTATTGCGATCTGCATTATACCGCAAAACGGAGATCCCGTCAAGCAAGAATTTGGGAAATCGCAAAATATCGTCAGTTTGCACAAAACCGATAACGATATCGAAAAAATATTCGGCACAATTATTGACATTCGCCCGTACAATAGTTATAATTAACTCACGCTCGAGTGAATGAAGCCTACACAGAGAGGAGGTGCGATCATAGAAGCAAAAAAGAAAATGGGACGACCTACAGAGAACCCCAAGACCCGCCGTTTGGAAATCAGACTTTCGGAGAGCGAAAACAAGATGCTCGACGAATGCGCCGAAAGAGCCGAAAAGAGCCGGACGGAGATCATCGTTCTGGGCATCGAGTTAGTCCACAAAGAAGTACATAAAACGAAATAACGGATAACCCCGCGCTCCCAAAGCAAAGATTATCCGTTCCACCGGAACGCTCGGATGAGCGTCACCAATTTCATCATATCTCAAAACGGATCGTTTTTCAAGAGCGACCGTTACATCTTGTAACATCGAAAGGAGTATCCCTATGCAAAGAAACAACGACGTTATCATCAAAGCAAGCGAAAGAGAGGCACACGCCATCGCAGACAGCCCGCAGGCTGAAACAATCAAGGATCAGATTGACATTTCGTCTTTAGACGAAGCGGAAACAGAATTTGCGGATCTGCTGAAACAGATCCCGGACGCGGACCTTCGCCATAAATTCGATATGGCCGTAGGGAGAATTTCATTCGCATACGAAAGACTTGGATTTGTGCAAGGATATATTTCAAATCGCTTGCTCAACTGCAATACATAATTTTTTTACGCAAACGCGACGCAAGGCGGGTCAATCCCGTTCCACGTGAAACGCAATTTGACCCGTATCGAAACCAAACCACACCTACAAGGAGGAATAACAATGAACAGCTACACCACGATGAAAAAGAAGCACCAAGAGGAGGTCAACGCTTTCCCAATGTTCTTTGCATTCAGCAAGGAACAGCTTTACGAGGGAATGGAAAAACTCGGCCTCGACAAAAAGGATACCGACAAACTCGGTAGCATCGGCGCAGGCGGTTACATTCGCAAGGCCGATAAGGAAAGCTTCAAAGCAATGTTCGCCCGCCACGAGGAAGAACGCCAAGCCGCAATTCAAGCAGACAGCACCGGGGACGGGTTCATCTTCGATATGTTCCTATGCGAGCTTGACGATCACGAATACGGGTACATAGGCGACATCGAGGACACCCTCAACGCGCTTGGAATCACGGAAGAGGATTTCGTGAACAACCCGAGGCTCGTCCACGGGCTCGAAGCCGCCGCGACAGCAATCGATAGCAGGAGGTATTGACATGGAGATCAAGATCACAGTAGAACGCCGCAGAGCGTCCGTCACGCAGGGAGAGGCGGTAGTCCTTATAAACGGGACACCCGCCGCCACCTTCGGCGATACAATCGAAATGGTTGCGCCCGGCGAAAAATACTACGGGGAGCTCATTGGCAATTGGGCGAGTAAAACGCCCGACACGCAATTCATTCTCGGCCTTCTCGCTCACCCTTACGAAGAGATCTACAAGCTGTGCGAAAAGGCCCATGAGATTATCGAAGACGAAAAGAAATGGGAGGAAGCGGGCGCAAAGGTCGCCCCTACCCCGCTTGAAGCGATTGCACAGAAACACGGGTGGCCCATGAAGATCAAGGCCCGCGGAGAGATCGCATACCTCTTCGGCGTTCAGCCGCTCGTGGACGGGCTCGAAGATCCGATCTACCGCTTCCCCGGTGGCGACAGCATTGTGGGCAGAGACGAAATGATACCGTACACGGGACAGGAGAAGAAACCGGCCGTAACAAACTACGAAAAAATTGCGTCTTTCAGCCTCGACGAAATGCACGAATTCCTTGTATCGATTTACGCAAGATTGAGCACGCGAGGAGAAATACTGAATTTACCCTGCGTACACGGGCTTTCTTACAATGAAACGATCAAAGTGTGGCTCGAAAGCGAGGCGACGCAGGAATGAAAAAATATGCAGTATACGGGAAAGACTCGGCCGGGGAAATGGTCCTCCTCGCAAGGGATCTTACGACCGTTGAAGCGAAAAGAACAGCCGCGGCGCATTGGGTGAACACCGGGCGCACCGCCGTCATAGTAGAACAGGAGGAATGAGCATGGTAATAGGAGAAGTAGTTGAAATTTTAATCGGTATGCGGAAACGCCGGGACGTACTGAGCCGGGAGGAGGAAGCGATCATCGAGGCTTGCAACCTCCTCGACCGCCTCCCACGTTTGGCAGAGGCTACGACCTACGAACCGCGGCAGAAATAGTTTCCGAGGATTTCCGGGGAGAAAAGGTTGGTTTTCGGGGAGAAAAAGACCGAAAACGATTTTTAGAGCAAAAACCGCACGTCATTTTCACCATCATGCGCATCATCAATGACATCATTTCACTCAAAAAGACGTTATGCAGAAATTTCGTTTTCGACCCGAAAACCCCTCCTCTGCGGGATTTCCGACCCGAAAACCCATGTTTCCGGAGAGAAAAAACCCGAAAACTCCACGTCAACGGGATTTCCGGGGAGAACCGGCCGTAAAGTAAAATAATAGTAATAGTAATAGTAAATAATAAAAAGAAAAATGTAAAAAGAAAAAGGATCACGAAAGATGAGCAATTTGACAGTTTCCAAAATTACCGAGCAGGACAACCAATTCTACCCGACCCCCGACTCTTTTTTGGAGAAGATCGGTATAGACTTCAACAGCCAAATCAAAAGCTTCTGCAAAGAGCACCGATACGATATCCGCGTCCTTGAACCGAGCGCAGGAAAAGGAAACATCGCAGATCACCTCAAAACATGGGGCGGGTACAGTTTCAGCACCACGCCGCGGTGCAAAGTGGAGTGTGTGGAACTCGACCCCAATTTGAGAATGATCTTGAAGGGGAAGAACTACCCCGTCGTGCACGATGATTTCCTCACCTTCGACACGTACACGAATTACGATCTGATCTTTATGAACCCGCCGTTCGAATCCGCAGATAAGCACCTTTTGAAAGCGATCTCCATGCAGGAACGGTACGGCGGGAGAATCCTCTGTATTTTGAACGCAGAGACCTTACGAAACCAGTACACGAGAAGCAGAACGGAGCTTGTCGAAAAGCTACACTTCTACAACGCCGTCGTGAAGTTTTATTCCGATGCGTTTGCCGCAGAGGACAGCGAAAGAAAAACCAACGTCGAGGCCGCAGTCGTTTGGATCGACGTTCCCGCCCCGGCGAGCCTTTACAATTCCGCGATCTTCGACGAACTCGACAAGGCAGAGCAAGCCCAATTTGAGGAAGTGCATCAGACCGAGGAACAGCAAGCCTTGATCAACATGGGCCTCGATTGGGTACACGCCTACGTAAAGGACTACAACGACCAAGTGAAGTCAGCCGTAGCATTCCTCCGAGAATACACCGCCTTTGTAACCGAATACGATGCAAGGTTCGGAAGCATCGAGGGGGAAGCAAGTACATACAACAGAGCATTTTCCCTCGAAGTCAGAGGAGAGAAGAACGGGAGCATAAATCATTTCCTTTTGGTCACGAGAAGACTCTATTGGAAAGCCCTTTTCGCAAACCCGAAATTCACCGGCAAGCTCACAAACCGGCTACAAGATGAATTGCGGTCCCGATTGGACGACATGGCGAACATCGAGTTCAACGCGAAAAATATCCTGCTTCTCATGGAGGAAAACATGAGAGCAACGGCAAAGGGCATCGAAGCGGAGATCCTCGACCTTTTCGACGATCTGACAAAACATGCGCAGTATGACGGGTGCGACAACGTCCACTACTACAACGGGTGGAAAACGAACAGCGCACACAAGCTGAACAGAAAGATCATCATTCCGTTCTACGGGGTATGGAAGCAAGAAACGCGCTATAAGTGTCGCGGGACATATTGTTACCGCGACGGCTACGAGTACCGCCTCGACAAATACGGGTCGATCAGAAAGCTCACCGACATTTCCAAAACCTTGAACTACCTTGCAAAAGGGATCTGCGGCTTGGAAGACATGGAGCACTTGGGGGCGGTTATCGAACGGAATTTCGACGCCGGGAACGCAAAGAACATCGAGACCGAGCATCTGATCTTGACGTTCTACAAAAAAGGCACTTGCCATTTGAAATTCAAGAACGAGGATCTGTTGGAAAAATTCAATCTGTTCGCCTCGCAAAGAAAAGGTTGGTTACCGCCTTCCTACGGAACCAAGGACTACAAGAACATGACCCAAGAGGAACAGATCGCCATCGACGAATTCCAAGGGGAGGCGGCTTACAACAGGATCATGGAAAACAAGGCGGCATTCATCGTGGGCGCTCCCGATCTGTTGATGCTTGGAGGAGCGAGAGAATGAGAAAACACAGATTCAAAGGATTCCATCGGGACGAAAACGGTCAAGATCAAATTTTCCTCAACGGAGAATGGATCTTCGGGCGATGGGTAGAGGGGTATTATACTTGTTTCAACGGGACGGAGCACAGGATCTATTCGGGATATGCGGAAATCGATTGCGGGGATTATTACCCCGATTATTGGACGGTCATTCCTGAAACGGTCTGCGAATGCACAGGCATCTTCGACCGAAACGGCAAGGAGATTTTCGAGGGAGATATATTAAAGGCGTCGTTTAAGATTGCGGGGCACGAAAACGGCTGTTATGCAAAAGGAGTTGTCATTTACGAAGGGGACGGCTTCAAGGTGCGAGTGACGGTTTCCCATAATGCAAAAAAGCACGCCGAATATACAGACAAAGAACAGACGGCGTATTATATCGTTCATAATTTCGTGGAACGCAATTACTCGATTGAAGTCGTCGGCACCACCTACGACAACCCGGAACTGCTGAAATGTGAGACGAAAAGAAAAAAGGCACAAAACAAGGCATAGAAAAAGCCAAAAACCGGAAATTTGACCGATAACATAGTGGAACGAAAGAGCTGGCGCATTTGGAAATGATCGGTGCCATCGTTTACCAGCTCACCCGCAACCTCACCACGGAGGAGATCCAAAAGTCCGGTTTTGACGCCTATTTCGTGGATCACACCACGGGGATCTACCCCGTTTCTGCCGCAGGCGTGCCCTTCACCGCGGCCTATCTCCAATCCAAGGGCGACCCCATCACCGACATCTCCGAGGACATGGGGGCGGAGCAGAAGGCCCGCACCACCTACGACAACATCCTGCGCTTCTGCGATGATGCCGACGTCCGTGATCCCATCCGCTTCTTAAGAGAGCGTGAGATCGTCCACTTCCAGCGCTTTGGGGAATGTATGCGCATGATCCAGGACGACCTGGACTACAAGAATTTCTACGCCTATAACCCCAGTTTTGACAAGAGATAAACGCACAAAAGAGAGAGCAGGTGGGTTCCCCATCTGCTCTTTTGACGCTTTCGCAACTGTTATGAGCTGTAAAGCACCAAAAAGCCCTTGACTATCCCGCGGGAAACGGTTATAATGAAAATACCAAAATCGGAGTTAAGGAGGATTTTCTATGAAAAAGAAGCTCTTGATCGCCCTGATCGCCCTTGTGTTAGCCGTGGTCCTTATCGTTGCGGCGGCGGTGCTCCTGCTTCCGCAGTATCATTATTCCCGCGCGCTTTCGCTGATGGAAGAAAAGAACTACAACGAAGCATACGTACATTTGAAAAAATGCGAGAATTTCAAGGACAGCAAAGAGCTCCTTGAGAACTTCGTGACCATTTACGACGCCTACACCGTTACCAACGGCGCCGGGGAGATTCAATCCAAAAAGGAATACACCTACGACGAAAACGATAACCTGATCCTTGAGCAAAGTTTCGGAAAAGACGGTGCCGCCGGATCCAAAATCGAATATGCGTATGACGAAAACGGCAACGAGATCCTTTTGATCATCTACGATAAAAACGGGAATATTACCACCAAATCCGAACGGGAATACGACGAATACGGAAATATGATCCTGTCAAAAGGCTTTAAAACCATCGATCATGTTGTCACCAATTCCACCTCCAAACACGAATACGAATACGATTCAAACGGCAACGTGCTTCAAGAAACCACTTATGATGAAAAGGATCGGTTCAAGAGCCGCTACAGATGCGAGTACGACGAGAATAACAACAAAACCCTTGTGATCTACTACGACGAAGAGGGAGAAGCTGAGTCCCGCACCGTATACGAATATGACGAAAACGGCAACGTGACCTTTGAAATCCACTATAACAAAAACGATGCAGTGACCACCAGCCACGAATGGGAATACGACGCAAAAGGAAATCTCACCCTTCGCGTGAGCTATGACAAAAACGGAAAGATCACGAGCAAAACCGAATACACGTACACCGAAGACGGCTGGGAGTCCTTCTCCATCACTTACGCCGATGCCCCCCAGTATGACGATCTTACGCTCGAACAAAAGTACGACAAAAACGGCAACGAGATCCTTTCGATCAGCCGTAACGACGGCAACCTTATGTTCCACGGCGAGTACGAATACGACGAACACGGCAACATGACCCTTGAAACCGGCTATGATGAAAACGGTAACGTTGGATATCAGTTTAAATTCGAGTACGAATACGACGAATACGGTAACATGACCCTTAAGATCGAATACGACAACGACGGCAACGTGAAGGCCAAAACCGAATTCACCAACCCGAGATTTACTTACAGGCCCCAAGAAGACGAATAAGCGCTTTCGGCACAACATAAAAAGCAACCAAAAAAAGACCCGAGGGTCTTTTTTTGGTTTGGGGTTTTGGGGGGATTATCATTACGGAGAAAAAGGGGGAGAAATCTCCGCAATGTGTAAAATCAGGGAGGATCCATGCGGAAAAACCGCAGACTCTTGCATCCTCTACCTTAGATTTTACACACGAACCTTAATTCAACCTTAAAAAATCAAAGGCAGGATTCGATCAAAGTTTTCGCCTTATTGATGTCTTCGATCTGACGGTCGCCGGAGATCTCACGCTCGATGACGTAAGCGCCTTCGTAGTTCAGCTCCTTCAGCTTGGCGATGATGCCGGGCACGTTTGCCTTGCCGTCGCCCAGAGCAACCTCGTGACCCAGCTCGTTGCCGCAGGTGGGATACAGGCCGTCCTTGAAGTGGGTGTTACGGACGTACTTGCCGAACACCTCCAAAGCGTCCACGCTGTTTGCCTTGCCGTAAAGGATCAGGTTTGCGGTGTCGAAGTTGATGCCCAGGTTGCCGGTGCCTACGGTCTCGATGTAGCGGAGCATAGCAACGGGGGTCTCCTGGCCGGTCTCGAACAGGAACCACAATCCTCTTGCCTTGTAGGCCTCGGCGATCTCCTTGATGGCGTCTGCCACAGGCCGGAAATTGGGATCACAGGGGGATTCGGGCAGGAAGCCTGCGTGGGTGATGATGTCGGTAACCCCCAGCCATTCTGCGAAGTCAGCCGCCTTGATAAGCTGGCGGACACGCATTTCACGGTATTCTGCGGGGACGATGCCCAGGGTTGCGGGGCCTTCGGTGAAGTTCCATGCGGCGGGACCTGTCCAGCCTGCCCAAAGGGCGGTGATCTCAATGCCGTACTTGGCGGAAGCAGCCTTTGCCTCCTCTGCTTTTTCGGGGGTGAACATATTCTCCACGTCCCATACGGAAAGCTGACAGCAGTTCAAGCCCAGTGCCTTAAATTTAGAAAATGCTGCGTCGATGTCTGTTTGGGTTCCGTAACCCAGAAGTGCGCCGATTTTTGCCATGATGTGTATTCCTTTCTTATTCGTATATAAATCTCGTTGCTAAGTCTACCCATTCCGCCACGGGAAGGGGGTTGCCGAAGGGCATGGCCTGGGTGACGTGATCTCCCAAGCACAGTCCGTGATCCCCGTCTCTCCAGATATGGAGCTCGTAGGGGATACCCTGCTTCGCCAACGCAGAGGCGAAATCCAGGGAGCAGGTTGCGGGAACGGCTCCGTCTGCGGAGGTAGCCCACAGGAAGGCAGGGGGCGTTTCCCCGTCCACCTTGGGAGGCAGGTTGAACCTTTCCAGGAAGTCCTCGGGAACCTCCGTATTGCCGTAAAGGTTCTGCAGGCTGCCGTGGTTGCCATCCTTGCCCCCCCGCATCACGGGGTAGCAAAGGATCAGCTTGTCCGGGCGGTGGTAAGCGGGGTCGCCTTCAAAGAAGCCCTCTCCCTTGTTCCAAAGGACGCCCGTGCAGGCGCACAGATGTCCGCCCGCAGAAAAGCCGCAGGTGGAAACGTTGTGAGGGTCGATGCCCCATTCCTCTGCGTGGTCTCGCACGTAGGCGATGGAGGCGAAGGCCTGCTTTTGGGCGTGGGGATAGGCGGAATCCGCCGTGTCCGTGCAGGTGTAGTCCAGCACGAAGGCACAGATCCCCCGGGCGGCAAACCGCAAAGCGATGGGCTCCCCCTCTCCCTCGTAGGTGAAGTAGTAGCCCCCGCCGGGGAAAATGATCACCGCAGGGCGCTTGCCCTTATAGTAAGCTCTCTCCGTTCCGTCGGGGATGTACCCGCGGAAGGGTCTGCCCATAAGCTCCGTCGTGATATATTTCATAGCCGCTCCCCCATCATTCCGGGATCTGGGAGAACAGTCTGATCTGGGTCCTTGCACGGATCAGATTGTGCCCGGGGAACAGGGTCTTGTAATAGGTGTCCCCGTTTAAGTAATCCGTCAGGAAGCGCATAGCCTGCTCGTACACGATGACACGGGCGCCCAGCATCAGGTTATCCACCTCTGCGGGGATCAGGATCCCGCCGCAGGCTTCCACGAAGCCCTCCTTGAAGGCCTTGCAGTTTTCGGAAACGAAGTTCATTCTGTCCAGCTTGGGCTCGTCCTCCGCCGCAGACGCCGCACCGCTTCTGATGGCGTCGCCGAAGTCGTACAGCACCGTACCGGGCATGACGGTATCCAGGTCGATGACGCACACCGCTTCTCCCGTCTCGTCGTCCAACAGCACGTTGGAAAGCTTGGTGTCGTTGTGGGTCACACGCAAGGGCAATTTCCCGGATTCCAGCATGGCCACGATACTGCCCGCCAGCTCTTCCCGCTCCTTGAGGTATTGGATCTCACGATCCACCTCGCGGGCCCTCCCTGCGGCGTCCTTTTCCACCGCCTCCAAAAAGGCTTCAAAGCGTTTTTTGGTGTTGTGGAAGTTGGGAAGCACCTCCGCAAGGGAGGATGCGGGGAACCCGTCCGTCAGACGGACGAACTCGCCGTAGCCCTTTCCCGCATGGTAAAGAAGCTTGGGATCCGTGACGTGGACGTGAGCGGTAGCCCCTTCGATGAGCTTACTGCAACGCCAATAGCCGCCGTCCTCTCCTTGGTAGAGGTAGCCTCCCTCCGTGGTCTGCAGGAACAGGGGAACGCATCTGTCGGAGCACTTTCCCTCCTCTGCCAAACGCTTCCGCATCCAATCGGTGACGGACACGGTGTTGTCCATCACCGCAAAGGGATCGGGGAACACGTTGGTATTCACCTTTTGCAGGACGTACCGCTTACCGTCTTCATCTCTGACGGAAAAGGTGGTATTGATGATTCCTTCCCCCAAAGGGGCAAGGCTTGCGAGATCCCCATGGGGGAGAAACGCACGTAAGATCTTTTCCATAAAAAGTCTCCTGTTTGTTTTACAGCAATTCCCGCAGTCTCACCGCCGCGTCGTAAAGTTCCCGCTTGGGCAACACCTTTTCCGACGCCAGGAGGGCAACCGCTTCCTTGGCGGAGATGCCGTCCTTCACCATACGGTCCACCAAAAGGGCCTCGGGAGAGAGCTTTTCCTCTTGGGCTTCCGTTTCCGATCTGCGGTTTTCCAGCAAAAGGACGTATTCCCCTTTGCCTGCGTTGGGATTGCTTTTCAATTGTGAGAGCACCCGTTCGGGGGTTCCCCGATAGATGCGCTCAAATTTCTTGGTCAGGTCGTTGCAGACGCAAACTCTGCATCCGGGGAGCACCTCCCCTACCAGCTCCACCGTATCTATAATACGGTTTGGCGACTCGTAAAACACGGAAAGGGGGGAATACTCCTTCTCCACACGGCGAAGCACCTTGCGGATATCCCCTGCCGTGCGGGGCAAAAAGCCGTAGAAGGCGAAGGACAAAGCGTTGAAGCCGGAAACGGCCACCGCCGTCACCGCCGCACAGGGGCCGGGAACTGCCGTCACGGGGATCCCCGCCTCCACGGCGGCCTCCACCAGCAGATACCCGGGGTCGGAGACGCAGGGCATCCCCGCATCCGTCACCAGTGCAATGTTTTTTCCCTCCAGCAGGTCTCGCACAAAGCCTGCCGCGGCGTTTTGCTCGTTGAATTTATGGTTGGGCAATACCTTTGCCCCCGTAATGCCGTATTTTTCCAGCAGCATGGCGGTGGTACGGGTATCCTCCGCCGCAATGAGATCCGCATTCTGCAAGGTCTCCAGGGCGCGGGGGCTCATGTCCCCCAGGTTGCCGATGGGGGTTCCCACCAGGGACAGGGTTCCCTTTACTTCCGCCGATTCCATAAGCCCAAAAATCCTTTCTTCTTGGGGGCCTCTTCTGCTGCCTCTTCTTCCTCCTCGGGCTCACGGAGATCCTGCATAGCCGCCAGAGCGGACAGCAGATACCGCCAGGTGCTTGCCACGGATTCCACGGAAAGTCTTTCCGCGGGGGTATGGATATCCGCCATATCGGGGCCGAAGGAAACGGCGTCCAGCCCGGGGATGCCGCCCGCAAACAGGCCGCATTCCAGCCCTGCGTGGATGGCCTCCACCTTCATCTCCTTGCCGAAGGAATCCTCGTACACCTTCACCATCAGGTCACGCAAGGGAGATTTCTTGCGGTATTCCCAGGCGGGGTATTCCCCTTCCGTCACCGCAGAACCGCCGAATGCGGTTGCAATCTCCGCAACGAGAGCGTTCAGCGCCGTTTTTTCCGCTTCCACGGAGCTTCTCACGGAATAGGTGGCAATAAAGGCGGATTCCTTAGTTTCCAGAATGCCGATGTTCAGAGAGGTCTGCACCAGACCCTCGATCTCGCAGCTCTCCGCCTGCACGCCGTAGGGGGCTTTTCTCAGATAGCCGCCCAGGTCGGCGGAAACCACCTCTCCCCCGTTTTCATGGAGGGTCTCCACGGTGAGGGTGATCTTCTCCTCGGGGTAGCGTGCGCGGAACTCCCCTTCACAGGCTTTGGCGGCCTCTTCTGCGCCCTCGCCCAAAACCTCCAAGGTCAAAGAGGACATGATGGCGTTGTCCGCACTGCCGCCCACGGCGGAGATCACCTTGCCGCCCCATTTACCCAGGAATTCTCCTGCCAGCACGGCGGCGTTGGCACGGCCCTTGTGGATCTCTGCACCGGAGTGACCTCCCAAAAGGCCGGAGAAGGTGATGCGGGAGACCTTGCCCTGCTCAAAAGAACGGGTGAAGGGCAACGTCACGGTGGTCATGGAGCCTCCTGCGCAGGAAACGGTCAAGATCCCTTCGCTTTCGGAGTCCAGGTTCAACAGGAATTTACCCTTGAGACGGCTCATATCCAGAGCCTTGGCGCCCAAAAGGCCGATCTCCTCGTCGGAGGTGAACACCACCTCCAGGGGTGGATGGTCAAGATCGTCGGAGGCGAGGATGGCCAGGCCGTAGGCCACGGCGATGCCGTTGTCTCCGCCTAAGGTGGTGCCGTTTGCGGAGATCCAGCCCTCCTCCAGGCGCAGATCCAATCCATCCTTCTCAAAATCGTGGGTGCTTTCCGCCGTTTTGGCGCAAACCATGTCCGTATGTCCCTGGAGGATCACCGTTGCGGCGTCCTCGTAGCCGGGAGTGGCGGGCTTGCGGATGATCACGTTGTTGGCGTGGTCACGCTCCCATTCCAGCTGGCGCACCTTTGCGAAAAAGCAGAGGTAATCTGCGATCTTCTTCACGTTCCCCGAGCCCCGGGGAATGGCAGAGATCTGCTCAAAATAGTAAAATACCTTTTCGGGGTTCAAATCTGCAAGAATTCCGGGCATAAAAAGCCTCCTCGTTATGTGTTGGGCAATGCCGCCAGGGAGGCGGACACCGCCGTATCGGTCACGGTTTTTTCTTCTTGTTCCGAAAGCACCCGGGTAAACAGGGCAAAGCCGTCCACGTCCACGTAACCCCGGGTCAATTGCTCCGCCGTCAGCCAGTCACCCCCGGTATGGGTGATGCCCTTGCGGCGCCTGTCGTACCTGCCATAGTCCCCCGGCAGAGGGTCGATCACCAAAAACAGCCCATTTTCGGCGTCGTAATCGATCACCGCCATAAAATGCCCCGGCACGTGGAGGGCCGCCGTCCCGCCCTTTTCCAGGTGGGAAAGGAGCTGTTTGTCATAGATATCTCCGTAGAGAAATTTGGTAGCGGTAAAGCCGTAGGCGGCTCCGTAAGCTTCCCCTGCGTGGAAAAACACGGAGCGGTAGCATCCCGGCACCCCGGGAGCGTTGAACAGGTTGGCCTCGTGGGCCCAATTCGCCAGCTCCACCAGGTCCGTTTTCTGCCCCGTCAGGTAGTAAACGGCGTTGCAGATGGTGGCGATGCCGCAGGCGGATTCCGCAATGGTGAGATCCCCCACGGGGATATCCTTCCACTCATCGTCCACTTGGCGGTAGGTCACCTCCAGCCCCGCTTCTTCTGCGGAAACGGGCAGGGCAAGGAACATCACCAGCGCCAGGGCAAAGCAAAGCGTTTTCATACGCGACGGGAGAAGGCTTCCACCTTCTCTTCCTTGAAGGTCTGCCAGTAGCCGCCGTCCAAAGCGTCCCGGATCTCCTGCATGAGGTTGTTGTAGAAATACAGGTTATGGATGACGCACAACCGCATGGCAAGCATTTCTCTTGCCTTGAACAGATGGCGGATGTAGGCACGGGAATAGTTGCGGCACACGGGGCAATCGCACTTCACGTCCAGGGGCAGGGGGTCTTCCATGAATTTGTTGTTGTTCAGATTCAGAAGGCCCTCCGAGGTGAACAGGTTGCCGTGTCTTGCGTTACGGGAGGGCATGACGCAGTCGAAGAAATCCACCCCTCTGTCCACCGCCTCTAAAATGTTGATGGGCGTACCCACCCCCATGAGGTAACGGGGCTTGTCTGCGGGCATGAAGGGCTCCACCGCCTCGATGGTGCGGTACATTTCCTCCGCCGTCTCTCCCACCGCCAGCCCGCCGATGGCGTAGCCGTCCAGATCCAACTCCTTGATCTGCTTCATATGGCGGATACGCAGGTCGGTATACACACCGCCCTGGTTGATGCCGAAGAGCATCTGGTCTCTGTTGATGGTGTCCGGCAGGGAGTTAAGGCGATCCATTTCCGCCTTGCAACGGTACAGCCAACGGGTGGTACGCTCGATAGAGCGGTCAATATACCCGTGCTCCGCCACGGAGGAAGGACATTCGTCAAACGCCATGGCGATGGTGGAGGCAAGGTTGGATTGGATCTGCATGCTGATCTCGGGGCTCATGAAGATCTTTGCCCCGTCCATGTGGGACTGGAAGGTCACCCCGTCCTCCTTGATGTTCCGCAGAGTTGCCAGGGAGAACACCTGGAATCCACCGGAATCCGTGAGGATGGGCTTATCCCAATTGAAGAAGCGGTGCAGACCGCCCAGGTTGCGGATCACCTTGTCACCCGGACGCACGTGGAGATGGTAGGTGTTGGAAAGCTCCACCTGGCATTTGATCTCCTTCAGATCCAGGGTGGAAACGCCACCCTTGATGGCGGCGCTGGTGCCCACGTTCATGAACACGGGGGTCTGAATGTCCCCATGCACCGTGTGGAAGACCCCGCGCCGTGCCGCGCCGGATTGTTTTAACAGTTCGAATTTTTTCATAAGAACACCCTTCAACGGTCAAAGAATTTTTCCATTTCCCGGCGGGAGATGGGGTGGATGACGGGTCTGCCGTGGGGACAGAACCGCAAGGATGCGTCCTCCATCAGCCGTTCCACCACCCAGGCGTTGTGCTCGGGGGCGTTGGGGATCCCCGCCTTCAAGGCCGCCTTACAGGCCACGGTGAACAAAGCCCTGTCGCACTTTTCCGCAAAGGACACCTTGCCGCCACGGGCAAGATCGGAGGCAAACCCCTCCAGAATGCCCTTCAGGTCACGGGTTCCCGCCAGGCTCCCGGGAACGGCACGGACCAAAACGGTATCACTGCCGAAGGATTCCACCGTAAAGCCGTATTCCTCCAGGTGGGAGGCGTTTTCCAACAGCACTGCGATCTCCTCCCCCTGCAGGGTAATGGCGATAGGCGCTAACAGCTGTTGGCTGTGAACCTCCTTGCGGGAGGCCAATTTTTCGTATAAGATCCGCTCGTGAGCGGCGTGTTTGTCGATGAAAAGAACTTCCTTTTCCGTTTCCACCACCAAAAAGGCGTTGTAGACCTCCCCCACCAAGCGGTAATAGGGCTTTGCCTCCATCACCGTCTGCACGGGAGGCGCAGGCTCTGCGGGAGGCTCTTCCTCCGGCTGGGCAAACTTCAAAAGGGTCTCCCCGGAAAGATCCTCTTCCCCGATGCGGGGAGAGAAGGCCGCACCGCCGAAGGCAGGGCGGGAAGTCGGGGGACGCATGGGACGGGAAGGCTCCCACACGGGAGGCTTGGTCTCCGAGACCGGCTCTTTTTTGGGCTCTTCCTTGGGACGGAACTCCGCCTTAGGAAGATTTTCAAGCAAGGAGGGCTGTTCAAACGCCGTCTCCTCGGGGGGCAGATCCTTGGCGCCCAGGGTATTCTTCACCCCGTGGTACACCGCGGAGAACACGGGACGCTCGTCGGCGAAGCGGATCTCCAGCTTTGCGGGGTGAACGTTCACGTCCGTCATGCCGTAGGGGATCTCCAAAAACAGCACGCACCCGGGATACTTCCCGTGAGGGAGGTAGGAACGGAAGGCCTCCTCCAGCGCCGCCATCATGGTCTTGGAGCGGATGGGTCTGCCGTTGACGAAGAACATCTGCATACTGCGGCTGCCTCTCGCTCCGTCGGGAGAGGTGACGTAGCCTCTGACGGAAACCCCGTCCAGGGAATAGTCCACAGGCTGTAACGTCCCTGCGAAGGGTTTGCCGTACACGGCGTAAAGCACCTGCAGCAGCTTCCCGTCTCCCGAGGTGAAGAACCGCTTCTCCCCCTCCACCGTCAGGGTGAAGGAGACCTCCGGGTGGGAAACGGCGGCGGCCGCCACCGCACTGACGCAGGCGGAGCCCTCCGTGGCGTCGCGCTTTAAAAACTTTTGTCTTGCGGGGGTGTTGTAGAACAGATCCTTCACGATCACCGTGGTGCCCTCGGGACAGCCGGTGTCCACCATCACCACCCCGTTTTCGTCGGAGGTCAGCCGCGTGCCCACGGATTCCTCCCTGTGGCGGGAGATGATCTCCATGCGGGAGACGGAGCTGATGGCCGCCAAAGCCTCTCCGCGGAAGCCGAAGGTGACGATCTCGTTCAGATCGTTGCCATCCTTGATCTTGCTGGTGGCGTGGCGGAGGAGGGATTTGGGAATGTCGTCACGGTAAAAGCCTTTTCCGTTGTCGGCGATCCGCAGAAAAGCCCTGCCGCCCCCCTTGATCTCCACGGAGATGCGGGTGGCGCCTGCATCCAGAGCGTTTTCCAACAGCTCCTTCAACGCACCGGCGGGGCGGTCCACCACCTCGCCTGCGGCGATCATATTGGCAGTCTGGGCATCCAGAATGTTGATGATTCCCATAGGGAGTCCTCCTTGTTGTACTACGTACAAATGAAGTTGCACTGCGTGCAAATGAAGTGACGCATTGCGTCAATGAAGTTGTGCGCACAGCGCACAAATGTTAAGTTGTTGACCGTTGACAACGGCTATAGGTTCTGTTTTGAAGCGTTCTTCTCGGCGTTGGCCTTTGCCGTCTTCAGAGAGGCAATCAAAAGAATACGTATCGTGGCACATTCTCCGGCAATTTTCTTGTAACGGGGTCCGTCGATTTTCTTCGTCAAATAAAGCATCTCCAGCCATTTGCCGGTTTCGTTGGCCTCTTTCAGTGCGATGTGAAACTTTGAAATAAAGTCCGCTCTGCTTTGGGCGTATTTTCCCTCGGCAATATTGGCGCAAATGCTGGTGGCACTGCGCTCCACCTGCAAAGGAATCGTTTGTCCCGGTCTTGTTTGCAGTTCTTCGATCAAATTCAAAATATCCACCGAAAACTGCATGGACAGCTCGGCGAGCTTATCTCGTTTCAAAACAAACCCCTCCTTATTCTTCTTGCAAAAAACAACTTAACATTTGCGACCTGCGGTCGCAACTTCATTGTTTCCGCAGGAAACACTTCATTGGCGAAGCCACTTCATTTGCGAAGCAACTTCATTGGCTGCAAGCCACCCTTACAGCAATTTTTTCAGTTCAAACAACAAAGTCATTGCCTCATAAGGAGACAGCATATTCAGATCCGTGGCTCTCAGCTTGTCCGCCACCGTCTGGGCGGAAAGGTCGCCGAAGGTGATCATGCCATCGTCTTCCTCTTCCTTGGGCTTGGGGAGGGCAAGACCTGCGTCCAAAAGCTCTGCAAGCACCTGCTTGGCACGGGTGACCACGGGGGCGGGAACCCCTGCCAAGGCGGCAACCTCGATGCCGTAGCTGTCGTCTGCTGCCCCGCGGACGATCTTCCGCAGGAAGAGGATATCGCTCCCCTTCTTCTTGGCGGCGATGTGGTAGTTCATCACCCCGGGCATGGTCTGCTCCAGGTCGGTGAGCTCGTGATAATGGGTGGCAAACAGGGATTTGGCGCCGATCTTCTTGCAGGTATATTCCGCCACCGCCTTGGCGATGGACATACCGTCGAAGGTGGAGGTGCCTCTGCCGATCTCGTCGTAGATGATGAGACTGCGGGAGGTGGCGTTCTTCAGGATCTCTGCCACCTCGTTCATCTCCAGCATAAAGGTGGAGGTGCCGGAGGCCAGGTCGTCGGAGGCGCCGATACGGGTAAAGATCCGATCCACCACGCCGATGCGGGCGGAGGAAGCGGGAACGAAGCACCCGATCTGGGCCAGGAGGGTGATCAACGCCACCTGGCGCATATAGGTGGATTTACCCGCCATATTGGGGCCCGTGATCAGCAGAAGCCTGCTTTGGACACGGTCCATCAGACAGTCGTTGGGCACGAAATAGGTGTCGGAAAGCACCTTTTCCACCACGGGGTGTCTGCCCCCCTTGATATCGATCACGTCGGATTCGTCCACCTCGGGGCGCACGTAGCCCGCCTCGGCAGAGATCTCCGCAAAAGAACAAAGTACGTCCGTTTCCGCCAAAGAAACGGCAATATCCTGGAGTCTGGGCAGGGATTCCAATACGTATTCCCGCAGTGCGGTGAACAGCTCGTATTCCAAGGCGCAATCCCGCTCCTTGGCACCCAAAACCCGGGATTCCATTTCCTTCAATTCGGGAGTGAGGTAACGCTCCCCTGTGGTCAGGGTCTGCTTGCGGATGTATTCCGCGGGCACCTGGTCCACGAAGGACTTGGAGACCTCGATGTAATAGCCGAACACACGGTTGTAGCCGATCTTCAATGTACGGATCCCCGTGCGCTCCCGCTCGCTTTCCTCTATGCGGGCGATCCAGCTCTTGCCGTCGTCCAGCATGCTTCTCAGCTCGTCCACCACGGCGTTACAGCCGGGCTTGATGATGCCGCCCTCCTTTACGTTCAGGGCGGGATCCTCGGCGATGGTCTTGGAGATGGCCTCCACCACCTGAGGCAGGGGCTCGATCCCCTTACCCAGGGAATGTAAGCGGCGGTTCTGAGGCTCGAACAGCAGGGTCTGCAGGCGGGGCAACAGGCTGAGGGTGCGCTCCAGGGTCTTCAGATCCCTGGCGTTGGCACTGCCGTGAACCAGCTTGGTGACCAAACGGTCAATATCCACCGTCTGCTGGAGCAGCTCGCGGATCTCCCCGCGGCGGATCCCGTCCTCCACCAGCACCTGTACGGCGTCCTGGCGGTTACGGATGGCGGCGCAATTCACCAAGGGCTTTTCCAGCCAGCTTCTCAGCATTCTGGCACCTGCGGAGGTGCGGGTGCGGTCGATCGCCCAGAACAGGCTTCCCTTGGCGTTCTTTCCCCGCAGGGATTCGCACAGCTCCAGGTTTCGCCGGGAGAAGCTGTCGATACCCATATACCGCTCCGTCTCGTAGAAGGCGGGGGTGCGGAAATGGCGGAGGTCACAATGCATCCGCCCGTTTTGCAATTCGTTGATCAGGCTTCCCATGGCAAGGACGGCGTAGGGAGGAGCGTCTGCGGGGATCTCCCCATAGCGGGACAGGTAGGCCTCCCTGGCCTTGGTTTCCTCTACGGCTTCCTCGGGCATTTCCGTCAGCATTGCCAGGTAGCGGTAGGACAGCTCGTCCAAAAAGGGCACGTCCATCCCCGGTGCGTGGAAGAACTCACAGGGGGTATAAGCCGCCGTCTCGGAGGTGAGTCTGCGATTGGCGTCCTCTCCCCGAATATCCGTGGCGAACACCTCGCCTGTGGAAAAGTCCGCAAACACCACCCCGTATCCGTCGGGAGCGGGGTACACGGCGCACAGGAAGTTGTTCCGCTTCTCGTTGAGCATGCTGGCTTCGAACACCGTACCGGGAGTGACCACACGGGTGACCCCCCTCTTCACCAAGCCCTTGGCGGTGGCAGGGTCCTCCAGCTGATCCACGATGGCCACACGGAAGCCCTGGGATACCAGCTTTGCCAGATAGGTCTCCAAGGCGTGGTGGGGCACGCCGCACATGGGCGCCCGTTCGGGAAGACCGCAATCCCTGCCGGTCAAAACCAGCTCCAGGGCGGCGGCCGCCGTTTTTGCGTCCTCAAAGAACATCTCGTAGAAGTCGCCCAAGCGCATCATCACAAGACAGTCGGGGTATTGCGCCTTTATTTCATTGTATTGTTGCATCAAGGGAGACAGTCCCATAGTCAAAACCGATCCTTATTTTTGAATTCTGAAAAAATCAGTGGCAGGAGGAGCAGGTGGAGCAGTTGCCGGTACAGCCGCCTTCCATTTCGGGCTGGAAGATGGACTGCATGCCTCTGTTCACGTCGTTGATGATGGCGGAGATCTCCTGCTCTGCCGCCTGCATGGCCAGCATGGTCTCGTTTGCCATGATCTCGTCGTAAAGCTCCTTCAGCTTGTTGGTGATCTGGGCCAGAAGCTCGTCGTTACGGTCTGCCTTTTCTCCCTCGTCGCGGAGCAGCTTTCCCTGGCAGTTGTATTGGTCGATGAGGGCCATCAGCTTGCCGTCGGTGGTGTAAAGCGCCTTGGCGTTTTCATATCTCACCACAGCCTCGCTGTCCCGCAGGGCGTTCAAAAAGTTTTCCAGTGCAATTCTCAATTGTTCGTTCATGCTAGTCGTTCCTTTCTCTTTTGCAGCCCGTCTTGCGGGCGAGTGTTATGGAGTTTTCCGCCATGCGGGAAACTCCCCGCCGAAAAACGACCCGTTTTTCGTTTTATCTCCTAAAATACTTATTTCAAAAGTTTTCCGCCCAGGGCGTACTGCTTGGCGGTGTGGATCTCCACCTTACAGAACTGTCCCCTGGGAACGGGGGTGTCGAAGGTGACGATCTTGTTCCCCGAGCTTCTGCCCGTGGGGACGCCTTTTTCGTTTGCGCCCTCGGAAAGGACGGTAAGCACCTTCCCCACCAAGGCGTCGTTGTTCTTCTGCGCAATCTCGTTCTGCACCTCGGAAAGGTAAGAGAAGCGGCGCACCTGCTCCTCGTGGGGGATGCGGCCCTCCATTTTTTCCGCTACGGTGCCCTTGCGGGGGGAATAGATGAAGGTGTACAGCATATCAAAGCCCACCTGCTTCACCAGCTCCACGGTATCTAAGAATTCCTTCTCCGTCTCCGTGGGGAAGCCCACGATCACGTCGGAGGTGAGGGAAACGTCCTTCACCCGCTCCTTGATGGCAAGGGCCTTTTCCAGATACTGTTCTCGGTTGTACTTGCGGTTCATGGCAGACAGGATCCTGTCGTTTCCCGACTGGAAGGGCAGGTGGAAATGCTTTGCCACCCTTTGCTGTTCTGCCATCACCCGCACCAACGCGGGAGAGGCGTCCTTGGGGTGGGAGGTCATGAACCGTACCCAATACTCCCCTTCAAAGGAGGCGCATTTTTCCAGCAGGGCGGGAAAATCCATATCCCCGCGGTAGGAGTTCACGTTCTGCCCCAACAGCATAATGTCCTTGTAGCCGCCTTTTACCAATCCTTCCACCTCGGCAAGCACCTCTGCGGAATCTCTGCTCCGCTCGTGGCCCCTGACGTAGGGGACGATACAATAGGAGCAGAAATTGTTACAGCCGTACATCACCGAGACCTTTGCCTTGTAGGCGCTGTCACGGCAGACGGGGGTGCCCTCGGAGATCACCCCGAACTCACTGTGGGGCAGATCGGTGACAAACTGCTTCTGCCTGCGGGAGCTCAGAACCTCCTTTAAGATGCCCGGCACACGGTGGTGCATATCCGTCCCGAAGAGGAAGTCCACGAAAGGATAGCTTTGCATCAGCTGTTCCTGTCGGTGGGGCTCCTGGGCCATACAGCCGCACATACCCATAAGCATTTGGGGGCGTTTTTCTTTTTCTTTTTTCATGGAGCCGATGATGCCCAGCACCCGCTGCTCCGCATGCTCACGGATAGCGCAGGTGTTCAAAATCACCACGTCCGCTTCCGCAAGCTCCTCCGTGGGGGTGAGCCCGCAGGCTACCAATTCCCCCAGGATCCGCTCGCCGTCGGCCTCGTTCTGCTGACACCCGAAGGTGCGCACCATGGCCTTCTTCCCTGCAAATACAGGGCGCAGACTCTCCGCAACGGCGGCTTGCGCCAAAATCTCTTGCTGTGTGATCTTCATGTCTTAAAAATAGGTGGCAACGGTGTGCAGTCTTGCCATCAGTTCCTTTGCGTTCTCGAAGGTATCTCTGACCACCTTCCCTGCGGAGGCGGTGGCGTGGACGAACTCCCCGTTCCCCAGATACATGGCCACGTGGCCGGGGAAGAACAGCAGATCGCCGGGCTTGGCTTCCTCAAGGGTGATCTTACGCAGGTTGGGGTTCTTATCCACGTCCGCATCTCTCCAGATGGTCAGCCCGTTGAGGCGGTAGGCCATAAAGCAAAGGCCGGAGCAATCCACACCGGCGGGGGTTCTGCCTCCCCAGCGGTACTGCACCCCAAGGTAGCCCAAAGCTTCCTCTACGATGCCCTTCCGCAGATCCTCCTCGGTGCCCACCCCGGAGGGAATGGGCTTCAGGTGCTGTTTGTGGACGTACCACCCTCGGGTGGAGGGCATGATGGCCACGCCGTAGCGGGGGATCTCATGGGAATAGCCCACGTCCACCTTGGCACCCTTGGGCAGGGTCACCATGGGGCGGAAATGATTCTTGGGCTCGGGCAACAGGTCTGCGTAGGGCACGCAAACCATGCGGTTGGGGGCGTGAAGAGGCTCTATCAGCGCCTTCCGCTCCACGTAGCCCTCGTAGCCGTAATCGGTGCGCACCCTTGCGTAAGCGCCCACCTCTTCCAAAATTTCACATTCGTCGCCGTAGATCATCTCGTCGGTCTGCTCTGCCAGCAGATCGGGCTGTCCCATCACGGGGACGGAGGGATACCATACTACCATACTCAAATCTCCTTCCATGCACCTGCAACGGCTTTGGCAACCGTGGCAGCCACTCTCGGGTCAAAGGCGTCGGGCAAAATACGGGTGGGACTCAGCTCGCTCTCGGAGACCAAGCCCGCCAGGGCGTACGCCGCCGCCATCTTCATTTCTTTCGTAATGGCCTTCGCCCGTGCATCCAGCGTTCCGCGGAAGATGCCGGGGAATGCCAGCACGTTGTTCACCTGATTGGGGTAATCGCTTCGCCCCGTGCCCACTACCAAGGCGCCTGCTTTCAGGGCTTCCTCGGGGAAGATCTCGGGGGTGGGGTTTGCCATGGCGAACACGATTGCCTTTTCCTTCATGGTTCTCACCATATCTCCCGTCAAAAGCCCGGGAGCGGAAACCCCTACGAAGACGTCTGCCCCCTCCACGCCTTGAGGGAGGAAGCCTTCCTTCTTCGTCTTGTTGGTGCCTTTCAACAGTCTTTGCCGTTCCCCATCCATACGGGGATCCTCGCTTTGCAAAATGCCGTCCTTGTCGCAGAAGATCACGTCCCCTGCACCCAGATCCAAAAGCATCCTGCCGATGGCGCATCCCGCCGCACCTGCCCCGCAGATGCAAACGGTGATCTCTTCTATCTTCTTTCCCGCCACCTTCAAGGCGTTCAGCACCCCTGCGGCAACCACCACGGCGGTACCGTGCTGATCGTCGTGGAAGATGGGAATATCGGAAACGGCCTGCAGCTTCCGCTCGATCTCAAAGCAACGGGGGGCGGAGATGTCCTCCAGGTTCACCCCGCCGAAGGAGCCCAAAAGCAGCTCCACCGTGCGGACGAATTCGTCCACGTTCTGGGAACGGATGCACAGCGGAATGGCGTCCACCCCGCCGAACTCCTTAAAAAGCAGGCACTTCCCTTCCATCACGGGCATTCCCGCCTCGGGGCCGATGTTTCCCAGCCCCAAAACGGCAGAGCCGTCGGTGATCACCGCCACGGTGTTCCAGCGGCGGGTGAGATCGTAGGATCTTTCTATATCCCTTTGGATCTCCAGACAGGGCTGTGCCACCCCGGGGGTATAGGCCAGGCTCAAGGCCTCCTTGGTATCTGCGGTGGTGCGGGAAGCGATCTCGATCTTCCCTTTCCACCGATAATGCATTTCTAAAGATTTCTCGCCGATGGTGCTCACGGTAGGGTTCCTCTTTTTTGATGAAAAAATTCTCTGTGATAAAACCGAATTCCTCGGCAAACACTATTTGCAAACCGAAGAAAGGAGGTTTTGGATTTGAAAACGATCAAACGGATATCCGTTTTTCTGTTGGTTTTGTGTCTGTGCTCCCTTTCCCTGTCCGTTTCTGCGGCCACGGAATACCGCTGGTTCTTCAAGCCCGCGGGGCAGAAGCAACCCAGCCTTTTGGACGGGAACAATTTGTGGCAGAACTACGGCGGCATCGCCCTGGGGTCTCCCGACGAGAAGGTTCTGTACCTCACCTTTGATGCGGGATACGAGAACGGCAACGTGGCCAAGGTTTTGGACGTTCTGCAAAAGCATGACGCCAAGGGTGCCTTCTTCATCCTCCCGGGGATCATCAAGCATTCCCCCGAGGTCGTCCTCCGCATGGAGCAGGAGGGGCATTTGGTGTGCAACCACAGCACCACCCATCAGAATATGGCGTCTGTTACGGACATTGAGACCTTCCGCAAGGAGCTGAAGGGTGCGGAGGAGGCCTACACCGCCTTGACAGGCAAGGAGATGGCGCCCTTTTTCCGCCCGCCGGAGGGCACTTTTTCGGAAAACACCTTGAAATTCTGCAAGGAATTGGGGTATACCCCCGTGTTCTGGTCCTACGCCTACGCCGACTGGGACAACAATGCCCAGATGAGTGAGGAGAAGGCGCTGGACAAGCTGCTTTCCAACCTGCATCCCGGGGAGGTGCTGCTGCTCCACCCCACGTCCGCCACCAACGCCGCCATTTTGGACAGGTTTCTCACGGAGGCGGAAAAGCAAGGCTACCGCTTCGGCTCCCTGACGGAGCTTGCCGTGACCCCGTCCTTTGACATCACGGATTACCGCAAGCAAGGGCTGGTGTTCTCGGAAAACCCTTCCGCAGGGAAATACCTGGCGCTGACCTTTGACGACGGGCCCCACGCCACCCAAACGGCAAGGATCCTTTCCGTGCTCCAAAAGCACGGGGTGAAGGCCACCTTCTTCCCCATCGGGGAGAACGTAAAGGCACATCCCGAGCTGGTGAAAATGGCAAGTCTGCAAGGCCATGAGATCGGCAACCACACCTATTCCCATTGCAAGGTTTCTTCTCTTTCCGAGGAGGCCTTGCAGGGGGAGATCCTGGAAACGGAATTCCTGCTGCAGGATCTCTGCGGGGTCACCCCCACGGTATTCCGCCCTCCCGGAGGAGATATCAGCAAGGAGGCTGTGGAGCTGGTAAACCGCTTGGGCTACCGCTACGTCCTTTGGTCCTGGCGGGTGGACACCCGTGACTGGGCATCCGTCTCCGTGGACAGCGTGGTGAACACGGTGCTGAGGGGCGTGCGGGACGGGAATATCATCCTGTTCCACGATTACGTGGCGGGGACAAGCCCTACGGCGGAGGCGTTGGAGATCCTCATCCCCAGGCTGAAGGAAATGGGATACGAATTCGTCACCGTTTCCGACCTGGCGGACCTATAACTCTCCATCAAAATATTATACTCCAAACCCGCCGAAAAATCAATAGAAACCCGAAAAAAAGAGCCTTTTCACAGGCTCTTTTGCGGTGGTTATTCCAGATAGGTGTTGGCAAGGGCCAGGGCGTCGTCGATGGTCTGCACCAGGCATTCCTCTCCCAGGGCCTTCACCAGTCCCGCCCGCTTCATAGCGGCGAGGGGCTGTTCCTCCACGTGGCAGAGGAGCAGGGCGACTTCCTTGTCCTTGCACAGCTTTTGGAGGGCGAACAGGTTCTTCATGGCGGTAGCGTCCAGGTAGGGCACGTCGTGCATACGCAGGATCAGCACCTTGGTATCGTTTTCTCCGTGCATATCCCCGAACTTATCCGCAGAGGCAAAGAACATAGGGCCGTCCAGCTCGATGACGGAAACACGGCGGGGGAGCTCCTTCTTCCGTCCCTCCACGTCGTGGGTCCATACCCGCAGACGGGTGTGGTCCGTCATGTGCTTCATAAAGAACACCACGGCCAGGATCATGCCCACGGCGATGGCCACCACCAGGTCAAACACCACGGTGAGGACGAAGGTAACGATCAGCACCAGAATGTCCGTGAGAGGTGCCGTCTTGCAAAGCTTCACGAAGCCCCGCCATTCGCTCATATTGTAGGCCACCATAAACAAAATGGCGGCGATGACGGGCATGGGGATATAGGATGCCAAGGGCATCAGCGCCACCAGCACCAACAAAAGCACCGCGGCGTGCACCATGCCTGCCACAGGGGTTCTGCCCCCGTTTTTCACGTTGGCGGCGGTTCTGGCAATGGCGCCCGTGGCGGGGATCCCGCCGAAGAGTCCGGAGCAGATGTTGCCCACGCCCTGGGCGATGAGCTCGGTGTTGGAGTTGTGCTTGTCACCAATCATCCCGTCGGACACCACGCAGGACAGCAGGGATTCGATCCCCGCCAACACGGCGATGGTCACGGCGTTGGGCAGCAGCTTGATCAGCAGTTCGGGAGAGAAGGAGGGCAGTGCAAAGGAGGGCAACGCCCCGTCGATGGCGTACAGGTCGCCGATGGTGTTCACGGGGATGTCAAACAGGAACACCATGCCCGAGCCCACCAAAACGGCAATGAGAGAGCCGGGGATCTTCTTGCTGATATAGGGCCATACGATGAGGATGGCCAAGGCCACGCCCCCCACCAACAGCGCCCAAAGGTTTGCGGTATGGATGGACTTGGCAACCGCCTCCGCCTTCTCCATGGTCTCCACGGCGTGGGTTCCTTCGGGATAGGTCAGCCCCAGGAAATCCTTCAGCTGTCCGATGGCGATGGTGACGGCGATGCCTGCGGTAAAGCCCGTGGTGATGGTGCAAGGGATGTACTTGATGAGGGAACCGAACTTCAAAAGCCCCATGAGGATCAGGATCACGCCTGCCATAAGAGTGGCAAGGATCAGCCCCTCCATACCGTGGGCGGCCACGATCCCCGCCACGATGGTGGCAAAGGCCGCCGTGGGGCCGGAAATGTTCACACGGGAGCCTCCCAGCAGGGAGATGGCGAAGCCTGCGATGATGGCGGTGTAAATACCCTTTTCGGGAGAGACCCCCGAGGCAATGGCAAGAGCGATGGACAAGGGCAGAGCGATGATGGCCACGATCAGCCCCGCCACGAAATCGCTGACCAATTGCTTGGCGGAATACCCCTTCAGGGTGTCGATCAGCTTGGGACGGAATAGGTTCTTCATAAGGTAACCTTCTTTCAAAGGGCGTTTTCATAAAGCAGTTGATTATACACCCGTTTGGCAGAAAAAGCAAGAGGGAAAGGGGATTTTTCGGGAGGAAAAACAGCTCTTTCCCCTCGGAAGGGTACATCTAACTCCCAGCCATATCCCTGCTAATCCCCTTTCGGGGTGCAAAGCACCCCTTGGTTTTGCTCCGAACGGCACTAACGTGCCTTGCTTTCTCCGCATTGCTTGCAAACCTGAGCTCAAGAATGACAGTCCTGGGGCGAGAAGGGTGAAAACGTTACGTATATCGACAACACAACCCCTGTTTGTCACTCTGAGCGAGTGCGGGATAGAGCCGTTACGGCAGCGCACAATGAAACAACCCGCACGAGTCGAACTCTTATGAGTGGCGTGAGCCCGAATAAGAGTCAAAAAATGCTAAGCATTTTTTGAGGGTATGGTTGCACATTAGAACTACCGCTTTTCCCGTTCTGTCAGTTACTTTCAAACAGTTCTTGCGTTACAAAAAGGGTAAATCTAATTCCAACCATATCCCTGCGGGGCGCAAAGCACCCCTTGGTTTTGCTCCGAACGGCACTAACGTGCCTTGCTTTCTCCGCAAAACTTCGACTCCGCCGCGGGA